>DAOTUU010000047.1:0-43674 GCA_034436555.1 Chloroflexota bacterium | reverse complement strand
CCTGGTCCGGACCGTCACCCTCGGGGCCCTGCCCGTCGGGGGCTGACCCCGGGGAGGAGGAGTCCGGCGGCGGACCGCCGGATGAGGCGCACGCCAGGTCCCGCCGCGCGCCGCCCCGGTCGATCCGCGGCACCCGGCCGTCGGACCGCCATGCGACCCCGCGGGCGCCGCATTCCCGGGACCCGCGGACCACGACCCTGATTGCTTCACGGCCTCTGAGCGGCCCGGCCCCCCGGCCCGGCCCAGACCCGGCCCCCGGTCCGGCCCCCCCGGCCCGGCCCCCGGCCCGGACCCTCCGGCCCGGCCCCCGGCCCGGACCCCCCGGCCCCCCGCCCCCCGCGCCCGTGGCTCGACTCGCCGCTGGACGGCCCGAAACGCCCGCGCCCGCGATCCCGAACCGAACCGGGTCGTGACAGGCCAGACGGACATCTCGAGCCGCACTGGCCGAGACGAACGGCCCGCGACCCCGGACGAGCCGGAGACGCGGGCCGTGATGTCGCGTCGTGTTCCGGCCGCGCCGACCGGACAGGCGGCGCGGCCGGAACGACAGATCAGGGAGCCGGGATGTACGTCGGCACGACCTCCTCGGCGAGCGTGAAGGCGCCGTCCTTGATGGCGATGATTGTCACGCCCTTCTGCGGCACGTGCTGCTCCGGGCTGAACGTGATGGAGCCCGTGATGCCCGGGAAGCCGGTGGTCCCCTCGATGGCCGCCTTGATCGCGGCACCGTCGGTGGACCCAGCGCGGGTGATGGCGTCCGCCATCAGCTTCATCGTGTCGTAGCCCAGCGCGGCGAAGGCGTTCTCGGGCGCATGCCCGAACTTGGTGGTGTACGCCTCGATGAACGCCTTGATGCCCTCCGTGCCGCCCACGGGATCCATCAGGGCGTGCGTCGTGAAGAACACGTTCTCGGCCGCAGGGCCCGCCACGGTCACGATGTCGGGCGTGTCGTAGCCGTCACCACCGACGACCGGACCGGTCAGGCCCGCGTCACGGAGCTGCTTGACCACGGGGCCCACGTTGTAGGGCATGGCCGCGATGTAGTAGAAGGCCGGCTGCTCGGGCAGCGCCTTCAGCTTGGTGATCTGGGCCGAGAAGTCGGTGGCGTCCGTCTCGTAGGTGTCCTCGAGGACGATCGTGCCGCCCGCCTTCTCGAAGGCGTCCTTGAAGTACCCGCCCAGGAGCGTGGTGTACTCGACGCCCTTGTCGATGAGCAGGTACGCGCTGTCACCGAAGTTCTTGAGAGCGTACTCCGCGCCCGCCGCGGCCTGGACGTTGTCGCCGAACGCCGCCAGGAACAGCATGTCGCCGACCTGGGACGGGATCTTGGGTGACGTCGCGCCGACGGTGATGAAGGGGATCCCCGCATCCTGGAAGAATCGGCCCGATGCGAGCACCGAGTCGGTGTCCGTGTAGCCGATGAACGCCTGGACGTGGTCCTCCTCGATGTACTGCTGCGCGACCTGCGCGGTGACCGCCATGTCGTACTGGCTGTCGTGGACGGGCATCTCGATCGTGGCGCCGTTGATGCCGCCGGCCGCGTTCAGTTCCTCGAGCGCCAGGGTGGCGCCGTTGTAGGCGGGCACGTCGAGGGACGATTCCGCCCCGGTCAGCGCGAACCCGCCGCCGATCTTGATGGGCTCACCCTGCGCCGCCGCGAACGGCACCAGCGCAGCGGACAGGACGAGTGCCGCCCCCGCGGCCAGCCCGACCTTCACCGTGGTCCTGCTCATGAGCATCCTCCTGTGCTGCGGACCGGAACGCCGGTCCCGTGTCTTTGCCGTGTCAGGGTACCGCAGGCGCATCCCGACGAGCGAGGTGCGTCGGGAATCCGCCCGCGCTGCTCGTCACGAACGCGTGTAGATCCGCCGTGCGTTCCCGCTCGCGAACAGGTCGATCGCGCGCTCGGCGTCGGCCAGCGTCCAGTCCCCGTCCGCCACCCAGCCGCCGATGATCCGCGACAGGCCTCGACGCACCAGCCATGACCCGAGCAGATGCAGCTCCGGCAGCCCCCAGGCGTCCGATGAGAACAGCAGCTTCGTCAGTGGCGCGACCTCCAGCATCTCGCGCAGGATCTGCGCGGATGCCACGCCGCTGTGGTTCACGGCCAGGCCCACGTCCAGCGAGACGTGCGGGAACATCTGCGCCAGGTAGCCCGCCGTGCGCTGGAACGGATAGGCGTGCAGCAGCAGCACCTGGCAGCGACCCTCGGTCCGTCGCAGGAAGCCGGTGAGGAGCGCCGGATCCGCCCGGTGGATGTCCAGGTCCGTGTCGCCGTAGCCGGTGTGCAGCTGCAGCGGCAGGCCCAGGTCCACGCCCGCCCAGAGCACCGCCCGCAACAGCGTCGGGTCGGTCAACCGCATCGGCGCGCCCGCATCCAGCGATCGGAGCCAGCTGCCAGCGGCGACCTCCACCGCGGCATCGTCCGGCGACGACAGGTCGATGTCGAAGCCACACCGGTAGGCCAGGATCGATTTCACGCCCACGGCCTGCCCGGTCGCGGCCGCCAGCGCGTCTCGCAGGGCCGCGCGAAAGCCACGGGCGTCCGGCCGGCTTGCCGCGACCCCCTCGGCGACGACCTCCAGGCGCACCACCTCGCGCGCGGGAGCGCCCGCCAGCTCCCCCAGCTCGGTGGGCGAGGTGAGCGCCGTGCCCTGGTATCCGGTGTCCACGAACAGCTCCGCCAGTCCGGCTGCCGGGAGGAGCGTGCCCGACACGACCTCGTTGTGCAGCTCCGAACGCGCCGCCAGCCAGCGCTCCGCAGGGACGCCTGGCTCCATGCCCAGCAGGGGCGCCGTCCAGCGACGCACCGCGATGCCCAGCTGCGAATCCATCCCCGCGACCGCGACCGCGGCGGGCCGATCGGACTCCGAGAGCAGTCCCACGATGCGCTCCTTGGACAGGACGCCACGCAGCACGCCGTGCACATGGTGGTCCACGAACCGGGCGGACAGGAGCAGCTCGTCCACCCCGGGGTGAGGCCCCGCGACCGCCCCCGAGGCGCGCAGCCCCAGCGGTTCGTCCGATGCCATCCCGTCGACCGCGAGCCCGCCCGCCATCATGCCGTCCGACTGCGACTCCCGGGTCCGCGACCCAGGCTCAGATGACGGCGGCATAGCGGCGGCACGCCTCCTGCGCATCGAGACCCTGGAGCTGTGCCCGCTCGGACCGGCGCACGGCCAGATGCGTCGCGATGAGGTCCTCCGCGAACCACGATCGCACCGCGGGATCCGCCTCGATCGCCGCGAGAGCCGCCTCCTGGTCGACCGGGAGCGGCGCGATGCCCAGTCTCGTGCGCTCCTCTGCGGTCAGCGCCTCCACCTCGCCATCCACGATGGGGGGCGCCGGCAGCTCCCGCTCCAGGCCGTCGGAGCCCGCGCGGATGAGGGCGGCCAGCGCCAGCCACGGGTTCGCGGTGGCATCCACGGCCCGGAACTCAAGGTTGGCCGCCTCCAGCGGGGGCCGTCCGCCGGCCACCGACGGCAGCGGGCACAGGCGCAGGAGCGCCTCGCGGTTCTGGCGACCCAGGAACGCGCCGCCCGCGGACCATCGGCCAGGCTGCAGCCGGATGGACGAGATCACCGATGAGGCGGTCCAGCCGATGAGGGACTGCGCGTGGGCGAGCATCCCGGCCGCGAACCGTCCCGCCGCGGCGGACAGCTGGAGCGACTCGGGTTCGAGCGTCACCGGTCGGTCGTCACGGTCCCAGAGCGAGAGATGGACGTGCGTCCCGTTGCCCACCGCGTCCGGCCGAACGAGCGGCGAGAAGATCGCGCGCAACCCGTGCGCCGCGGCGAGGTCGCGCACGATGAGCCGGGACAGGATGGCGCGGTCGGCGGCCGTGACCGGGTCGGCGGGCTCCATGGTCAGCTCGTACTGGCCGTGGCCATACTCGGGCAGCCAGGTCTCCGGCGCGAGCCCGTTGTCATGGAGCACCCGGACCAGCTCCGTCCCGAACGGCTCCGCAGATCGGAGCGCCTCGATGGAGAAGGGCGCGCCGCCACCCGGCAGCCCCTCCAGCGTCAGCTCCTGTTCGAAGGCGACCCGCAGGTGCAGGCCGGTCCGTTCCTCCAGGTGCGCCACGGCATCCAGCAGGGCCCGCCGCGGATCGCATGTCCAGGGCCATCCGTCGGGGTACACCAGGTCGCCGAGCATCACGTCGAGCGCCGGCCTTCCGCCACCCGCAGGCAGTCGCACCCGCGTGGATTCCACGGGGACCAGCCGCAGGTCGCCCAGCGCCCCGAACGGGTTGGGCGTGGCGATCGGGCCGAACGTGGTGAGGCCCAGGTTCGCGGGCACCCAGCCCACGCCCATCCGGGCACGTCCGACGGCGCCCTCGCCACGGATCGTGCGCCCCCGCGTGATCGCCGCGAGGTCGCAGGTGCCGATGAACAGGAGAGGAGCCGGTGCGCCGGCGACGCGGGTCATCGGGTGTCGGCGGTCAGGGGACGAGCGCCAGCACGCGCGCGGGCCCGCCCGAGCCGTCCTGGAGCTTGAGCACGCCCACGAACGCCCAGGCGCCCAGCGGCGGCAGGCGCTTCAGATTCGTGAGGTTCTCGAGGTGCCACAGGCCCTTCGCGTGGCTCACGGTGCGATGGACCACGAACGCCTCGTTGTCGCCGGCATCCACGCCCAGCGTGTCGATGCCCAGACCGACCACGCCGCGCTCGTCCACCAGGACGCGCGCCGCGTCCGCTCCGAAACCCGGGAAGCGCAGCGGTCCGCCCGCGTTCATGTAGCGCGCCGCGTCGCCGATGCGGTCCTCCCAGCCGGTGCGCAGGAAGACGGCCGACCCCGCGGGCACGCGGCCGTGTCGCGCCTCCCACGCGGCGAGCTGGTCGGTGGTGAGCACGGCGTCCATGTCGTCGCCGACCTCCGCGGAGATGTCGATCATGGCGATCGGCACGACGAGCGTCGCGGGGTCGACCCGGTCCACCGTCGCCTGTCCCTCGACCATGTGACAGGGCGCGTCGAAGTGGGTCCCCGAATGCTCCATGAAGCTGACCAGGCGGTTGTAGAAGCCGTCATGGGCGACGGTGAGCACGGTCTGGGCGCTGGGCTGGGGCGCTCCCGGCCACATCAGCGTGTCCGGACCCAGCGTGAGCGTGAGGTCCACCACCGTCATCGAATCGAGCATCAAAGCGTTCCTCCCTTGGTGCGGCCGCCCCGCGGCACGGCGTGGCGTCATCGTGGGGCATGGGCGTCAGAAGATGTCCAGGTGGGCCCGCCGCGCGGCGTCTGGGCCCATCGCCTCCAGGCTCGCGTTCTCCGCGCGCCGGATGGCCACCATGGCGGGGCCCAGCAGGGAGCCCAGCGACCCGAACAGGACCCCGTCGGCCTCCAGCGCGTCCAGGGCGGCCGGCAGCGTCCCGGGCAGCGGTCGGATGCCGCACCGTTCGCGCTCCTCGGGCGTCATGCGGGCCGGATCGCGACGCGCGGCCTCGGGTGGCTCGAGACCGCGCCGGATCCCGTCGAGACCGGCGTGGATCAGCCCGCCAAGGGCGAGGTACGGGTTGCAGGTCGGGTCGCAGGCCTTGAGCTCCAGGTTCGTCGACTCCTCCTCGCGCCCCCGGAAGGCAGAAGCGACCCGGAGCGTGCACTCGCGGTTGTCCACGCCCCAGCTGACCGTGGAGCCGGCCCAGGCTCCGGGTCGCAGGCGCTCGTAGGAGTTGTGCGATGGACAGGTCAGCGCGAGGAGCGCAGGCAGGTGATCCAGCACCCCGGCCAGGAACGCGCGCCCGGTCCCGGACAGCACCCGGTCTCCGGCGTCGCGGTCATACAGCAGGTTGCGCGTGCCGTCCGCTGACCAGAGGCTGAAGTGGATGTGCGCACCCGAGCCGATGCCGTCCGCGAACGGCTTGGCGGCGAAGGACGCGATGAGGCCATGCACGACCTCGGCGGTGCCGCGGGCGGCGTCCCGCAGCTTGAGCTGGTTGTCGGCGGCGCGGAGCGCGTCGGCGTACCGCACGGCGATCTCCACCTGGCCCGGACCGTACTCGTTGATGGCCTGCTCCACATCCAGGCCCTGGGCCTCCAGGGACGTGACGATGTCGTCCATGACGAGCGCCGTCCGGTCCATGCCCGCCGACGAGTAGACCGGACCGTCGCCGTACGGTCGGACCTCCCCGTCGACCTCCTGCGCCAGGTAGAACTCGTTCTCGAACGCCGCCATCACGCGGATGCCCTCCGCCTCCGAGGCCGCGATCGCCCGCTTGAGGTACGAGCGCGTGCAGGAGCCCCAGTCCTGGAACGAATGGTCGAGCTGGTCGCACAGCATGCCGGCCGTCCGGGGGACCCACGGCAGCACGGTGTACGTGTCCGGGTCGGGCACGATGCGGATCTCGCCCACCGGCTCCATGCCCGGGACGTCGACCAGCTGCTCCACCATGTTCACGGCGTTCTGGGCGCGCGTCACTCCCACCCCCTCGCGCATCTTGGAGGCGAGCTTGTTGACGTGGACGTTCTTGCCGCGGATGACGCCCGACGGATCGCAGTAGAGGAACCGGATGAGCCGCACCCCGTCCTCGCGGGCCCGCGCCACCACCTCGTCGATGCTCGCCGTCATGGTCCCTCGCCGATCCCTCCCTGTGGCCGTCGCCGTCACTCTAGCCCGGCGCGCGGTCCCCCGTCCCCTCGTCGGGCGCGTCCCCGCGTCGGGCGCGTCCCCGCGGCGGGCGCGTCCCCGCGTCGTGCCAGACTGCAGGCATGCCGATGCCCGATCAAGACGATGCCGCGCTCGTGCGCCCGGCCACCGACGCCGAGCGGGCCGATGTGGGCGCGATGCATGCCGCGACACGCGCGGCCTGGGATGAGGCGGCGGAGCAGTACGAGCGCTGGCTGCCCGACGCGATCGAGCAGATCCGCGCGGGTGGCAGCAGCCTGTACCCGGTGGAGGAGGACCTCCTGGGCGACCTGTCGGGGTGCGGGCGGGCCATCCACCTCCAGTGCGCGGGCGGGCGGGACACCCTCTCGCTGTGGAACCTGGGGGCCGACACGGTGGTCGGCGTGGACTACTCACCCCGTCTGCTGGACCTGGCCCGGAGGCTCGCCGAGGCGACCGGCGCGCCCGCGACCTGGGTGGAGGCGGACGTGCTCCAGGTCCCGCACGATCTGGACGGGACCGCCGACCTGCTGTACACCGGGCGTGGCGCGCTGCCCTGGGTCCAGGACATCGACGCGTGGGCGCGCGTGGTGGCGCGCCTGGTGCGGCCCGGCGGCCGGTTCGTGCTGTTCGAGGGACACCCGATCGAGTGGCTGTTCGACGTGGACGAGCATGGCTTCTGGATGGCCACCGACTACGACTACTTCGCCGGTCCAGAGGCTTCCCGCGGATGGGCTCCGGAGTACATCCCGGAGCTGTCGGTCCCCGAGGAGCGACAGGCGCTGAAGTTCGCCCGGGCATGGCAGCTGGGCCAGGTGGTCACCGCGCTGCTGGCCACCGATCTGCGGCTGGAGCGCCTGACGGAGCACCCGGTCGACTGGAGCTGGTCCCACCTGGACGCCGGACCCGGCGAGCGCGGCCGGATCCCGCTGAGCTACTCCATCGTGGCGCGAAAGCCGGGCTGAGAGCGCGGGCGTCGGAGCGGACGACCGCCTCGCGGGCCCGGCACCCACGCCGCACCCGCCGGGCCGCGGGCGCCGTCGTGATCCTGTGGTCGGGAGCGGCCGTCCACGTCGGCAGGCTCCCATCCACGCAGGACCTCGGTGGCGGCGTGCTGTACACCCTCATCTGGGTGGCGGCCGGCTCACTCGTGTCCTTGGTCGTGACGATCCCTTGCGGCTTCCTCTGGGTCGCCACCGCGCGCCGGCTCCTGCCGCGCGGCCCTCGTGCCCGCCCGGCCGATGCCATGCCAGATGTCCGACGGGAACGACACAAGCCCGAGATGTGACACGCCACGTCCCGCCCCAACGCCCGGCACGAGCGTGGCGACCCGGCCATCCGTCGGACTGGTGCGACGCTAGCCAGGTAGAAACCAGGCTTGTGTCGCACCAGTGGAACGGGTGGCACGAAGTCGGGGCTTCCGCCAGGCTCAAGGTCGCGCCGGCGCGACATCTGGCAGGTACCTCCGCGATACGGTCCATATCTCGGACAACGGTCCAGGTGTGCGGTCGACGCACCCCGCCCGCCACCGACCCCCTCCACCGTGCTCCGCGACAACCACGCACGCTGCCGCGACTTGACATGCCCGCCGCACCACCCTCACACTCGGACTCGATGAACGTCACCGTGCTCAAGCGCAAGCGTTGGCGGCCCTGCCAGGAGGCACGGGCCCAGTAGGCCACGCGCGCTGGAGCGCACGGGGCCTGCCGGGCAGGCTCCACGGGCCGCGGACACCGAACGGTGGCCGCGGCGTTTTGTTTTCTACGAAAGGGATCGGGCACACCGCATGCGAGCTCTCCTCACCGGCGCCGGCAACATGGGTCGGGCGATCCGCGCGGCACTCCTCGCGCGCGGCGACGAGGTGGTCGCCATGGTCGGTCGCACCGATCGCCCGGACCCCGCGACCCTCGCCCCCGTCGACGTCGCCTTCGAGTTCAGCCACGGCGAGGCGTACACCCAGAACCTGCGCACCATCGCCGCGACCGGCTGCCGGAACGTCGTGGTGGGCACGACCGGCTGGACCGGCGACCCGGCCATCAGCGCGGAAGCGGCCCACCTGGCCCAGGAGCACGGACTCCGCATCATCGTGGGGCCCACGTTCAGCGTGGGCGTCGTGCTGTTCACGGAGATTGCCGCGGACGCGGCCAGGCGGCTGGGCCGCTTCCCGGAGTTCGACCCGTACGTCGTGGAGCAGCACCGCCGCACGAAGCCCGACCGCCCGTCCGGCACCGCCGTCGCGATCGCCGAGCGGATGCTGCCGCACCTGCCCGCGAAGCGCCGGGCGCGGCTTGCCGAGGGGCAGGGCGCGCCAGACCCAGACGCGCTCGAGGTCGTGGCGATCCGCGCCGGCGCCCACCCGGGGATGCACATCGTCGGGTTCGATGCCCCGGGCGAGTCGATCGAGCTCCGGGTGACCGCGCGGGACCGCTCGGCCTACGTGGCGGGGGCGCTTCTCGCCGCCGACCACCTCCTTGCCGACCCGGACCGACCGCCCGGCATCGGCGCCTTCGCCGACCTCGTCCGCGACATCACCGCGACCCCAGCCACCGACTGACCACCCGCCACCGTCCACCCGAGGGAGACCACGACCATGACCGCACCCACCCTGAGAGGCGCCTACACGGCCCTCGTCACGCCGTTCCTGCCCGACGGCTCGCTCGACACCGACGCCGTCGTCCGGCTCGTGGAGCGCCAGATCGACCTGGGCATCCACGGCCTGGTGCCCGTTGGCACCACGGGCGAGTCGCCCACCACCACCCACGACGAGGACGACCGCATCATCTCGCTCACGATCGAGACGGTCCGCCGGCGCGGCCTTACCGGGCGACTGCCGGTCATCGCGGGCACGGGCTCCAACGACACGGCCACGGTGGTGGAGGCCACCCGCCGGGCGAAGGAGCTGGGCGCTGACGCCGCCCTCGTGGTGGCGCCCTACTACAACAAGCCCGACCAGCGGATGCTCGAGGCGCACTACCTGCGCGTCGCCGAGGAGGGCGGCCTGCCGATCGTGGTCTACAACGTGCCCGGCCGCACCGGCACGAACATCGAGCCGGCCACCCTGATGCGCATCGCTCGCCACCCCAACGTGATCGCGGTGAAGGAGGCGAGCGGCAACATCGAGCAGATCATGACGATCCTGCGTGACCGTCCGGCCACCCTGGCGGTCCTGTCGGGCGACGACTCGATGACCTACCCCATGCTCGCGCTGGGCGGCGACGGCATCATCAGCGTCGCGTCGAACGAGGTCCCCGATGTGATGGCCCGCCTGTGCGAGCTGGCCTTCGCGGGCGACTGGGCCGGGTCGCGCGCGCTGCACAACCGCTATCTCGAGCTGATGCGCGTCAACTTCATCTCGCCCAACCCGGTGCCGGTGAAGGCCGCGATGGCGGAGATGGGCCTCCTCCACGACGTGCTCCGCCAGCCGCTCCTGCCGCTCGCGGACGAGCAGCGGTCGCGCCTGCGGGGCGTGCTCCAGGGCGTGGACCTGCTGACCCCGGCGACCGCCGGCGCGACCGCGTGACCGAGGTGGCACCGATCGACCCCGCCGCACTCCGCGCGCGCATCGAGGCGGCGCTGGACGCGTGGCCGGCGGCAGGCCAGCCCCTGCCGGAGACGCTCCGCGACGAGGCGGCCGCCACGGTCGCGGACCTGGTGGCGGCGTTGGAGGCGGGCACGGTCCGCTCCGCAGAGCCCGACCCCGACGCGCCCGGCTGCTGGCGCGCAAACGCCTGGGTGAAGCGCGGCATCCTGCTGGGCTTCCGGATCCCGGGCACCCGCGACTACCGCGACGGCCCGATCATGGCGGCCCGCGACCGGGTCGCCTATGGCGTCCTGGATATCCTCGACTCGCCCGGCGCCCGCGCGGCGGCGGCGGCCGGGGCCCCCTGGCGGGTCGTGCCGGGCGGCACCACGGCACGCTCCGGCGTCCACCTGGAGCCCGGCGTCACGATCATGCCCCCGGCCTACCTCAACATCGGCGCGTGGGTGGGTCGGGGCACGATGGTCGACTCCCATGCCCTGGTGGGCTCCTGCGCACAGATCGGCTCCCGCGTCCATCTCTCGGCGGCGGCGCAGGTCGGCGGCGTGCTGGAGCCCGCGGGGGCGCGGCCGGTCGTGGTGGAGGACGACGCGTTCGTGGGCGGCGGCTGCGGCCTGTACGAGGGCGTCGTCGTGGGCCGGGACGCGGTCCTGGGTTCGGGCGTCATCCTCACCGGGCAGAGCCGGGTGATCGACCTGGTCGAGGAGCGGGAGCTCCGCGGCACCCCGGACGCGCCGCTCGTCATCCCGGCCGGGTCCGTGGTGGTCCCCGGGTCGCGACCGGCACCGGGGGCGTGGGCGGCCGGCCGCGGCATCGGCCTGGCCGTGCCCGTGATCGTGAAGCGCCGCGACGGCTCCACGGACGCGCGCGTGGCCCTGGAGGAGGCATTGCGGTGACCGACACGGTGCCGGTCGCTGCCGGCTCGGACCCCGCGGCTCACCCGGTGATCGCGGTGGGCGCGACGGTGGCCGGCATGGACCCGGCCGACCTGGTGCGGGCGCACGGCTCGCCGATCTTCGTGTACGACCTGGATGTCGTGTCCGCGCGCGTCGCGGCGTTGCGCGCGGCCCTCCCACCAGGTGCCGAGCTGGCGTTCGCCGTGAAGTCGAACCCGAATCCCGCGCTGCTGGGCCACCTCGCCGGGCTGGGCCTGGGCGCGGACGTGGCCTCGTTGGGCGAGCTCGATGCGGTCATCCGGGCCGGCTTCGATGCGCGCCAGGTGGTGTTCACCGGGCCGGGCAAGACCGACGCCGAGATCGCCCGTGCGGTGCGCACCGGCATCCGTGCCCTGACCGTGGAATCGCTGGAGGAGCTGGACGTCGTCATCGACCTGGCCTCGGTCGCGGCGCCCCGCCAGGGGCTGCTGCTGCGCCTCGCGATCGAGGGGGCGAGTCCCGCGGAGGGGTCCACGCCCATCATCAGCGGGCCCGGGGCGGGCAAGTTCGGGCTGACCCCCGACGAGGTGGATGCCGCGGTCGACCGCCTCCAGATGGCGGGCGCGGTGGGCTCCGCCGGCTCGCCGTTCGAGCTGCTGGGTCTCCACGCCTTCGGCGCCTCGAACGTGCGGGACGCGGCCACGATCGTGGACGGGGTGCGGGCGGTCGCGGCTCGAGCCGAGGCGCTGGCGCAGCGGCACGGCCTGCGGATCCGCCTGCTTGACGGAGGTGGCGGCCTGGGCATCCCATACGCGGATGACGAGGACCCGCTCGACCTCGCAGTCCTGCGCTCCGGCCTGGCGGCCGAGGTGGGCAGCTGGGAGGGACGTCCGGTCCTGGCCGGGGCGAGCCTGCTGTTCGAGCCTGGCCGCTTCCTGGTGGGGCCCGCGGGCGCCTACCTGATGCGGGTCATCCGCACCAAGCTGCGCGACGGGCGCACGATCGCGGTCACCGATGGCGGCATCCACCACCTGATGCGCCCCGCGCTCATCGGCCAGGCGCAGCGCACCGTGTTGGTGGGAGCGGCGGCGACCCGCGAGGGCGCAGGGGCGACGGACGTGGTGGGGCCCCTGTGCACGGGTCTGGACGTGCTGGCCACGGACGTGCCCATGGCGCCGCCCAGGACCGGCGACCTCATCGCGATCCGCGACACGGGCGCCTACGGCTTCACCGAATCGATGCCGTTCTTCCTGTCCCACCCGGTCCCGGCGGAGGTGTGCCTGCGCGACGGCCGGGTGGTCGCAGCGCGGCCACGGCAGGCGCCGCGCGCCTGAGGATCCGTCCGGCGCGGCCGGGGTCAGATGATGCCCAGCCGCGCCTCGTTGGCCGCCAGTTCTGCCTGGACGCGCGCGGGAGCCGTCCCGCCGATCACGTCGCAGCGCGCGAGCGCCCCCGCGACGCCGGCCGCTGTCCGCAGCAGCTCCGGCACCGCCTCGTCCACCGCCAGCGCCCGTGCCTGCTCGTCGTCCGAGGCCGCGAGTGCGTCGGCCACGGTGTCATCGTCGACCGCCTCCAGCGCGATCCCCGCGGCCTCCGCGGCACCCACCAGTCGCCCCGCGACGTGATGTGCGGAACGGAACGGCACGCCCATCTCCACCAGCGCGTCGGCGACCGCGGTGGCCGTCGTGTGGCCCGTCCCGGCAGCCGCCTCCATCCGCTCCCGGTCCACCCGGAGCGTCGAGATCATGCCCGCCAGGACACGCACGCAGGCCTCCAGCGTGGCGAGTCCGTCGAACAGCGGCGGCTTGTCCTCCTGGAGGTCGCGCTGGTAGCTGGCGGGCAGTCCCTTGAGCAGCGCGAGGGCCCCCGTGAGCTGGCCGATCACGCGCGCGGCGCGACCCCGGATGAGCTCCGCCGGATCGGGGTTCCGCTTGTTGGGCATCATCGAGGAGCCGGTGCTGAACGCGTCCGAGGGTCGCAGGAAGCCGAACTGGGGGTTGCTCCACCAGACCAGCTCCTCGGCCAGGCGCGAGGCGTGGACCATCGCCAGGGCCGCGACGGCCAGCGCCTCCACCACGAAGTCCCGATCGCCGACCGCGTCGATGGAGTTGCGGGTGACGCCCGCGAAGCCCAGGTCGGCGGCGACCGCCTCCCGGTCGATGGCATAGCCGGTCCCGGCCAGCGCGCCTGCTCCGAGGGGCGAGACGTTGACCCGGCGCCGACAGTCGGCGAACCGGTCCCGGTCGCGCTCCAGCATCTCCACGTGGGCGAGGAGATGGTGCGCGAACAGGACGGGCTGGGCGGGCTGGACATGGGTGTGACCGGGCATCACGGTGTCCTGCTCTCGCCGCGCGAGGCCCACGAGCGCGCGCTCCAGGTCCAGCAGCCGGCCATCAAGCTCGTCGATCCGGCGCCGAAGCCAGAGTCGCAGGTCGGTGGCCACCTGGTCGTTGCGCGAGCGCCCCGTGTGCAGCTTGCCGGCCACGCCCCCGACCACGCGACCGAGGGCCACCTCGAGGTTCATGTGGACGTCCTCGAGCGTCGGGTCCCAGTCCATCCGACCGGTCCGCACGTCCTCCTCCAGGACCGCCAGACCCCGCAGCAGCTCGTCGACCTCGCCCGGGGTCAGCAGTCCCGCCCGACCCAGCCCGCGCACATGGGCGGCCGACCCGGCGAGGTCATCGAGCGCCAGCTCCCGGTCCACGTGGATCGACCAGCCGAACTCCGCGGCGACGGCGTCGGGTGCCTCCGAGAACCGCCCGCCCCAGGTCCTCATCGCTCGGCGACGGTGAGCGGCATGTCAGACAGCATGGGCGCGGTCCAGCTCCACGCGGAGCCATGGCGCGCCGCCTCCGTCTTGAGCGGCAGACCGAAGATGCGGATGAACCCCACGGCCGCCTCATGGTCGAAGGTGTCGTCCGCGTCGTAGGTCGCGAGCGAGCGGTCGTACAGCGAATCGTCCGACCGCCGGCCCACCACGATCGCGCTGCCGTGCTGGAGGCGGAGGCGCACCTGGCCGTTGACCACGCGCTGGGACGAGCGGGTGTACTCCAGCAGGTCCCGCTGGAGCGCGCTGTACCACAGTCCGTCGTAGGTGGCCTGCGCGATCTCCGCGCTCACGACCCGATTGAAGCGGAGCTGCTCCTTGGACAGCGTCAGTCCCTCCAGGGCCGCGTGCGCGGCGTGCAGCACGGTCGCTGCCGGCGCCTCGTAGATCTCCCGCGACTTGATGCCGATGAGCCGGTCCTCGATGTGGTCGATCCGGCCCACGCCATGGCGCCCGGCGAGGGCGTTCAGGCGCTCCACGATCTCCACGGGTCCGACCGGCTCGGCATCCAGCGAGACCGGGACGCCGTGCTCGAATCCGATGGTGACCTCGGTGGGGATGCGCGGCGTCGCGCCCGGCTCCGCGGTCCACTCGTACGCGTCCGCGGGCGGCGTCATCCAGGGGTCCTCAAGCACGCCCGTCTCCGCAGAGCGGCCCCACAGGTTCTCGTCCACGGAGTAGGGGGACGCAGGTTCGGTGGGCAGGCTGATGCCGCGCGCGACCGCGAACTCCACCTCCTGCTCCCGGGACAGGCCCATGCCCACGCGCATCGGGGCGATGACCTCGAGCCTGGGATCGAGCGCATGGACTGCGACGTCGAACCGGATCTGGTCGTTGCCCTTGCCGGTGCAGCCGTGGGCCACGGCCTCCGCGCGCTCGCGGTCCGCCACCTCCACCAGCAGCTGGGCGATGAGCGGCCGGGCCAGGGCCGTGGCGAGGGGATACACGCCCTGGTATCGCGCGTCCGCCTGGAGACTGGGGAAGCAGAAGTCGCGCACGAAGCGATGGCGGCCGTCGACCACGTAGGCACGCGCGGCGCCAGCCTGGATGGCCCGCTCGGCCACGCCCGCGCGCAGGGACCCACCGCCCACGTCCACCGTCAGGGTCACCACCTCCGCGCCGTGCTGCTCCCTGAGCCAGGCGACGGCGACGGACGTGTCCAGGCCGCCGGTGTAGGCGAGGACGACCTTCTTCACGGGGGCTTCCTCCGGGAGGGGTGACACGGCCGGGGCGCGCGTCGCGGTTCTGATCGATGGAGCAGGGCCCGGGCGACGGTGGCGCCGACGGTGTCGCGCCGCGACGACTCGCGCGCATGGACTCGCGGTCCGGAGGGAGCGGCTCGGCGCAGTCGCGGCTCTCAGACCTGCATTAACGTGCGCTCGATGAGGAAGTATTGCATAGCTATGCAACCCGTGTCAAACTCCCCGCGATGGCCATCCCGTTCAACCCGCCGCCCTCCCGCTTCCTCTCCGTGACCGACCTGGACCCGGACGGGATCGTGGACCTGATCGATCTTGCCGACGCGCTCAAGCACGGCCGTTCTCCCGCGGCCGACAGCGCTCCCCTGGCGGGCCGCTCGGTCGCCCTGATCTTCCAGAAGCCCAGCCTGCGCACGCGGGTCAGCTTCGAGGTGGGGGTCGGGCGGCTGGGCGGCCAGCCGGTCGTGCTCACCGGCAAGGAGGTCGGTCTCGGGTCGCGGGAGACCGTCGCGGACGTGGCGCGGACCCTGGAGCGTTACGTGGACGCCGTCGTCGCCCGGGTGTTCGACCATCGCGTGCTGGAGGACCTCGCGGACGCGGCCGCCATCCCGGTCATCAACGCGCTGTCGGACGCTGAGCACCCGTGTCAGGCGCTCGCCGACCTCCAGGTGCTGCGCGAGCATCTGGGCAACCTGCGCGGCCGTCGACTGGTGTTCGTGGGAGACGGCAACAACGTGGCGGCGTCGCTGCTGCTGGCGGGCGCCTCGGTGGGGATGCACGTGCGCGTCGTGTGTCCGGAGCGATACGCGCCGGACGCGGACGTCGTGCGGCGCGCCAGGGTGCTCGGGGCACGGACCGGGGCCCGGATCGAGGTGACGCACGATCCGGCGACCGGCGTGGCCGGGGCGGATGCGGTCTACACGGACGTGTGGGCGAGCATGGGCCAGGAGGACGAGACGGAGGTGCGCCGGCCCATCTTCCTGCCGTTCCGGGTCACGCGTCGGATGCTCGAGGCCGCACCCGAGGCGCTCGTGCTCCACTGCCTGCCGGCACATCGAGGCGAGGAGATCGACGCGGACGTCCTGGACGGCGAGCGAAGCATCGTGTTCGACCAGGCGGAGAACCGCCTGTGGGCGCAGATGGCGGTGATGACGCGCCTCATCCGGCCGCGGCGCCCGGGCGTGGACGCGGCCACCCTGGGCGAGCCTACGCCGCTGCCGATCTCGATCGCGTCCCGAAGTCCGGGTCGTCCAGGGCCCGCCTGAGGGCATCGGGAGCCGCGCCGTCGGCGATCACGGTCTCCGGCGCCCCCCACGCCAGGGCGCGCAGGCTGCAGCGGACCTTGGGCACCATGCCACCGGAGATGACGCCCTCGGCGATGAGCGCCTCGGTCTGGCGGTCGGTGAGGCGCGCGATGCGCCGCCCGTCGGAGCCCCGCACCCCGTCGGTGTCCGTGAGCAGGACGAGGCGGGCCCCCAGCGCGCCTGCCAGGCCCGCGGCCGCATCGTCCGCGTTCACGTTGCAGATGACGCCCTCGGCGTCGAGCGCGAGGGGGGCGATGACCGGCAGGGCGCCCGTCGCCAGGATTGCCTCGAGGAGGCCCGCGCGAGCACCGGTGACCGTGGCGACGCGGCCGAGCGAGGGGACACGCTCGGCGACGAGCAGCGCCCCGTCGATGCCGCGCAGGCCCACCGCGTCCGCACCGGCACCCCGCAGCACCGACACCAGCTCCCCGTTGATGACCCCGCCCAGGACCGCCAGCGCGACCTCCAGGGCGGCGTCGTCCGTGACCCGGAGGCCGTTCTCGAAATGCGACGCGACGCCCATCCGGTCCAGCCACTGGGTGAGTCGCCTGCCACCCCCGTGGACCAGCACGATCCGGTCCTCGTGGGAGCGCCCGGCGACCTCCTCGAGGGTGGCGCGCTGATCGGCGAGCGTCGTGCCGCCCAGCTTGACGACGATGAGCTCGCCGCGGTCGGCGGCGGCGCGGATGCCGCCCGGGGCGTGCGTGTCGCGCGGGGCGTGGGTGTGGTCCGACCCGCTCACGTGGAGTACTCGCTGTTCTCGATCACGTACTCCTCGGACAGGTCGCAGCCGAACGCCTCACCCTGGCCGTCGCCCGCGCCCATGTCCACCCGCACGAGCACCTCGTCGGCGGCCATCGCGGCGCTGACGGCGGCCTTGTCGAACGCGACCGGCAGGCCCGCGAACACCTCGGTGCCCGCGATCGCGATGCGCACCCGCGAGGGATCCAGGTCCACCCGCCTGCCTCCGCGCGCGCGCGCCGCGTCCGCGGACATGCCGGCCGCCTCCAGCACCGCCGCGTCCGCCACCTGGGCGTTGCCGAGGGCGCCGGCGATGCGCCCCCAGTTCGGGTCATGGCCGTGGAACGCCGCCTTCACGAGGCTGCTGCCGATCACGGCCCGGGCCAGAGCGCGGGCGTCCACATCATCCGCGGCGCCGCTCACCTGGCAGGTGATGAGGCTCCCGGCACCCTCGCCGTCCGCCGCCTGCTGCCGGGCCAGCGACCGACAGACCGCCTCCACCGCCGCGGCAAGCGTCTTCCAGGCGCCCGTCCCCTCTGCGACGGGCGCCGCCCCGGCAGCGCCGGAGGCCACCAGGAACACGGTGTCCGAGGTGGACGTGTCGCCATCCACCGAGAGCTGGTTCCAGGTGCGGACCACGATCGGTCGGAGCATCCGATGGAGCGCCGCGGGCGCCACGGCGGCGTCGGTCAGCACGTACGTCAGCATGGTGGCCATCCGAGGGTGGATCATGCCCACGCCCTTGGCGACGCCGGACACGGTCACGGTCACCGGGCGCCCGTCCGTGACGGGCAGTTCCAGGCGCACGGTGGCCGCCTTGGCCACCGAGTCGGTCGTCCGCAGCGCCTCCGAGACCGCCTCGAACGCCGCGTCATCCGCACGCAGGCCATCCGCGACCAGGCGCGCGATGGCGGGTGCCACGCGCTCCACCGGCAGCCGTGTGCCGATGAGTCCGGTGGAGACCGCGAGCGTCATCGAAGGATCGGTCCCCAGGGCCGCGGCCAGCGCATGGGCCAGGTCACGCTGGTCGGCGAGACCGGGCGCACCGGTCGCGGCGTTGGCGCAGCCGGAGGTGGACAGCAGCGCGGTGACCGTCCCATAGGCGCCGCCGCCATCCGGCGCGGTCGCCGCGAGATGGGCCCGGGACACCTGGACCGGCGCAGACGGAAAGCGGTTGGTGGTGAACGTGGCGGCCGCCGAGAGCGGTCCGTGTGCCGAGGCGACCACCGACAGGTCGGGCTTGCCCGACGCCTTGATGCCCGCGATGGCGGCACCCGCCCGGAAGCCGAGCGGCAGGCGCGCCGCGCGTTCCACCGGCGGCAGCGGGGAGGGGAGCGGGGCGAGCAGGTCAGGCGGCGTCGTGGTCCCGGGGTCGCTCATCGCGCGGCTGGCTCCTTGGGTCGCCGCGGGTGCGGCGGATGGGGATCGGGTGACCCCGATGATCGGGTCCCGGGATGCGTCGCCCTGTCAGGGGGCCAGCGGGAGCTGCTCCAGGCCCGCGGTCTCGGGCAGTCCCATGACCACGTTGAACGCCTGGATCCCCTGCCCGGCGGCACCTTTCACGAGGTTGTCCACGACGCCCACCGCGAGCACGCGCCCGGTGCGCTCATCCGCGCTGACGTGGACGCGCACCGTGTTGCTGCCCAGGACGTGCCCGGTGGAGACCGGCGTGGCGGACACCTCCACGAACGGCTCGTCGCGATACGCCGCGGCGTACAGGTCATCCAGCTCCGACTGGCTCACGGGTCGTGCGGGCCGGACATGGCAGGCGGACAGGATTCCCCGCGTCATGGGGATGAGGTGGGGCAGGAAGTCGACCGCAGCGAGTCCTGGGTTGGCGTCCGCCGACGGCGACAGGAGTCGCAGCTCCTGCTCCATCTCCGCGACATGGCGATGACCGCCGATGCCGTACGCCTTGACGCTCTCGTTGACCTCGCTGAACGTGAGGTCCGGCTTGGGGTCCTTGCCGGCCCCCGAGACGCCGCTCTTGGCATCCACCACCAGGTCTGCGATGAGCCCGGCACGCGCGAGCGGAGCCAGCGCCAGGATCGTGGCCGTGGGATAGCAGCCCGGAGCGCCCACGACGCGCACCGGCTGGTCACGCAGGGCCCGCAGCTCTGTCCGGTGGAGCTCCGGCATGCCGTAGACCGCCGTCGCCAGCAGCTGCGGCGCGGGATGATCGAGCCTGTACCAGCGGGGATAGTCGGCCGGGTCCTTGAGCCGGAAGTCCGAGCCCAGGTCGATGACCGTGCGTCCCGCCGCGACCAGCTCCGGCACGAGGGCCGCCGTGGCGCCGTGAGGCAGCGCCAGGAACACGACCTCCGCGTCCGGCAGCTCGCCGTGGACGACGTGGCCCGTGCCGCCGAGGTGGGGATGGGAGGTGGAGACCGGCTCGTGGTCGCGGTTGCGCCCGTAGAGGCCCACGACATCCACGAACGGGTGACGCGCGAGCAGGCGCAGCAGCTCGCCGCCGACATAGCCGGTGGCACCGATGATCCCGACGCGGACGCGCGCGCCGGGGACGCCGGGGACGATGGACTCGACGGGGCGATCGACGATCTGGGTCATGGCATCCTGACTATACCGCCGCCACCTCCGAGAGGATCACGACGCGCAGTTCCGGCACGGCCGTCCGCGCAGCTGCGGCCATCCGCCGATCGTTCGTCACCAGCACGTGGGACGACGTCAACACCGCGGTGGCGATCACGAGGGCGTCCGGCAGCGGGATCCCGGTCTCCGCCCGGATCCTGGCGGCTTCTGCCGCGACCAGGAAGTCGGCAGACCGAACCTGGAGCCTGTCGAACGATTCGAGCACGTCGAGCACCCCCTGGACTGCCCGCCGTCCCTGTCGGATCGGTCGCAGAAGGGCCTCCGCGACAGTGACCGAGGCGACCACTCCGTCGCACCGGCCGAGGCCGATCAGTTCGTCGAAGATCCATCGGCAGGCGGAAGAGGTGTCTTCGGTCCCGTTCAGATAGGAGATGAAGCCGGAGCTGTCGACGGCCACGCGGTCTCCGTCCACGATGCCGATCATCCCGCCGGGTCCTCCCCGAGGAGCCGACGCTCGCGCTCGGTCCATTCATCCCGCCCCGCCCTGATCTCCGCGTCGATGTCCTCCTGCGTGCCCCAGAGTCCCGCGAGCGCCCCGAAGTGGCTCCGAGGCACCTTGCGCAGCACCAGCTGACCGGACGCATCGACGTGCGCGAACAGGCGGTCCCCCGGCCCCACCTCGAGTCGGGCCGCGATCGCCTCCGGGATGGTGATCTGGTTCTTGGCACGGACCCGGATGGGGGTGCTTCGGTCGAACGTCAGCATGATGGTGCGATGGTATCAGACATGTCGCACCGTGATCTGCGGGTCGTACCATGAGGGCCATGTCGTCACGCAGCCATCCTGCATGGATATGCGATACTGCCTCGACCATGCACGACGACGAGGAGTTCCGCGAGGACGGGCCGGTCATCCCGGATCTGGCGATCCCGGAGCGCGGCCACCTGCTCGCCGCCATCAGCGTGCGGGCCACCGCGGATGCGGACCTGGTGGAGATCCTGGTGCGCCTGCGTTCCGCAGGTGCCGAGGTGGTGGCCGTGAACTCCTTCCCGGCCACCAAGGGGGAGCCGGGCGTCACGCGCGTGTTCGACATCGAGCTGCGTGACCTCGAGGCCGGCGTGGCTGCGGACATCGCCCGACCGGTGCCGGGCGTCCACGAGGCGGAGGCGCGGCCCACGCTGGGCCAGATCTTCGGCAAGCGCGTGATCGTCATCGGCGGCGGGGCCCAGGTCTCGCAGGTCACGCTGGGTGCCGTGACGGAGTCGGACCGGCACAACCTGCGCGGGGAGCGCATCTCCGTGGACACGATCGCGCTCGTCGGCGAGCACAACATCGCCAGCGCGGTGCGCGCGGTCGCGGATCTGCCGCGCGCGCACATCCTGGTGCTCGCCGGGAGCATCATGGGCGGCGAGATCACGCGCGCCGTGCGCGAGCTCAAGGAGACCGGCATCCCCGTGATCTCCCTCAACATGGTCGGGTCGGTGGTCGACGTGGTCGACCTCGTCGTCTCCGACCCCGTCCAGGCCGGCACGATGGCCGTCATGGCCATCGCGGACACGGCCCGCTTCACCATCGACCGGCAACGCGGCCGGCGCCTCTGATCGTTCGGGAGCCACGCACATGACCGCCACACCCACCCTGGCCCACGCCGCCCTGGATCCGCAGCACCTGTCGCCGGTGCTCGGGCGCTACTTCGGGCGGACCTGGGTGCGCGGCGAGGGCCATCGCCTGTGGGATGCGGACGGCCGCGAGTACCTTGACTTCGCGTGCGGCATCGCCGTGACCGTGCTCGGCCACCGGCACCCGCGCGTGAACGCCGCCATCCACGCCCAGGTGGACACGCTCATGCACATGTGCAACGGCCTGGGCTTCCTGGACCCGGTCACGCGCCTGGCGGACCTGCTGGTGGACACGATGCCCGCCGGCCTGGACCGCGTGTTCTTCGGCAACTCCGGTGCCGAGGTCATCGACGGGGCGATCAAGCTCGCCCGCAAGGCGACCGGGCGCCCGGCGATCATCGGCTTCACGGGCGGCTTCCACGGCCGGACCTACGGCGCGCTGTCGCTGACCACATCGAACGTCAACTACCGCACCGGCCACGGCCCGCTCGTGCCGGACATCCACATCGCGCCGTTCCCCAACGTCTACCGCGACTTCGGCGGAGATGAGGTGGCCGCGAGCGCCATGGCGCTCGATCACCTCGATCGCCTGTTCGCCTCGGAGATCCCGCCCAGCAGCGTCGCCGCGTTCCTGCTGGAGCCGGTCCAGGGCGAGGGTGGCTTCAACCCCGCGCCCGCGGCGTTCCTCCAGGGGCTCCGCCGGCTCGCGGACAGGCACGGCATCCTGCTCGTCATCGACGAGGTGCAGTCGGGCTACGGCCGGACCGGCACGATGTGGAACTTCGAGCAGGCGGGCATCGTGCCGGACGTGGTGACGGTGGCCAAGGGCATCGCCAACGGGCTGCCGCTGGCGGCGCTCGTGGCCCGCCGGGAGCTGCACGAGAAGTGGGGCGTGGGCGCGCACGGCTCCACGTTCGGCGGCAATCCCGTCGCGTGTGCCGCCGGTGTGGCCGTGCTGGAGACCATCCGTGACGAGGCCCTTGTGGCGAACGCCGCCGCCCGTGGCGCGGAGCTGAAGGCCGGGCTCGACGCGATCGCGGCGCGCGATCCGCGCATCGGCGACGTCCGGGGCCCGGGCATGATGATCGCCACGGAGTTCGTGAGGGACCGGGCCACGCGGGAGCCGCTGCCCATCGGCGACCCGCTCATCGAGAAGCTCGCCGACGCGGGCCTGCTGGTGCTCACCTGCGGTGCGCACCACAACATCATCCGCTGGATCCCGCCGCTGGACGTCACATCGGCGGAGATCGCGGAGGCACTCGCGATCTTCGAGCGGGTGCTGGGCGAGTACGCGGGCTAGATCCCATAGGGTCTTGTCAAGTCCCTGATCCCCAGTCGGGGTCGAAGTCAGTCCCGTTGCGCCAGACGCCCCACACGATGCCGAGGGCCTTGCGCATGCAGTGGCCGAGGGCGTTCATCTTGCTCTTGCCTGCCTCGCGCTTGCGCTGGTAGTGGGCGGCGATGACCGGGTTGTGGACGGTGCCGACCACCGCGATCCGGTAGGCCGCGGCCCGGAGATGCGCGTTGCCGGCCTTGGACATGCGCCAGGCGGTCTCGGGGTCCGCTCCCTTCCTCCCCGAGCTGCGCTCCGCGGGGTGGACGCCGGCATAGGCCAGCAGCTGGTCGAAGCTCTCGAACCGGGCGATGTCGCCGATCTCGGCGATGAGCGCGGCACAGGTCGCCGGGCCCACGCCCGGGATGGTCTGGAGCCGGCGCGCCAGGTCGCCGTCGAGGAGCGACGCCACGTGCGCCTCGGCGGCCCCGATCTGACGCTCGAGCAGATCGAACTGGTCGAGCAGCAGGCCGACCTCGAAGGCCACCTCGGCCGACAGCTCCGGGACCGCGATCGAACCGGCCGCCAGCTCGTGCAGGCGCTCCGCCCTCGCCTCCCCGAGGCGCCGGCGGCCAGGGCCCCTGTTGGCATCGGCGAGGGTGCCGGCCCGGCGCCGCCGTGCCGCCTCGGCGGTGGGCGCGAGACGGAGCACCTCCCGGGCCGTGAGGCAGGTGGGGTCGTCGAACACCTCGCCGAGCTCCGGGAAGCCCAGCTCGACGAGCCGGTGGATGCGCTGGCAGACGCGGGCCTGCTCGGTGACCAGGGTCATCGCGAAGCGGGCCGCCTGGCGCAGCTCGACCCCCGCGAACGGGTCGCGCACCACGGGGGCGTCACGCATGGCCATCTCGGCGAGGCTCCGGGCGTCCGCCGGGTCGGACTTGGTGCGACCCAGCCTGCTGCGAGCAAAGTACTTCGCGGCGAGCGGGTTGACGAGCGCCACCGGGACCCCCCGGCGTCGCAGGTGGGAGGCGAGCGGCATCCAGTAGTGCCCCGAGGACTCCATGGCCACGAGGGTCACCGGGTCAGGCTGTCGTCCGAGCCACCCGTCCAGGGCGCAGAACCCGGCCCGGTCCTGGCTGACCCGCAGGACCTCACGGTCGGCCCGGGCCTGTCCCTCGCGGCAGCGGGCCACCGCGTGGCTCCGTCCTCCGATGTCGATGCCCACGGTGCTCATCGGGCAGCCTCCTTCGGCGGACCACCCAGGGTGCCCGCACGACCCGGCCGACGTCTGCTGATGGGTCCCATCACCGGTCATCGCCGCAGGATCCCGATCACCGTTCACGACCGAGCGCCGGGGGCCGGACTCTAGCTCCAACGGTCATCTGCCGGATAGCGTCGCGCCGGTCTCCCCGTGGGGGTCGGTGACTATCATCGACCTCCACACCGGGTTATATCAGCTTCCGGGCTGGTCCGAGGCCGGCTCGCCTGCGCCCCGGCTCACCGGCGCCCTGACTCGGCCAGGAGGACGCCTCCGATCACGAGCATCCCTCCCAGCAGCTGGACGGGCGCCAGCACCTCGCCGAACAGCAGCGTCGCGATCGCGATGGTGTAGACCGGTTCCACGGTCGAGACGAGGGATGTGCGCGCGCCCCCGATGCGGCGCACCGCCGCATAGAACGCCTGGATCGCGATCGCAGACGCGATGCCGAAGGCGACCAGCGCCGGCCACGCATCCACCGGCACGTCCGCGGGCGACACCGGCTGTCCGGTCAGCGCCAGCGCCGCGAGGCTCGACCCGGCGGTGCCGGTGATGATGACCGCGCTCGCGACCGCGGCGGAGGGCGCGGCGCGCTCGGCGGTCGGGTGGCCGGTGTGGGCGGTGTGGGCGGCGGTGTCTCCGTGGCCGGCATCGTCCGGCCTGGCGCGTCGCCGCTCGCCGGCGGCACGGGCGGACAGGATGATCCAGACGGAGTAGATGACGGGCGAGGCGACCGCCAGCAGCAGTCCGGTCAGCGGCGGCATCGCGCCCGCCGGGACGCCCCCCACCGCCAGCAGGACGCCCGCCGTGGACATCGCGAGCGCGATCCAGGCGCGTCGTCCCTCGAGGGCCTGGAGGAACCGCACGCTGAGCACCGCCACGAGCGCCGGGTAGATGTACACGATCATCGCCACGAGCGACACGTCCACGGTCTGGAGCGACGCGACGTACGTGAAGCTGTTGCCCACGTACAGCACACCCAGCCCCAGCAGCACGACGGTGCGCCGCCTGCCCAGGGCGCTCGTGGCGGCCCGTCCGCGCGCGGTCGAGAGGAGGAACGCCCAGGACAGGGCGGCCGCCGCCAGGAATCGCCAGAACAGGATGGGCAGCGCGGACATGCCCGCGTCATAGGCCGCGTTCGCGAAGAACGGACCTGACCCGAACCCGATCGCGGACAGCACGGCCAGTCCCACGCCGAGGAGCTGTCCAGGTCGCGGCGCGGCGGCGGGGGAGACGCGGGTCACCGGCCGGATGCTACCGGGGTGGCGGTGACGACCGGACCGAACGCATCCGACCGGGCCGTCGCTTGGACGGGTCGTGCCCGCGGCGCCGGATGAGGACGCGTGTCCACATCGCGTCGTGGCGACCCTTGACACATCCGCTATCGTGGCGTCACGAACGTGAACGACGATTGTGCACGGGTCGGACGGACACCCCATGGGGGAGCGGATCGATGGATCACCACGAGCTGCTGGTTCGGGCGAGCAGGCTCTATTTCGAGGCTGGCGAGACGCAGGAACGTGTAGCGGAGATGCTGGGCGTCCACCGCAGCCAGGTATCGCGTCTGCTCAAGGAGGCGCGTGCCACAGGCATCGTGCAGATCACGGTCAACGACGGTCGTGCTGACGGTCGCCACCTCGGCGCAGACCTCCAGCGGCGGTTCGGCGTCCGGGATGCGCATCTGGTGCGACGCCTGGGGACGGCGGAAGAGCACACGCGGCGACTGGTGGGGATGGAGGCGGCCCGGCTCATCCGCGATGTCGTGCGCCCGGGCATGCTCGTCGGACTCGGCGGAGGGGCCACCACCGCGGCGGTGGTGGATGCTCTGGAGCAGGCGCCGGCCAGCGCGTCGGTGACCACCGTGCCGCTCATGGGGGGTCTGGGGCCGTATCCGGGGACCATGCAGCAGGCGCGCAGGATGGCTGACGCGCTGGGGGGCCTTGCCGTCGAGCTGCCCGCACCTGGTGTCGTGCGTGACCGGACCGTGCGGGATGCCCTCCTCCGCCATGCGATCGTCGAGCAGGTGGTCCGGGCATGGTCTCGCCTTGACGTGGCGATCGTGGGCGTCGGCGCACCAGAATGGTCTCCATCTTGGTACGGGCCGGAGCTGCCCGAGCGGCTCGAGCGGGTCGGTGCCATCGGCGAGGTGCTCGCGTGGCCCTATGACGCGGCGGGGAACCCGGCCGCCCCGGAGCTGGCGGACCTGATGATCGCGTTCGCCCCGGAGCGTCTGGTGGAGGTCCCCCTCGCCATCACCGTGACGTGCGGCGACACCAAGGTCCTGCCCCTGCTCGGAGCGCTGCGCGCGGGGTTCGTGCACACGCTCGTCAGCGATGTGGAGACGGTCGCCCAGGTCCTTCGGATGGATCTTCAGCAGGCGCGTCCGACTGGCACCGGCACCGCCACCCCGGAGATGAGAACGGAGATCGGAACATGACACTCACCAGTCGGGCCGCCTATTTCACCGGACCGGGCGCCGTCGAGCTCCGTGCGGACGCGCGGCCAAGCCCGGGGCCCGGCCAGGTGCTGGTGCGGACCCGCATCTGCGGCATCTGCACGATGGAGCAGCGCCTGTACAAGGGCGTCATGGACATGTATCCGGTGTCGCCCGGCCACGAGCCGGCGGGTGAGATCGTGGAGATCGGGGATGGCGTCGTGGCGGTCCGACCCGGCGACCGTGTCATCATCTCCTACCTCCCACGGTGCATGCAGTGCCGGTTCTGCCGACTCGGCGAGACGGACAAGTGCACCACCCGACCCAAGTCGTTCGAGGTCAAGCCCTGGAAGTTCGGCGGACTGTCCGAGTACTCGCTGGCCGAGGCGTACCAGGTCTTCCCGATCGCACCGGACGTGCCGTGGGAGCAGGCGGCATTCGGCGAGCCGCTGGCGTGCGTGCTGCACAACATCAAGAAGGCGGATCTGCGCTTCGGTGAGGATGTCGTGGTCATCGGCGGAGGCACCATGGGGCAGCTGCATGTCCTTCTGTCCAGGCTGCGCGGCTGTCGAGTGATCCTGTCGGAGCCCGACCCCGTCAAGCTCGCGGTGGGGCTGGAGCACGGGGCCCACGTGGGCATCGACCCGACGCGCGAGGACATGGTCCAGGTCGCCCGGGACCTCACGGCTGGGCGCGGAGTCGACGCCGTGTTCGTGACTGTCGGCGGTCCGGCCGGTCAGGATGGCCTGCGGGCGATGCGCAAGGGCGGACGCACGCTGTTCTACTCGTCCTACTACCCGAAGGTCGAGTGGCCCATCTCGCCGGACTGGATCCACCACGACCAGGTCACACTCACCGGAGGGGTCAACCAGACGTTCGAGGACTGGACCCAGGCGGCCGACCTCCTGTCCAAGCGCCTCATCGACGTCAGTCATCTCGTGTCGGGTCGATACGCACTGGATGACCTTGACGCCGCGATGCGTCTGGCCACGAACGGCGAGACCTTCCGGGTGCTCATCGACATGGCGGACTGAGCGCCCCGCGTCAACCATCGGCATCGGGAGGACCAGCGATGAGCATCCGGGTCGGAGTCGTGGGCCTCGGCCTCATGGGCGACGTGATGATCGTCGGATTCCAGCAGAGCGGCGCCTATGAGGTCGTCGCCTGCTGCGACATCGACCCCGCGCGCGCCGCGGAGGTGGCCGCCAGGCGCGGGGTCCCCATCGTCCACACCGATCCCCAGTCGCTGCTCGACGCGGGCGGCATCGACCTGCTGGCGATCGCCACGCCACCCTCGAGCCATCGATGGCTGACCGTCGAGGCGTTCCGGCGCGGCTGGCACGTCCTGTGCGAGAAGCCGACCGCGATGACTGCGGCGGAGGCGACGGAGATGCTGGAGGCACAGCGCGCCAGCGGCCGCATCGGTGTCATCGACCACGAGCTGCGGTTCAATCCCGTGCGCCGGCGCCTGCAGCGCCTGGTCGCGGATGGATACGTCGGCGCTCCTCGACACGTGCTCCAGTGGATGGTCGTGCCCAAGATGTGGGAGATGGCCACCTGGACATGGTGGTCCACCGCCGAGGCCGGCGGCGGCGTGCTGGGCGAGGTCGGGTCTCATCAGATCGACCAGCTGCGCTGGTACCTCGGCGACGTCGCGACCGTGACTGGTCGGACGCACACGTTTGTGACGCAGCGAGCCGACCGCCTCGGCGTCGTCCGACCGGTCACCTCGGATGACTACACCTCGTTCCGGCTGCGCTTCCAGAGTGGAGTCCTGGCGGACGTGGTTCTGAGCGCCGCCGGAGGCCATGAGTCGGGACGTCGCGTCGAGATCCACGGCACCGAGGGGTCGCTGGTGCTGGATGCTGACGAACGGCTGTGGGGGCACCGACTCGACCGCCCCGAGGTCGAGGAGCTGTCCGACCCCGAGCCGATGGCCTCGCTGATCGGTTTCCCAGGCGACTTCTACTCGCCCGCATTCCTGCGGCTCGCCCAGGCACTGGCGGAGGGGATCCAGGCCGGCCGACATCCGCACCCGGCGCCGGACATGGCGGATGGACTGGCCATCCAGCGGGTGCTCGATGCGGTCCGCGCCAGCACGGACCTGGAGATCGCCGTCTGATGAGCACCGGGGATTCGGCGAGCCCGACGAGCGTCTGGCGCGACCCCAGGGTGCTCGCGCTCGTCATCATCCAGGCCGTCGTCGGGTCCGGGTTCGCGCTGCTCATCCCGGCGCTCCCGGCCTTTGTGCGGTCCGTGGGGGGAGACCCCTCGGACATCGGTCTGTTCAACGCCAGCTACGCCATCGCGCTGCTCATCGCGTCGCCCGTGTGGGGATCCTGGTCCGACCGAGTCGGGCGGCGCACGGTGCTGCTCGTGGGGACCATCGGACTGGCCATCAGCTACGCGCTGCTGCCACTGGCGCCGTCGATGCCCATCGCCCTCGCCATCCGATTCCTGGGCGGCGTGATGGCCGCTGCCACGATTCCCGCCTCGTTCGCCTACGTCGCGGATGTCACGACGCTGGAGATGCGTGGCCGGGCCATGGGGGCCCTCTCGGCGGGCATGGGCATCGCCTTCATCGTCAGTCCGGTCATCGGCGGGACGCTCGCCGAGTTCGGTCTCGGGGTGCTGTTCGCCCTCGCCTCCCTCACGGCGCTCTCGGCCGCCATCCTGGTCGCCAAGGTGCTGCCGGCCGTGCCGCCGCGCGCGGGCCTGGCCTCGGACGCGGCCGGGCGAGGCAGGTTGCGGGCTGCGTTGCGGCCGCTCTGGCCGATCCTCTGCGTGACCTTCCTGATCGGGCTCGCGGAGTCGATCCGCCCGACTGCACTCGCGCTGTACGGGTCTGGCCAGGTCGGCCTCGGCTCCGCGGAGCTCGGGGTGGTGTTCTCGGTCATGGGACTCGCCTTCGTGCTCACCCAGATTTGGCTCGTCGGGCCGGTCATCGAACGGGCGGGCGAGCGGTGGGCCATCGCGCTCGGCCAGCCGATGACGATCGCGGGCATGCTGCTCATGACCGTGGCGGGGGACCTCGCCCTGGTGGTCCTGGCGAACGGGCTGCAGGGGATGGGCATGGCGTTCGGGTTCACCGCCATCCCCGTGTACATCAGCCGCATCACATCCCACGGTCAGGGCACCGCGATGGGATATCGGACCTCCACCCAGAGCCTCGCTCAGGTCTGCGGACCGCTCGTGGCGAGCGCCACGTACGCCATGGGCCCGGCTGTCCCGTTCGTCGTGTCGGCGGCGCTCGTTCTGGGCGCCATGATCGCCGCCCTGGTCACGCTGCGGCCGGTCCCGGTGGTGGGGTCCGCGCAGCAGGCGCCGCTGTCCGCGGCGAGCCGGTGAGGACGGAATGAGCGCTCCAGAGCCGGCCGTCCTGGCCATCGACCTTGGCACGACCCAGGTCAAGGCCGGGGTCTTCGATGTGGCCGGACGGTCGCTCGGCATCGGCCACGTCCCGCATGCCATCCACCATCCTCGTCCGGGGTGGGCGGAGCAGGATCCGGAGGCGTGGTGGTCGGGCGTGGTGGACGCGACGCGGAGTGCGCTCGCGACCACCCGAGGCGGCTCCGCGCCCCGGGTGGCGGCTGTGTCAGTGGTCGGACAGGGCCCCACGGCCGTGGCGGTGGACGGGGCGGGTCGGGCTGTGCGCCCCGCCATCACCTGGATGGATGTGCGTGCCGCCCGCGAATCTCGCGATCTCGAGGCTGCCCTGGGCGTGTCCGGGTGGGAGCTGCGCAGCCTGCCGCATGAGCGCTGGGTCGCGCGACATGAGCCCGCCGTCCACGATTCCGTGCGCTGGTGGCTGAGCGCCCACGACTGGCTGGTGCTGCGCCTGTCAGGTCGCGCCGTCGCCTCATCACCCGGCGGCGCGGGTCGGTTCGGGTCACTGGTGGTCTCGGCCGGAGCGGACCCGGAGCGCCATGCTCCAGAGGTCACCTGGGGAACTCCCGTGGACACGCTTGCCCGGGATGTCGCCGCGGAGCTGGGCCTGGACCCCGATGTGCTGGTCGTCAGCGGCGGCAATGACGCGCTCGCGAGCTTCTACGGCGCGGGCATGTGCCGTTCCGGCGATGCCATCGACACCGGAGGCACATCCGGAGGCTTCGGCATCTACTGGGACCGTGCGCTGGACATCCCCGGTGCGTACGGCGCCCCCGCGGCGCTGCCTGGGCTGTGGCTCTATGGCGGCGCGATGAGCGCCACCGGCAAGTCCCTCGAGTGGCTCAGCGGGCTCTTGGATCCGACCGAGCGCGATGTCCCGCGGCTGTTGCAGGCGGCCGCCGCGACGCCGCCCGGCGCGGATGGCCTGGTGTTCCTGCCGTACCTCGCCGGCGAGCGGTCCCCCATCTGGGACGACGCGGCGCGCGGTGTGTTCGCGGGTCTCACCCTCGCCCATGGCCGGGGACATCTGGCGCGCGCCGTCCTGGAGGGGGCGGCCTGTTCGCTGCGCCATGTGGCCGAGCCGATCGTCGCGGCGGGAATCCGCGTGCGGGCCATGACCGTGTCCGGTGGGACTGCCCGCAGCGACCTGTGGAACCAGATCAAGGCGGACATCACGGGGTTCACGGTCGCTGTGCCGGAGGTCCCTGAGACGGCGCTGCTGGGCGCGGCGATGCTCGCCGCCGTCGGCAGCGGTCTCACGCCGGACCTGGATTCCGCGATGGCGGCGATGTGCCGTGTGGTGCGCGAGGTGACCCCGAGCGACGCGGTCCGCGCCCGCTACGACGAGCTGTATGGGGTGTACCGGGACCTCTACCCCGCGACCGCCCCCCTGATTCACAGGCTGGCCGGGCTCGACGCCGTCGATGCGCGACCACAGGCACCGGAGGAAGGGGCATGACTGGCAAGGACCGGCGCTTGAGGCGCATCTTCGGGCCCGACGGCCGGACGTTCATCGTGGCCATGGACCACGCGGCCCCCATGGGGCCGGTCCGCGGTCTCACCGATCCGGGCGCCGTCATCCGGACGGTCGTGGACGCGGGCGCCGACGCCATCCTGACGACGTACGGGACGGCCACCCGGTTCGTCTCCGACTTCGCGGGGCGAGGCCTGGTGCTGCGCCTCATCGACGGCCAGGAACTGGGTGTGGAGGAGGCGGTCCGCATCGGCGCGGATGCGGTGATGTGCATGCATTTCATGGGCCAGGGCCAGGCGGAGACCGAGCGCCACGCCGGGCGTCTCAGCGCCGACTGTGCCTCGTGGGGCATCCCCCTGGCCACGGAGGTGCTGGCGCGCGTCGAGGAGGCCGACGCCGCGGAGCGGGCATGGCTCATCGCGAAGGGCTGTCGCGCCTCCATGGAGCTGGGCGCGGACCTCATCAAGACCGTCTACACGGGAGACCAGACTGGGTTCGCCCAGATCGTTGACAGCTGCCACGTGCCCGTGGTCGTCCTGGGTGGTCCGCGCATGGCCACCGACGAGGATGTGCTGGTGGCCGTCCGAGAGGCGCTCGACGCCGGCGCCCGAGGCGTCGCGGTGGGCCGGAACATCTGGCAGCACGACCGACCCGAGCGCATGGCCCGCGCGCTCGCGCGTCTCATCCACGAGGACGTGAGCGTGGGACGGGCGCTCGAGGAGCTCACGTCGGTCATCAGCTGACCGCCACCCGGCGGTCGCAAGGAGGAGGATCGATCATGGTCAAGCGGTCGTGCCGGATCGCCGCCCTCGGGGCGAGCGTGGCATTGTTCCTCGGGGCGCTCCCGGGATCGGTCGCGGCTCAGGACGCCGCACCCACCGGTGAGCTGCGGGTGGCGCTGTCGGCGGAGTCCGAGTCCATGGACCCGTACCTGGTGTACCAGGCGGCGGGACTGTCCATCATGAACGCGCTGTTCGACACGCTCGTCTCGATCGATCGCGCCGGGGCGATCGGCACCGGCGGGCTGGCCGAGAGCTGGGACATCGTCGACGACACCCACGTCCGCTTCACGCTGCGCGATGGCATCGCGTTCCACAACGGCGCGCCGCTCACCGCGGACGACGTGAAGTTCTCCATCGACCGCGTGCGCGATGAGGCACTGGGTTCGGGATATGCGGGCGGGTTCGGCAGCGTGGCCTCGGTCGACGTCGTGGACCCGAGCACCGTGGAGATCGTGCTGAGCGCGCCGGACGCCGGCCTCCTCGCACAGCTGGGCCAGCTCCAGATCGTCTCCAAGGCATATCACGACGAGGTCGGCGACGCTGGCTTCGCGACACTGCCGGTGGGGACCGGTCCGTTCCGGTTCGTGGAGTGGGTCAAGGACGACCACGCGACGCTGGAGGCGAACCCGGCCTACTGGGACGGCTCGTGGAAGGGTGGTCCAGAGGTTGCCACGGTCGTGTTCCGTCCCATCCCGGACGCCGGAACGCGGGTCGCGGAGCTGACGACCGGAGGCGTCAACATCCTCCAGGATCTGCCCACCGACCTCGTCAGCGGACTCGACGGCACCAGCGCGTCGCCGGTGTACATGGATGACGGGCATCACTTCGAGATCTGGACCAACACCGGCGGCACGGGCGAGGGGGCGATCGGGGAGATCGCCAAGGCGCCCACGCCAGAGCAGGCGCTCGCCCTGGAGGCCCTCGCGAAGCCCGAGGTCCGGACGGCGCTCAACATGGCGGTCGACCGGGACCTCATCATCGAGACGCTGCTCAGCGGCTTCGGCAATCCCATGACCAACGTGTTCGTCTCGGGCGACCTGGGCTTCGACCCGGCCATCCCCGAGTACGCCTACGACCCGGTCGCCGCAAAGGCGATGCTGGCCGCGGCAGGCTATCCCGACGGGTTCACGGTCGACCTGGACTTCTGCACATGCGATCGCCTCGACCCCGTGGAGGCCGTGGTGGCACAGCTGGGCGAGATCGGGGTGACGGTCAACGTCAAGCCGTTCGAGGTCGCGCAGTTCAACGACGACTGGATCGCAGGCAGGAGCAGCCCGCTTCGCAGCTCCCGCCTGGGCTTCCTGACCAACCCGTCGATGTACCTCGACTTCTGGGTCAAGACCGGCGGGCTGGTGAGCATGTACAGCAACCCGGGTGTGGACGAGCTGATCGGCCAGCAGGCGGTGACGCTCGACCCGGAGGCTCGGGCGGCCATCCTGCGCCAGATCGGCGCGCAGACCCATGAGGACCCGCCCGCCGTGTTCCTGTGGAGCTCGGGCTACCTCAACGGCCTGCTGGACGGCACCGACTGGCAGCCGCACGTGCTGGGCTACCTGCCGGTGTTCGGCACGTCCGTCGCGCCCTAGCGTCCGGGGCGTTCCTCGTCCGCGCCTGCCATGGCCACCTTCCTCGCCCGCCGACTGCTGTACAACGCATTCGTGCTGGTGGGTGTCTCCTTCCTGGTGTTCGCACTCGTGTTTCTGGCCAGCGACCCGGCTCGGGCGCTGCTGCCGCTCAACACGCCGGAGGAAGTCGTGGCCGCCTTCCGGCACGAGCGCGGCCTGGACCAGCCCATCCCCATCCAGTTCCTCCGATTCCTGGGCAGTGCCATGACGGGTGACTTTGGAGAATCGCTGCGGTTCCGCCAGCCCGCCATGGCGGTCGTGATGGAGCGCCTCCCCGCGACGCTCATGCTCACGGGACTGGGTCTCCTCGTGTCACTGTCCATCGCGGTCCCCCTGGGTGTCCTCGCCGCACTCCGGCAGGGCACCTGGGTGGACCATCTCGCGCGGTCCCTGGCGATCCTGGGACAGGCGATCCCGAACTTCATCCTGGCGCCGGCCCTGATCCTGCTGTTCGCCGTGGGCCTGCGCCTGCTGCCGGTATCGGGCACAGGCGGTCCGGAGCATCTGATCCTGCCGGCCGTCGTCATCGGCGCCGCATCGGCGGCCAGCCTCCTGCGGGTGCTGAGGTCCAGTCTGCTCGAGGTCTACCGACGCGATCACATCCGCACGGCGTTCGCGAAGGGACTCGGCCCCCAGGCCGTGCTGCGTCGACACGCCATGCGCAACGCGGCCATCCCGGTCATCACGTTCCTGGCCTTCGACGTGGCGGCGATCATGTCGGGTGTCGTGATCGTGGAGGTGGTCTTCGCCTATCCGGGCATGGGTCGGCTGGCATACCAGGCCATCTCGAACCGCGACATCCCCGTGATCCAGGCGTTCGTGTTCGTGGCGGGCCTGACCATCGTCACGGTGAACATGCTGCTGGACATCGCCTACTCCTGGCTCGATCCGAGGATTCGGGTCTCGTGAGCCGCGCGCCATGAGCCGCTACGAGTCACCCACAGATCAGGTCGCCGATCGCGGACCCGCGCTCGCGGGCGTCGATGCGGCCGTCGATCCCATCCTTCACGAGTCGCTTGACGAGCCCGTCTATCGGCGGCGCGGCCGTCTCTCGCGCGACCTGCCCGCATATGTCGGTCTCGCGGTCATCGCGGCCATCACGCTGATGGCGCTGCTCGCACCCATCCTTGCGCCCTACGACCCGGCCGACCAGGACCTGCGGAATCGACTGAAGCCGCCCGCGTTCATGCCCGGCGGGTCGCCCGCACACCTGCTCGGGACCGACAAGGTCGGGCGGGACATCCTGTCGCGCGTGATGTACGGCTCCCAGGTGACGCTCGTCATCGGCCTGCTGGGTGTGGTCGTGGGCGGCGTGGTCGGGGTGGTGGCGGGTCTCCTGGCGGGGTATCTCCGGGGCTGGTTCGACCTGGTCCTGGGGCGTCTTGCGGACATCCAGCAGGCGGTCCCGTTCGTCATCCTCGTGCTGGCCATCGTGGCCCTCGTCGGTGCCTCTCTGACCAATCTCATCCTGGTGCTCGGCCTCGGCTCCTGGCTGTTCTATTTCCGGGTCGTGCGAGGCGAGGTCCTGACCGTGCGCGGGCAGCCGTTCGTCGAGGCGAGCCGGGTCATCGGGGCGTCGCAGTGGCGCATCATCCGGCGACGCGTGCTGCCCAACGTGATGCCGTCGATCATCGTCGTGGTCACTCTGTTCGTGCCGCAGGTCATCATCTTCACGGCGGGACTCAGCTTCCTCGGGCTGGGTGTGCCGCCGACCACCCCCGAGTGGGGGTCCATGATCGCGGACGGCAGCCAGTACCTTCGCGATGCGCCCTGGCTGGCCATGGGCCCGGCCCTGTTCCTGGTGCTGACGGTCCTTGCGGTGAACCTCGTGGGCGATTGGCTGCGCGACGTGCTCGATCCCGTCCAGCGGAGGCGTGCCTGAGATGTCGGTGCTGGCCATCCGCGGGCTGCGCGTCGCGTTCGACACTCCCGACGGGCGGGTCCGCGCAGTCCGCGGCCTCGATCTCGACATCGAGGCCGGCGAGGCGGTGGGTCTGGTCGGTGAGTCGGGCTGCGGCAAGAGCATCAGCGCGCTGGCGGTGATGCGCCTGCTGCCGCGGGCGGCGCGGATCATCGGCGGCACGGCACTTCTGGGGGAGGAGGATCTGCTCGTCGCCTCGGACGCTCGGATGCGCCAGGTGCGGGGGGACCGGATCGCCATGGTGTTCCAGGACCCACTCACGAGCCTGAACCCGACGATGCCCGTGGGGCGGCAGCTGTGCGAGCCGTTGCAGCATCACCGAGGGACATCGACGTCGCTCGCGCGGGCGCGGGCCATCGACCTGCTGGGGATGGTCGGCATCCCAGACGCCGCGCGTCGGATGAGCGATTACCCGCACCAGTTCAGCGGCGGCATGCGCCAGCGGCTGATGATCGCGATGGCGCTGGTGTGCGAGCCGGAGCTGCTCATCGCCGACGAGCCCACCACCGCGCTGGACGTGACCATCCAGGCGCAGATCCTGGACCTCCTCGCGCGGCTGCGCGAGCAGCTCGGCATGGCGGTGCTGCTCATCACCCACGACCTGGGCGTGGTGGCGGGCGTCACCGACCGCGTCGTGGTGATGTATGCGGGCCGCGTCGCCGAGCAGGGACCGACCGTCGACGTGCTGGAAGCGCCCGGCCACCCCTATACCGATGGTCTGCTGGGATCGGTCGCCCGCCTCGACCGGCCGCGCCTGGAGCCGCTCCGTCCGATCGATGGCATGCCACCCAACCTCGCCCACCCCATGACCGCCTGCGCATTCTCGAGCCGATGCTGGTGCGCCACCGCGCGCTGCAGTGACCAGCCGCCGCTTCAGGACATCGGCGGCGGTCGTGCCAGCGCATGCTGGGCTGTCGCGGATCGGGCGGCCGCGCGGGCTCGCGCCACTCATCCGGTGGGGCAGGGGTGATGGCGGGCGCCGTCCAGCTCACCACGAGGGCCCAGCCATCGCAGGCGCCCCAGACGCCGGACCCGGTGCTCAGCGTGCGTGACCTGCGCGTCTGGTTCCCGGTCCTGGGCGGGGTGCTCCAGCGCCGCCGCGGGTGGGTGCACGCGGTCGATGGCCTGGATCTGACCCTGGAGCGTGGACGCACCCTCGGGCTGGTGGGCGAATCCGGCTGTGGCAAGACCACCACCGGACGGGCCATCATGCGTCTCGTGGAGCCCACGTCCGGTGAGATCCGGCTGGGTGCGGATGACCTTGCCACACTGCGCGGTGAGGCACTGCGGCGGGTCCGGCGCCGGATTCAGATGGTGTTCCAGGACCCCTACTCCAGCCTCGACCCGCGTGAGCGAGTCGGCCGCTCGGTCGCCGAGCCACTGGAGGTCCACGGGCTGCGGCGCGGCGCGGCTGTCGACGAGCGCGTGGAGGAGGTCTTCGCCCTCGTCGGCCTCGACCCCGCGATGCGCGACCGGTATCCCCACGAGTTCAGTGGCGGTCAGCGACAGCGCATCACCATCGCGCGCGCCCTGACGGCCGAGCCGGAGGTCGTGGTCTGTGACGAGCCGATCAGCGCCCTCGACGTATCGATCCAGGCGCAGGTCATCAATCTCATGGCGAGACTCCAGCGCGACCTCGGACTGACCTACCTGTTCATCGCCCACGACCTCGCGGTGGTCCGCCACATCTCGGACGTCGTGGCCGTGATGTATCTCGGCCGGATCGTCGACGTCGCCGCATCGGACACGCTCTACGCCGCGCCGGGCCACCCGTACAGCGCGGCACTCCTGTCCGCCGTCCCCGTCCCGGACGCCCGGACGGAGCGCCGCCGCCGCCGCATCCTGCTCGTTGGCGATGTGCCCAGCCCCGAGCGGCCGCCGTCGGGCTGCCGGTTCCATCCGCGCTGCTGGTTGCGGGAGGAGCTCGGTCGACCGCAGGAGTGCGCCGCCATGGATCCAGTCCTGACGCCGGTGCCCTGGGATGCGTCCGGGCATCGGTCAGCGTGCCACTTCGCGGACCGGATGCCGGCCGCATTGCTGGCCCGCGGTGCTGACCCGGTCGCGGCCGGTCCACCGTCCCCACGCCTGAGCGCCGCCGTGCCGTCGTTGTTGCCGGAGCGTCCCGGCGCGCCGAGACGGCCCGCGCCGCCGGGCCCGGTTGAAACGCCCCCGTCCATCGCAGCCACGCGACTCAGCGACCAGGAGGAACACGGATGAAGCGACGAATGCATCGGATTCTGGCCGAGGACGGCCGGATCCTGATCGTGGCCATGGATCACACGCTGTTCATGACGGAGCCGACCCCCGCGCTGGTGCGGTACGGGGACACCTGCGCCGCCGTGCGCGGCGCGGGCGCAGACGCGTTCTTGTCGCCCATCGGGTCGCTCACGACGAATGCCGACCGGTATGGCGGCGCGGTCGTCATCGCGAGCGTCGAGACCACGATGCCCGCCCTTGAGGTCGCCGTGGACCAGGCGTTGCTGGCGGGCGCCGATGCTGTCAAGTGCATGGTCTACCCGTTCGGCGACGATGACTCGGTGATTCGCGCGCAGCGTCTTGCCGCCGACGCGGCCAGGGTGGGCCTCCCGTTCCTGGCCGAGCCGATCCCGGGCGGATTCTCACGCGCCGACATGCGCAGCAAGGAGATCATCGCCGCGGGTGCGCGCGTCTGCGCGGAGGTCGGTGCAGACTTCGTCAAGACGTTCTATACGGGCGATCCCGACTCGATGCGCACCGTGGTCGAGTACGCCGGTGTTCCGGTGGTCATCCTTGGCGGCGCCCAGAAGGGCAGCCTGCGAGCCCTCTATCAGGAGGTGTATGACGCCGTCGTCGTGGCAGGGTGTGCGGGAGCCGCCATCGGCAACAACATCTGGCGCGCGGCCGATCCAGCTGCGGTCACCCGCGGACTGGTCGCCATCCTCCACCAGGGCGCCTCTGTGGACGAGGCCCTCGCCCTGGCCGGGGCCGAAGCCGCGGGGTAGACTGTCCCCAGCCACATCAGCCACGCCTCCTTCGGGGTTGGGTGCGATTCCCGACCGGCGGTCGAGCGGCGGACCATGCGCCCGTCGCTCAGCCCGCGACCCAGAGCCGCATCCGCGGCGACGGTGGAGTCCCTCGCAGGGCGCCGACGGTGACAGTCCGGATGGGAGAAGGCAGGCGCGAACGCTGACCGGCGCCTGCGCGTGCGCGCCCAGGCGGCGGCGCGTCGGGGACCGTCCCGTGTCGCCGCGACCCCGGTCGTCCGTGCGCGACCGCCTCCTCGTGCCCCGCGGGAGCATCACGAGGACACGGAGGTAGACGGATGGACGCGATCGCCCTGGTGGACGTGACGCGCTCCTTCACGCTGCCCGACCGGCGCATCGACGCCGTCGCCCCCACCACCCTCGCGATCCCGGCGGGTCAGGTGGCCGCGATCGTGGGCCCCAGCGGCAGCGGCAAGTCCACGCTGCTGCGCCTGATGTCCGGCCTGCTCCCCCCCGACACGGGCACGGTCGTGCTCGACGGCTCGCCGGTCAACGGTCCCGACGAGCGCGTCGGGCTCGTGTTCCAGGAGCCGCGCCTGCTGCCCTGGCGCAACGCCCTGGACAACGTCGCCTATCCCCTGGAGCTGCGGGGGGAGCCCAGACCCGCGCGCCTCGCCCGGGCGCGGGAGCTCCTCGCCCTGGTCGGATTGGCCGGCTTCGAGTCGGCCCGACCCTCCCAGCTGTCGGGGGGCATGGCCCAGCGGGTCGCGCTGGCCCGGGCGCTCGCTCTCGGCCCGCCCGTGCTGCTCCTGGACGAGCCGTTCGGCGCCCTCGACGCGCTCACCCGCGACCGTCTGGACGCGGAGCTGCTGGGTCTTTGGGAGCGGACCGGCACGACCATCGTGCTGGTCACGCACAGCATCCCGGAGGCCGTCTTCCTGGCGGACCGGGTGGTGGTGCTGTCCGCCCGTCCGGGTCGCGTCGTGGCGGACATCGCGGTGCCGCTGCCGCGGCCGCGCCGCTGGGATGCCCTCGACGAGGCGGTGACGGCTCCCGCGGCCGTCGCCGTGCGGCGCGCCCTGGAGGCCCATGCGGAGCCGTCCTCATCCCCGCCCGAGACCGCCGGCGAGGGACGGGCGGCATGAACCGCACCCGCTCCGCTCCCCGCCGGGATCTCATCGCGATCGTCGCGCTCGGCATCGCGTTCGTGGCGGCGTGGCAGGCGATCGTGGTCATCGGCAGCTACCCCCGCTTCCTGCTGCCCGCACCCGGCGACGTGCTCGGACGCCTCATCAGCGCCATCGGCGACGGGGTCATCTGGCCGCACTTCATCACGACGCTCACGGAGATCGTGCTGGGCCTCGCGGTCGGCGTCAGCGCGGGCATGCTGACCGGCTTCGTGCTCGCCCGCTGGCACATCGCGGAGCGCCTGCTGTCGCCCTACATCGTGGCCGCCCAGGCGACACCCATCCTGGCGCTCACGCCCCTCATCGTGATGTGGTTCGGCAACGGGCTGCTGTCCAAGGTGCTCATCTGTGCCCTCATCTGCTACTTCCCCATGGTCGTCGCCACGACGGTGGGCCTGCGCTCCATCGACCCGCGGCTGATGGAGCTGGGCCGGTCGCTGCGGGCCACCCGGCGTCAGCTGCTGCGCACCATCGAGCTGCCCGCGGCGCTGCCCACGATCCTGGGAGGACTGCGCATCTCGACCACGCTCGCGGTCGTGGGCGCCATCGTCGCGGAGTGGGCCGGGGCATCCAGCGGCCTCGGGGTGCTCATCAACATGGCCCGGGGCGCCATGTTCGACACGCCCCTCATGTTCGCGACGCTGCTGGTCATCGCCGCGGTCGGCGTCACCCTCTATCTCGCCGTGCTGCTGCTCGAGCGCCGCCTGGTCGGCGACCGGGCATGATTCCCATCCACCGGTCCGTCGCCCCCGACCCCCGCCATCGATCGGCCCGCATCGACCATCCAGAGGAGCCCGCATGACCCCGATCCGCCGACTCGCCGCCCTGTCGGCCCTGCCGCTCGCATTCACCCTCGTCGGGGGCGCCGTGCTCGCCCAGTCGCCCGCGCCCGAGCTGACCCGGCTGACCGTGGGGCTGGGCTACATCCCCAGCGTCCAGTTCGCCCAGTTCTACCTCGCCGACCAGGCGGGCTACTACCGCGACGCGGGCCTGGAGGTGACCTTCCAGAACCAGATCGATCCCGAGCTCATCACGCTCATCGGCCAGGGAGCCGTGGACATCGGCATGGGTGACGGCACCAGCCTGGTGCCCGCCCGGGCGAGCGGCATCCCGGTGCGCTACGCCGCGACCATCTACGCGAAGTTCCCGTCGGTGGTGTTCGCGAAGGCGGCCTCGGGCATCGAGACGCCCGCGGACCTGGCCGGTCGCAGGATCGGCACGCCGGGTCGGTACGGCAGCTCCTGGATCATGCTCCAGGCGCTCCTGTCATCCGCGGGGCTGACGCCCGACGACCTCACCATCACGGAATACCCCGACTTCGGCCAGGGCGTGGCGGTGATGACCGACCAGGTGGACGCGGCGACCGGCTTCGCGAACAACGAGCCGGTCCAGCTCGCCCTGAACGGCGACGAGGTCACGATCCTGCGCGTGGACGACGTCGTGCCCCTGCCCGGTCCGGGCCTGGTCGTGGGCGACGCGACCCTCGCCGCGAAGCGCGACGCGCTGACCGCCTTCGTGGGTGCCACGCTGCGCGCCATGCGCGAGATCGCCGCCGACCCCCAGGTGGGCCTGGATGCGGCCTTCGCGCGGGTCCCGGAGCTCGCCTCCGACCCGGCCACGCAGCGGGCGATCCTGGATGCGACCATCGCCGGGTGGAGCAACGCCTACACGGACACCGCGGGCCTGGGGTCCATCGACGCCGATGCCTGGGCCCGCAGCGTCGAGTTCCTGACCGCCATGCCCGGCAGCCCGGTGGCGGGGCCCGTCGCGGTGGAGGATCTCATCACCACGGACCTGCTGCCCAGCGCCCCGTGATCGGAGGCGGGCGCTGATGGCCCGCTCCCGCCGGCTCCTCACCTGGGGCCTCGTGCTGACCACCTTCGGGGTGGCGCTCGAGGCCCTCTCGATCCTGCCGGTGATGCCCACCGTGGCCGCCGACCTGCCCGGCGGCGTGGATCTCTACGGCATGGTCTTCGCGGGGTTCTTCCTCGCCTCCGCGATGGCCATCATGGTCAGCGGACCCATCGTCGACCGACGCGGCCCGGGGCCCGTGCTCATCACCGGGCTGCTGGCGTTCACGACCGGCCTCATCTTGGGCGGGCTGGCGCCCACCATGGAGATCCTGGTGGTCGGTCGAGTCGTCCAGGGGGTGGGCGCCGGGATGATCAACGCGGTCGCCTTCGCGACTATCGCGCTCGCCTACGAGCCGCATGAGCGACCCCACGTCCTGGCGCTGCTCTCGCTGGCCTGGCTGCTGCCGTCCTTCCTGGGGCCCGTGCTGGGTGGTCTCGTGGCGGAGGCGTTCGGCTGGCGGTGGGTGTTCCTGGGCCTCGCGTTCCTGATGCCCGTGTGCGCCCTGCTCGTGGTGCCCCAGGTTCGGGCGCTGCCGCGTCCGGCGGCCGGCGGGCCGGTCGACGCCCGAGGCGTCCTGCGCCAGATGACGCCGCCCGCGGGCCAGGTGCGCATCGCGAGCCTGGTGGCGTTCCTCAGCGCCATGGCGGTCCTGGCGGGCGTGAGCTTCGCGCCGCTCGCCCTCACGGACATCCGGGGCCTGTCCAGCCTGGAGGCGGGCGTCACGATCGCGCTGCTGTCCATCAGCTGGACTGCCGCGACGTTCATCCAGGGACGTCTGCCGAGGGTGCCCGCGTCCACCGTGGTGCGCGCGGGCCTGCTGCTCCTCATCGGCGGACTGCCGCTCGTCGCGCTCACCGCGGTCCCCGCCGCGCCGATGCCGGTCACCTGGATCGGCTGGCTGATGAGCGGCCTGGGTGCCGGCTTCACGTTCCAGGCGCTGAACCTGCACGTGATGGCGAACGCGCGCGCCGGTGAGGAGGGCCGAGCCACGGCATCGGCGCAGTTCGCGGGCACGCTCGGCAACGGCATCGGGACCTGGCTCGGCGGACTGCTCCTGTCGATGGCGCTGGGCGCCGGCATCGCGCTCGCGGGCGCCCTCGGCATCATCTTCGGCGCGTGCATCGTGGCCGCCGTGCTGGGCCTGCTGGTGACCACCCGGATCTCCCGCACGACGCCGCAACCGCGTCGCGCGGGGTCCGAGGTGCGGTCGTCGTAGAATCGACCCACCAGGAGTCGCAGTCATGAAGGAGCCGGAAGCGGCGTGACCACCGAGACCGCCCCACAGTCCACGGTCCAGGAGCTGGACCGCGTGACCATCCGATTCGCCGGGGACTCCGGCGATGGCATGCAGCTGACCGGCACCCAGTTCACGCGCACCGCCGCGGTCTTCGGCAACGACGTCGCCACGCTGCCCGACTATCCGGCGGAGATCCGCGCCCCGGCGGGCTCGCTGCCCGGCGTCTCGGGATTCCAGATCAGCTTCGCATCGAGCGACATCCACACGCCCGGCGACGCGCCGGACGTGCTGGTGGCGATGAACCCCGCGGCGCTCAAGACGAACGTGGGCGACCTGCCCCCCGGCGGCGCGCTCATCGTGAACGTGGACGCATTCACGGCCAACAACCTCCAGAAGGCGGGGTACGCCAGCAACCCGCTCCAGGACGGGTCGCTCCGATCCTGGAACGTGTTCGAGATCCCCATCAGCACCCTCAACGAGCGCTCGCTCGATGGCCTGGCCATGACCAGCAAGCAGAAGGACCTGACCAAGAACTTCTTCGCGCTGGGCATCATGTTCTGGCTGTACGAGCGGAGCATGGATCCCACGCTCTCCTGGATCGACGCGAAGTTCGGGGCCAAGCCGGTCGTCGCGGAGGCGAACAGGCGGGCGCTCAAGGCGGGCTACGCGTTCGGCGAGACGACCGAGATCTTCCACACCCACTACCGGGTCAAGCCGGCCGCGCTGCCGCCGGGCGTCTATCGCAACATCACGGGCAACGAGGCCACGGCGCTGGGCATGGTCGCCGCGGCGCAGCTGGCCGGGCGGCCGCTGTTCTACGGCTCGTACCCCATCACGCCCGCGTCGGACATCCTCCACCAGCTGTCGACCTACAAGCACTTCGGGGTCAAGACCTTCCAGGCCGAGGATGAGATCGCGGCCATCGGCTCGGCGATCGGAGCCTCCTACGGCGGGGCCCTGGGGCTGACGGCCAGCTCCGGTCCGGGCATCGCGCTCAAGACGGAGGCGATGGGCCTCGCGGTGAT
>DAOTUU010000046.1:0-46148 GCA_034436555.1 Chloroflexota bacterium | reverse complement strand
AGCAGCTGGGCCGGGCCATCCCGCGCTACGACTTCCGCGTGCCGGGCGTGACCACCATCAGCGCCGACCTGCACAAGTTCGGCTACACCGCGAAAGGCGCCTCGTGCGTCATCAGCCGCGACGAGGACATCTTCCGCCACCAGGTGTTCCGCTTCGGCGGCCCGGAGCGACCGGATGACTGGTACGTCACGCCCTCGATGACCGGCACCCGGCCGGGCGGCGCGGTCGCGGCGGCGTGGGCGGTCCAGCGGTACCTGGGCCAGTCGGGCTATCGGCGTCTCGTCGGTGGCGCCCTCGCCTACATGGACCGGTTCCGCACAGGGATCGAGGCGATCCCCGGCCTGCGCATCCTGGGTGACCCGGTGATGACGCTGTTCGGGTACACCTCGGACACGCTGGACGTCTTCGCGATCGCGAAGGGGCTCACCGAGCGCGGCTGGATGGTGTTCCCCGACGAGTGGCCGGTGCGCGCGATCCGCTTCATGCAGTCGCCGGGCCACGAGCCGTACATCGACCGGTACCTGGCCGACCTGCGCGAGGTGGCCGAGCTGGTGCGGTCGGGCGAGCTGACGGCCGAGGGCGGTCGGGCCAGGTACACGTAGGCGGGAGTGGCGATGGACTGGATCATCCTGCGCGGTGCGCGCGTCGTCGACGGCCGCGGGCTGCGCCACGAGCGGGCGGACGTGCTCATCGAGGGCGATCGCATCGTCGAGATCGCGCCGGGCGGGCTGCCGGTCGGGGCAGCGGGGCTGGCGGGCGCTGGGGAGGTCGACCTGGACGGGCTGACGCTGCTGCCCGGATTGATGAACGCGCACGCCCACATCACGCTCGACGGCTCCGCGGACCCCGACGCCACGCTCCGCGCCGAGACCCCCACCGAGACCGCCCTGCGGGGCGCCCGGCGGCTGGAGGAGACCCTGCGCATGGGCGTGACCACGATCCGGGACGTGGGGGGCGTGCACGGCATCGCGATCGCCCTGGGTGCGATGGTGGAGCGCGGTGAGATCCCGGGGCCGCGGATGCTCGCGGCGGGCAACGTCATCACGATGACCGGCGGCCACGGCCACTGGATGGGCGTGGAGTGCGACGGGCCGGACGCGATCCGGCGCGGGGTGCGCGGCCAGATCAAGGCGGGCGCCTCGACGATCAAGGTGATGGCGACCGGCGGCATGATGACCCCCGGCCAGCGCGCCGGGGCACCCCAGCTGACGCGGGAGGAGATGGCGGCGGCGGTCGAGGAGGCCCACAAGGCCGACCGGATCGTGGCCGCGCACGTGGAGTCCGACGAGGGCGGCCGGAACGCGGTGCTGGCGGGGGTCGACTCGGTGGAGCACGGGCACGGCCTGACCGCGGACATCCTGGCGCTGATGCGCGACCGGGGCACGGCGCTCGATCCCACGATCCTGTCCGACAAGGCGATCATGGACGCCCCGGCGGAAGCGGGCATCCCGGCGTTCGTGGTGGACAAGTGCCGGCCGCTCCACCAGTCGCTGCTGGATACGCTCGCGATCGCGTTCACCTCCGGCGTCCTCATCGCTGCCGGCAACGACGGCGGCGCGCCGCTCGTGCACATCGGCGACATGGCGAGCGAGCTCGCCTGGTACGTGGCCCTCGGGATGCACCCCCGCGATGCCATCGCGAGCGCGACCATCAACGATGCACGCCTGTTCCGGCTCGATCGCACCGGGTACGTGGAGCCCGGCTGGGTCGCGGACCTCATCGCGGTGCGGGGCGACCCCCTCGCGGACATCGGTGCCCTGCGCGACCCGGCCTTCGTGATGGCGCGGGGCGTGCCTGTCGTCACGGTCCTGCACGCTCCTCCGCGCGATGAGCACGAGCCCTCCGGTCCGACACCCCGGTGACCAGGCTCAGGGACTCGGATGGCCAGCGGGACACGCGCGCGCCCACGTGCGCCCTGTGGGCCGGGTCGCACCGGTCCACCTCGCCGGCCGGTTCAGGTGCCCAGAATCGACACGGGAAGCGACGGGGACGCCGAGGTGATCGGAACCAGGGGCTGCCATGATGGCTGGCCGGCCTCTGGCGCCGGGATCAGCACGATCGGCGCGCCGTCGACCGACACCACGGCGATCGCGCTGCCGCTGTCGGGGTCCGACGGATCGACCATGCCGGTGGTGGCGAGCCGCGAGCCGTCCGGAGACCAGAATGGGGAGTAGTAGTCCCAGAGCGCTGGGGAGGGGATGGCGAGCCTGTTCTCGCCATTGGCCGCCATCACCACAAGACCCTCGGCGCCCGTCAGGTCGGATTGCTGCTCCCAGAACGCGATGCGGCTCCCATCGGGAGACCACGTGGGCCAGAACTCCCCGTCCATGTCATCGGATGCGACCCGGTAGCCCGAACCGTCAGCGGACAGGACGATGATGTCGTGCGAGCTGGCACCGAGCTGTGCGTACGTGATCAGGGACGCTCCGCTCGGGTCCCAGAGCGGCGCGGCCCACGAGAAGGAATCGCTCCCCTTGCCAGCTGGGCTGACGCGCAACGGCTCGGGGGCGTTGTCGAACGAGCCATCGGGCCCGCGGTCGAGGACGAACACGCCTGGCCCGCCGCTGCCGGGTGGCGGCGCGCCGCGGAATGCGATGCGGGTGCCGTCAGGCGACCACGCAGGGTCGGTGCCGCTGAGCATCGCCCCATCGTCGACCTCGGTCGGCGGCGCGGACCCGTCGGCGGGCACGACCGCTGGATGGACCGCCTGTCCGGACGCCCGGGCGTAGACGAGGAAGCGACCGTCCGGTGACCACGACTGGGGGCTGAGGCCCCCAATGGTGCCGGCGAGGTCGTCGTCGAGGACGACGCTGCGTCCTGTGGCCAGGTCGAGCACCACCAGCGAGCGGCTTCGCCCCTCGTCGGAGAGGAACGCCAGGCGTGTCCCGTCGGGCGAGTACATCGGATAGCGGTCAGCCGGCGGTCCATCGGTCACCTGGACGATGTCGGACCCATCGGCGCGAGCGATGAAGATGTCGCCGGCCGACTCGTAGGCGATGCGTGCGGCGCTCCCCATCGGGATGACGGGGCCGACATTCCGGAGGTCGGTGGTCGGCCCTGGCCGCAGGGCCAGCGCCAGGAGCGCTCCGCCGACGAGGAGCGCCAGCAGGATGGGCAGCAGCAGGGCGTACCTGACCACGAAGACGGGCAGGGCGCGCCAGGTCGAGTCCATGGTGTCTCCTTCGAGTCGGGCCAGCCAGGCCGGATGCTGGCGGGTGGATCGCACGCGCGCGAGTGCCTCCACCAGCCCTTCGTCCGGCCCGCCGGTCGAACCTTCCTGAAGCCAGGCAGCAACCCGGCTGTCGGTCGATGACGGTCGGTTCATGCCGTCCGTCCTCCGTTCACGACCAAGCCGATCCGCGTATCCGCCTCGAGCACGGCGCGCATGGCCACGGTCGCGTAGTGGAGCCTGGAACGAGCCGTCCCCTCCGGGATGCCCAGCGTCCGGGCGATCTCCGGCAGGTGGAGGCCGAGGTAGTGATGAAGCACGAGGACCGCCCGCTGCTCGACTGGCAGACGCCGGAATCCGCGCTCGAGCGCGTCACGCTCGGCCAGGTCCGAGGCGGCATCGCCAGCGGTCGGCTGGTCCAGCGGCAGGACGCGCAGCTCCATGGCACGCCGTCGGTGCCGGCGTGACTCCGCGTAGCACGCGTTCACGAGCAGGCGATGGAGCCAGGCGTCGAAGCGGTCTGGATCGCGCAGGCCTCGCATCCCACGCCAGGCGCGGACGAGGCACTCCTGGACGGCGTCCTGCGCGACATCCTGGTCGCGGAGGATTCGTTGCGCCATGGCGCAGAGCCCGCTGTACGCGGCGCTCGCGAGCACGCCGAAGGCCTCGGCATCGCCCCGTTGTGCCCTCCGCACCAGATCGGCCCGCATCGGTCTTCCTGCATGGGGGGTCATTGCGCCCCCGTCACCAGTATCGACCCGCGTCAGGACCAAATCGCTCGATCTTCGATGACGCTCGCCCGTCATCGCCGCGTCCGTGGGTCAGGGTCGGAGGCGCGCTCCGCGGATGCCCACGGCGGACGGGTCGCCCGCGTCGTGGATCACGAGCACCTCGCCGTCCGCCGACCGGCGCAGCTAGATGGCCTGGTCGTCGGTGTCATTGCCGCTGCCCACGACGCAGCCCGCCAGAAGCGTGCCGTCGCGCAGCGGCGTGACGGCGGGCCACGCTCCCCGGCGGCGTGGCGTGCCCGGGATGTCGGCGCTCAGCACGCCTCGCTCCACGACCGCCATCAGCGGCTGACCAGCGGGCCGATGGCGTCCGCGGCGGCGGCGATGTCCTCCGCGGAGGTCCAGACGTGTGGCGCGAATCGTATTCCGGTGCCCCGGTGGGCTGCCTTGACGCCGGCATCCGCGAGGGCCCGGGTGGCCGCCTCGCCGTCCGCGATGGGTGCCGAGACGAGCGTGGAGCCGCCCCACGTGACGCCCAGCCGCTCCGCGAGTTCTCGCGCCAGCGGGGGCACCCCGGCCAGCACGCCGGACCGCTTCCAATCGACCAGCAGGCGAAGGCTGGCCAGAGCGCCCGTCCAGGAGATCCAGCCCATCGAGACGTCGAAGCGCGCGGCGTCCGGCGCCAGCGTGAGGGGCCCTCCGAAGTAGCGCCCGAACGGCCTGTCCGCGGCGCGCCAGTTCGCGTTCAGCGGCTCCAGCGCATCCCAGCGATCCTCGCGCACGACCAGGAACGAGACACCACGAGGGCACAGCAGGTGCTTGTAGCCGGAGCAGACGAGGAAGTCGACCCGGTCGATGAGCCCCTCGAGCGGCACGAACGGGACGCCCTGGGTCGCGTCGATGAGCAGTCGCGCGCCCACCCGCTCCGCCGCGTCCGCGACGGCCGCGAGATCCAGCGTGCGGCCGGTCTGCATCTGGACCAGGGACGCGGCGACGAGCGTGGTCCCCGGGCCGATGGCATCCACGAGCCCCGCCAGCGGGACCTGGCGCACGCGCGCCCCGCGGCCCTCCGCGACGAGCAGCGGGAACAGCGTGGAGGTGAACTCGTCGTCCGGCACCACGACCTCGTCACCGGGCCCCAGCGCGGCTGCGACCAGACCCGTGCCCACGCTCGACTGGGGGATGCGCGCCACCCGTGCGGCGGGCGCGCCCACCAGCTCCCCGAACAGCGCCCGGGTCTCGTCGGTCGGCAGGTCCCAGTCGTCGATCCAGTGCGCGGTCCCCGCCTGCCACATCGCGAGCGCCCGGGTCATCGCATCCACGGTGGGCTGCGGCGGCAGCCCGTAGGTCGCGGTGTCGAGATAGATGGACCCCGGCGCGGCGCGGAACAGCGCGCGTGCGTCGTTCACGCCCAGCCCATCGCGCCACCGCCGAAGTTGATGCAGTGGGTCTTGAGGTGCGTGAAGGTGTTCAGGGCCTCCACGCCCAGGTCCTCGCCCAGGCCGGACAGCTTGTGGCCCTCATACGGCGTGTTCACCGGCAGGTAGTGGGGGCAGTTGGTCCAGATGATCCCCGCATCCAGCCGCTCCGCCACCCGGAAGGCGCGCCGCAGGTCGGTCGTCCAGACGGTCGCCGCGAGGCCGTACATCACGTCGTTGGCGATGTGGATCGCCTCGTCCTCGTCCTCGAACGTCATCACCGACAGCACGGGGCCGAAGATCTCCTCGCGCGCGATGCGCATCTCCGGCGTGACATCCACGAAGATGGTCGGCTCCACGTAGTAGCCGCCCGCCACCGGCGCGCTGCCCCTGCCGCCCCCGAGCGCCAGCCGCGCACCGCCGCGCAGTCCCTCCGCGATGTAGCCCGTGACCCGCTCCTGCTGCTCCGCGGAGATGAGCGGCCCCAGCTGCGTGCCGGCCACCGCCGGATCACCCACGCTGATGCCCCTGGCACGCTGCACGAATCGCTCGATGACCTCGTCCGCGTTCCGGCGCTGGACCAGCAGCCGGGAGCCCGAGGTGCAGATCTGGCCCGTGTTGTAGAACGCCGTGAACAGCGACCCCGAGATCGCCTGGTCGACGTCCGCGTCCGCGAACACGATGCTGGGCGTCTTGCCGCCCAGCTCCAGGTGGACGCTCTTCACGTGGTCGGCGGCGGAGCGCAGGATCGCCTGGCCCACCGCGGTGGAACCCGTGAAGGTCAGCTTGGGCACGTCCGGGTGGGCGACGAGGGCAGCCCCGGTCGTGGGTCCGTCGCCGTGGACGACGTTGAAGGTGCCCCCGGGCAGGCCCGCCTCGATCGTGAGCCGGGCCAGCTCCGAGGTGGACAGCGGTGTCTGCTCCGCCATCTTGAGCACGACCGAGTTGCCCACCGCGAGCGCCGGTGCGGTCTTCCAGCAGGCCAGCAGGAACGGGTAGTTCCAGGGGCTGATGGCGCCCACCACGCCATATGGCTCGCGCCTGCTGTACACGAAGTACCCGGCGTCGGCGGGATGTGTGCGGCCGTCCGGCAGCTCCGCGTGCCCGGCGAAGTACGTGATGAAGTCCGCGCCCAGGTGCACCTCGCCCACCGCCTGCGCCAGCGGCTTGCCGGTGTCCCGCGACTCGATGGCCCCGATGCGGTCGGCGTGCTCATGGACCAGGTCCGCGAGCCGGCGCAGCCGCCGCGCACGCTCGGCCGGCGAGAGCCGAGCCCAGGCGCCCGATTCGAAGGTCCGCCGCGCGGCCGCGACGGCGGCATCGACGTCCGCGGTCTCCCCGAAGGCCACGCGGGCACGCTCGTCGCCGGTCGATGGGTCGATCGACGCGAACGTCCGGCCCGAGATGGACGGCACATCCCGCCCGTCGATGAAGTGCTGGGCGTCGGCGACGCTGACGGCCGTGCTCACGGTCGGACCTCCGGGAATCCTGCGGCGTGGCGGATGACGGGCACGGTGCGCGCCCGTCGCCCAGTCTAGGACGCGACTCCAGGACGCGACGGGCGCTACGGCGCGAGGAACTCGGGGAACCGCGTCTCCAGCAGCGTGCGGCAGCGCTCGTGGTCCTCGTCGGTGTAGCCCAGGTACGGCGACAGCAGCCGCAGCGGGAAGTCGGGCAGCATGCCCAGCTTCACCAGCATCTTGTCGAACGCCCCGTCCATGTGCGGCCGGCTGACGGGAGCCGCCCAGAGCTCGCTCTGCATCCGCTGGAATGCGTGCTGGAGCGTGAACAGGGTGGCCACGTCGCGTGTCCGGCCCGCCTCGAACAGGGCGCGCGTCATGTGCGGCGAGAGTTCCGCATACGACGCCAGCAGCGAGCACTCCCCGAACATCGCCCCGTGCGGGAAGTTGCCTTCACCCATGAAGTGCTGCAGCTCACCGGCGTTCGAGAGCAGCTCCTGCGCCGCCGCGATGCCGCCCCCGGTGGTCTTGGTCGCCACCAGGTTGGGCGTCTCGGGGATGATCCGGGCGTAGTCCGCCCCGGTCAGGACGCGCTTGGTGCGGGGCAGGTTGTAGTTCAGGAAGGCGGAGTCCGGGTACGCGCCACAGACGTCACGGAAGAACCGCAGCAGCTCAGCGTCCGCCAGCGCGCCCCACGCGGGCAGCGACACCTGGAACATGCGGAAGCCCAGCGCATGGGCGATCGCGATCCGCTCCAGGATGATCGGCACGGACAGGCCGATCACGCCCACCATGGGACGGATCCCGGGCCGGCCCAGCACCTCCTCGCCGAACACCGCGGTGGTGCGCCGGAACCGGGCCGTGTCCACGGCATATCCCTCGCCGCCGGTGCCGAAGATGTACAGGTCGGTCCAGCCTGCGGCGAGGACCGCCCGGACCTCCGCCCGGAACGTGGGCTCGTCCAGCTGGTCACGCTCGTCCCACGGCGTGGGGCAGGCGACGAGCACGGTCTGCGGGTAGCGCGTCATCAGTTCAATCCGTCCCGATATCCCAGTCGAACACGACGCCCACCATCCTGGTGTCGCGCTGCGCCAGCCGCTCCAGGGCGTCTCCGATGGCCGATGGCGGCAGCTCGTCGGTCACCAGCCGGCCCAGCGGCAGGCGGCCGCGCGCCGCCTGCTCCAGCGCCCAGGCGTGGTTGGAGCGCGTGGTCGCCAGGGATGGGCTGGGCGCCAGCACCTCCTCGGGGTCGCTGCCCACCCCGATGAACGACAGGCGGCCGTAGTGGAACTTCGCCGGGTAGTCGGTCAGCATCCCGTACAGCGCCAGCCCCAGGTCCGGCGGCGGCGGCGTGCGATAGATGCCCATGATCGCGATGCGGCTGTAGTCGCGCGCCAGGCGGATCGCCTCGCGCAGGCCCGACCAGGACCCGGTCGTCTCGAGCACCAGGTCGGGCCCGCCGTCCCCCAGCCATGCCGCGCTCGACCGGGATCCCTCCTCGGCGCCCACCTGCGCGACCGCGCCCAGGTCGAGCGTCCGCGCGAACGCAACGCGAACCGGGTCGATGTCCAGGCCCAGCACGCGTGCCCCCATCCGGTCCGCGACGAGCGCCGCCGAGCAGCCCACGAGGCCCAGGCCGGTGACCACCACGGTCTCGGCGGCACGATAGCGGCCCAGGTGGAGCGCGCTCACCGACCAGCTCGGCAGGTAGGACAGCGCCGCCTCCCGCAGCGAGAGCCCGTCGGGTACCCGCAGCACCCGAGCGGAGGGGACCACGATGGCCGACTGGTGGCCGACGCCGCGGATCACCACGCGATCGCCCGGCGTGACGCCGACCACGTCCGGCCCGGTCGCCTCGACGATGCCGCTGCCCATGTACAGCAGCTCCGACGGGACCTGCTCACCGGCGGGTCCGAGGGCGCCCGCCAGGTACCCGTGGACGTTGCTGCCGGGGCTGATGGCGGTCCACGCGACGCGGACGCGCACCATGCCCGGACCCGGGTCGGCGAGCGCCTCCTGCCGCAGCTCGACCGTCCTGGGCGCGACGAGCCACCAGTGGGCGACGGAGGGCTCCATCAGGCGCATCGGGACGGCGCACGCGTCGCGCAGCGGCGACGGGACCGCGCACCTGGGCCAGTCGGGACCATCACCGTGGGGGTCGCCTCCGCGTCGGACCGGGGTGGCACGGGAGTCCGTCCACGCGCGGCCCGAGATCACCGACAATCTACCACCCGGCCGCATGCCGGACCGACCGCCCGCCGGCACTCGCGGGCCCGTGGAGGCGTGTCATGACCGTCCGATTCGGCATCCTCGGGAGTGGCTTCATGGCCGCCACGTACGCACGCTGCCTGGCGGCACACGTCCCCGACGGGGCGCTGACGGCCGTGGCGCTGGGCAGCCGGGCCATGGAGCTCGCCACGGCGCACGGCGCCGCCCGCGAGGCGTCCGCGGAGGCGCTCCTGGCACGACCGGACGTGGACGCGGTGATCATCGCCACGCCGCATTCGACGCACCTGCCGCTCACGGCGCTGGCCGCCGCGGCCGGGCGGCACGTCTATGTCGAGAAGCCCATGGCACGCGACGTGGCGGAGTGTGACGCGATGATCGCCGCGTGCGAGGCGGCCGGGGTGGCGCTCACCGTGAACAAGGTGACCCGCTTCCGGGTGGTGCCGCGGACCGTGAAGGCGCTCCTGGACGACGGCGCCATCGGCGAGCTGCGGATGATCCGGGTCACCAGCTCCGTGGAGGCGTACCTGCCCGATGAGACCGGCTGGACGCGCGATCCCGCGGAGGGCGGCGCCTGGCTGGACATGGGCTGCCACCTGTTCGACGCGCTGCGCTGGTTCACCGGATCGGACGCGACCCGCGTGTTCGCCGACGTGCGCGATTTCGCCGGTGCCGGGCTGCGCCGCAGCGCGATGGCCCAGGTCCACCTGGAGAACGGCGTCATGGCCCAGCTGTGGATCAGCTTCGAGATGCCGTCCCCGGCGGTCCTGTCGCAGAGCCATTGGCTGTTCGTGGGGTCGAGCGGCACGATCGAGGCGGACGCCTACGGGGTCGCCCGCATCGGAAGGGACGGTGCCTGGCGGCAGGTCGCGGAGATGCCCTGGTTCGACAAGGACAGGGACATCCTGAGCCCGGTGCGCCTGGCCGCGTTCGCCGCCCAGGTCCAGGATCTCGCCGCCGCGATCGAGTCGGGTCGGGCGCCCCAGGTGGGCGGACGGGATGGTCGGGCGGCGGTGGAGCTGGTGGAGGCAGGCGCCCGCTCCTCGCGGAACGGCGAGGCCGTGGCGCTTCCCCTCCGCGAGCCGTGACGGGTACCAGCGAACCCGGCGCCGGTGGTACCGGAGCGATGACCGACGCGACTCCCGTACCATGTGGCCTTCAGGTACCACAGCCGCAGCAGGAGTCTCCACGCGATGAAGATCCGCACCCCTCGATGGTCCGCCCTCGCCGGCGCCGCGCTCGCGCTGTCCATGGTCGGGGCGCCCGCGCTGGCCGGGGAGCCCTCGGCCGACGACCCGGTCGCGACCGTCAACGGGCTCATCGACGCGATCGTGACGAAGGACTTCGGCTCGGTCCGGAACTTCGTGTGCGCCCAGTACGCGGACCAGGTGGCAGAGCGATTCGACATCACCGCCCAGCTGGGTGAGATGCCGGGCGTGGACATGGCGGCCCTCATCGGCGGCCTCACGTTCACCGCGGACCCCCGGTCGGCCACCCTCGTCTCGAACGACGGCACGAACGCCGTGGTCTCCGTCCAGGCGACGCTGTCGGCGACCCTGGACGAGACCGTGGGCCGGGAGTTCATCAGGCAGCTGTTCGTGGCCCAGGGTCAGGAGCCGACCGATGCCGATATCGACGCGATGATGCCGCAGCTCATGGCGCAGTTCCAGGGCAAGACGACGGACCTCGACGAGCAGGTCCAGATGCTGCTCGAGAACGGCCTGTGGCTGGTGTGCGAACCGTTCGGCGACGAGGCGTCGCCGCAGCCCAGCGGCGCTCCGACGGGTTCGCCCGCGGCGTCACCGGCCCTGTCCCCGGCGGTGTAGCCTCCGATCCGAACGGGGGGTGCTCCCAGACGGGGGCACCCCCCTCGAGATTCCGGGCACCGGATCTGGCTCACCGCGGATTTCTGGCGTGCGATGATGATCCGGGGCCGCCGAAGGAGGATGACGGATCCCGCGAGGAGGATGAGATGCACAGGCGCGCACGATCGTGGACCATCCTGGCGAACGGGCTGCTCGCGGTGTCGCTGCTGACCGCGCCGGGTGTCGCGGGTGCGACACCCTCGTCGGACGACCCGGCCGCGACGGTGAACGCCCTGCTCGATGCGATCGTGGCCAAGGACTTCGCGGGGATCGGCCCCCTGGCGTGCGCCGAGAAGCGGGACGCCCTCACGACACGCTTCGACCTCAAGACCCAGTTCAGCAGCCTCGGCGAGGGCGTGGACGTGGAGGCCCTGTTCGCCGGCATCACCATCACCACGCCGGGGCGCACCGTGTCCGTGGTGTCGCAGGATGACGCGACCGCGACGGTGACGGTCAGCGGATCGCTCGCGCTGGAGATCACCGACGAGGCGGCCCGCACGTTCGTGGGCCAGCTCCTCGAGTCGCAGGGCATGGAGGTCACCGAGGCGACGCTCGACCAGTACACGCCCATGATGGTGGGGCAGATCGAGCAGACCAAGGATCTCACCAAGACCATCGACATGGTGTACGAGGACGGGGCCTGGCGGGTGTGCGGCGGCTTCGACGACGACGCGCCCCCTGCGTCCCCGCCGGCCAGCGCCACGCCGAGCGATGGACCCGCGGCATCACTCCCGCCGATGGACGCAGACGCGCTCGCGGCACTGATGCAGACGATCCCGGCGGACCTGCGGACCTCGTGCGTGCCTGACGGCTACTGGCAGATCCCGGAGCTCGGCCCGGAGCCCGGCGAGATCGCCTCGGTGGACTGCGACCCCGACGGGGACGGCGGCGACTTCGCGTCGTACTCCCTGTTCGCCACGGCGGAGTCGATGAACGCCTTCTACGACCAGCAGCTGCTGGGCATGCGCAACCTGGGCGCACTCGACGGACCAGGCTGCCCGGAGGGACCCGGCGAGGCCGCCTGGGAGCACGGACGGCGGTTCTGCTATCAGCCGTTCGGTGATGACGCCAACATGCGCTGGACGCACGACGCGCTGTTCATCGTGGCCAACGCCATCAACGACGACGGTGACTGGGCGGCGCTGGAGACGTTCTTCGCGGCGGCCGGGCCGCAGGCCTCCTGAACCCCCCGCTCCACCTCGGATACAACCCGCCCTCCGGGCAGCGCGGCCTGGAGCGGGTCGAGCCGGCCGCCTTTGCGGCCGATCTGGACCGGGCGCTGGCGATCATGGCGCCGGTCGTCGATTCGCTCTGGATCAGCGACCACTTCATGACCGCCGATCGCTGGCGCCTGGAGTGCTGGACGCTGCTCACCTGGGTGGCCTCGCGACACCCGGGCCTGTCGATCGGGCCGATCGTGGCCGCCCAGTCGTACCGTCACCCACCGCTGTTCGCCAAGATGATCTCGTCGCTCGACGCGCTGATGGCGTCAGCCGCCTCCGCGGCGGGCGTCGCCCCCGGCCGGCCCATCCTGGGCTACGGCGCGGGATGGGCGGAGGATGAGTACCGAGCCTACGGGTTCGACTACCCGGCGGCACGGGTGCGCATCGCCCAGCTGGACGAGGCGCTGAGCGTCATCCGCCTGCTGTGGGGTGGCGGGCCGGTCGACTTCGAGGGCCGCTGGTTCCGGCTCGCCGGGGCGACGTGCGTCCCCGCGCCGAGCGTGCCGCCGCTCATCATGGTCGGCGGAGAGGGTCCCACCACGATGGCCGTCGCCGCCCGGCAGGCTGACTGGTGGAACATGCTCCACCGGCCTTCGGAGCGACGCGCCGAGGTGCTCGCGCGCCTGGACGCGGCGTGCGAGTCGGAGGGTCGCGACCCGGCCACGCTCCGCCGGACGATGTATCTCACGTGCGTCCTCGACCGGGACAGCCAGGTCGCCCGGGCGCGCGCCGTCGATCGGACGGACGGAGCGGCGCCGCCGTTCGCGGGCAGCCCCGCCGAGCTCGTGGACCATCTCGGCTCGCTCGCGCAGGCCGGCGTGGATGCGTTCAACCTCGCGTTCCCCGGCTGGCCGGACCACCAGGACCTGGAGCTGTTCGCCGCGGAGGTCCGACCCGCGTTCGCGCGCTCGCCTGCGACGCCGCCCGCCTGGGGGTGACCGGATCGGGGAGGTGAGGGAAGGGCGGGCGCCGCCGATCAGCTCCTGGGGAGGATCGCCTCGGGATGCGCGGCGCCCATGACTCTCAGCCGACCTCCGGATTGACCGCGTTGCGCGGGCGACCACCGTCGATCACCCGGAGCGCCTCGTCCGCACACAGCAGCGCCAGCTCGCGTCGGGCGTCCACCGAGTACCACGCGGTGTGCGAGGTCACGATTACGTTGGGCCGCCGGAAGATGGGCTGGGCCATGTCCGGTCGCGGCTCGTCCTCCAGCACGTCGAGGCCCGCCGCCGACACATGGCCGGACGCGACGGCTGCATCCAGGGCCGCGATGTCGATGAGTCCGCCCCGGGACGTGTTCACGACGATGAGGCCGGGTTTCGCGGTGGCCAGGCGCGCGCCGTCCACCAGGTGGTGGCTGTCCGCGGTGAGCGGGCAATGGAGGGTGATCGCGTCGGCCCTGCGGAACAGCTCGTCCAGAGACACCGGCTCGCAGCCGCGGTCGCGGATCTGCTCCGCGCTGAGGCCGGCATCCGCGGCCACGAGGTTCCAGCCGAACCCCTTGGCGCGGGTGGCCACCCGAGCCCCGATCCGCCCGAGCCCGACGATGCCCAAGGTCCGCGACGACGGTCGATGGACCGGCGCGAGCCGCTCATAGACGATCCAGCGCCGCTCGTCGCGCCACATCGTGGCGGCCTGGTCCAGGCGTCGGGCGCATGCCATCAGCAGCAGCACGGTGTGGTCGGCCACCTCGTCGGCGCAGTAGTCGGGGACGTTGGCGACCCAGATTCCCTGGCGCGTGGCGGCCTCCACGTCGATCAGGTCATAGCCGATGCCGGCCCGGATGATGAGTCGTGCCGCCCGCAGCTCGGCGATCTCGGGCGCGCGGAGGGCCAGCGTCCCGTCCAGCACCACGGTCGAATCCGCGGCGGCTCGGGCGGCCTCGATGGGCGCGGTGCCGTCGGGTACCACTCGGACCTCCACACCGGCCGAACGGAGACGGTCGATGCCCGGCGCCAGCAGCTGCTCGGAGTCCACGACGGTGACCCTGCGGGGGAGCGGCGAGCCCATCGAACCTCCTGCGATGCGCCTCGGCGGGACGTCACCGCCGGGACCCAGGCGAGTCTATCGCGGCGCGGCGCGGACTGGCACGGCGCGGACCGCAGGCTGGCGCGGACCGCAGGCTGGCGCGGACCGCGGACCGCGGACTGCGGAGCGGCTTGACCGGGCGGCTCGCGGGTCGCTACGCTGGAATCGATGTCAGACGACCAGCCATCGAGCCCCATCGCCCGCGGCATCGCGGGCGGCGCACCGCGTGTCGTGTTCTATGACCCCATCCCGGGCGGCTGGGACTACGACCTGGAGCGGTCGGTCCTGGACCCCGCCGGCGTGGAGCTGGTCATCCCTCCCGACCCCGCGCAGGCGGAGACGCTCATCGAGGACGCCGACGTGGTCATCGTGACCTCCATCGCGCGCCTGGGACGCGACCAGATCGACCGACTTCGGAGGCCCGCGGGAATCCTCTGCTACAGCATCGGCATGAACCAGGTGGACCACGACGCCGCCGCGGCCCGCGGCATCCCCGTGACGAACGTCCCCGGGTACTGCTCCGACGAGGTCGCGGATCACGGCATGACGCTGCTGCTGTCGCTGTGGCGTCACCTCGTGCCGGTCGTGGACCTCGTGGAGGCGCACGGCTGGAAGGCCATCCGCCGGTCGCACCATCTCCATGGGATCCGGCGCATCCGCGGCAAGACCCTGGGCATCGTGGGGGCCGGTCGCATCGGCACGCGCGTCGCGGCCCGGGCGCGCGGCTTCGGACTGCGGACCATCGCGGCGGACCCGTTCGTGGACCCGCGCCCAGACCTGCCGATCCTGCCGCTGGAGGAGGTCCTCGACCAGGCGGATGCGGTCATCCTGTGTGCGGCGCTCACGCCGCAGTCGCGTCACCTCCTGAATGCCCGGACGCTCCTTCACGCCAAGCCCGGGATGTTGCTCGTGAACGTCGCGCGGGGCGGGCTCATCGACGAGCGCGCGCTTGCAGGCGCACTCACCGACGGGCGCATCGCGTTCGCGGCGCTGGACGTCCGGGATCCCGAGCCGCCGGATGCCGATGACGACCCGCTGTTCGGACTGTCGAACGTGATCCAGACCCCGCACGTGGCCGCCAACTCGCAGGAGGCGGTCATCGATCTGCACCTCCAGGCTGCCGAGATCAGCCTCGACCTGCTGCGCTCCGCCGGGCGCCTGCCAGCCTGACCACGCCCACCGCACACACGCCCACCGCACGGAGAGGACCTGCCGACCATGGCTGACGCGCTGCTCGACCGACTGGACCCGCGTGACTTCCGGGAGGTGGCGCGACTGCTGCTGAGCAGGCCCGTGATCGGCTGGGTGGAGTCGGGCGAGGAGGCCGCCTCGGACAACGCCGGCGCGTTCGGTCGATTCCGGCTGCTGCCGCGCGTGCTGCGGGACGTGTCCACGGTGGCCACGGCCACGACGATCCTGGGCACACCCGTCCGGACGCCCATCGCGGTGGCGCCGGTCGGCATCCAGAAGGCGCTCCATCCGCTCGGGGAGGTGGCCATGGCGGGCGGCGTGGCCACCGCCGGCTCGCTCTGCTGCATGCCCGTCAACGCGACGACTCCCATCGGGGAGGTGGCGGCGGCCGTGCCTGACGCCCCGCTGTGGCTCCAGCTCTACAACTGGCCCGACCGTGACGCGCTCACCGCGGTGATCCGGCAGGCGGAGGCCGCGGGGGCCAAGGCGATCGTGCCCCTCGTGAACACGCCGCTGCCGGTGTCGCACACGCCCGCGTCGGTGGGCTTCCGCCTGCCGGCGGGCGCCACCCTGGCGCATGGCGCCGGCGACCACGGGGACCTGGAGGCCAGGAACGACTTCACGTACCTCGAATGGATGGCGGGCATCACGTCGCTGCCCATCGTGCCCAAGGGGATCATGCACCCCGACGACGCCCGCCGCGCGCTCGACGCCGGCGCATCCGCGCTGATCGTCAGCAATCACGGCAATCGCCAGGTGGCGCGGTCGCTGTCGACCATCGACGCGCTCCCCGGCGTCGTCGCGGCGGTGGATGGCAGGGCGGAGGTGTACCACGACGGCGGGGTGCGCTCGGGCACGGACGCGCTCATCGCGCTGGCCCTGGGGGCACGGGCGGTGTTCGTGGCGCGCAGCGTGTGCTGGGGCCTCGCGGTGGGCGGTGCGCAGGGCGTCGCGCGGACCATCGACGCGCTCACCGCGGACCTCGCCTCGGAGGCCGGGATGTGCGGCGTGTCGGACATCACGAGCCTTCCCCCGGACCTCGTCGTGACGGCCCTCTGACACACCCCGGACACCCCGTCGGCCCCCTGACCGCCGCATCGACTCCAGCGATGGGTGATCGCGTCCGGATCCGCAACGTCTATCCATTCAGCGATGCCGACAAGGCGATGCTCGCGGCGATCGACGCCCGGCTCGACTGGATCCACGAGGGCGAGGACACGCTCGGGTGGATCGACGGCCTGGTCGACCCCGAGGTCCAGGTGCTGTCCGGCTCGGAGCCGCCCTCGTCGCTCGACCGTCTGCCCCGGCTGCGCTGGGTGAGTCCCAGCAGCGCGGGCGTCGACTACCTCGTCGCGCGCGATCCGTGGTCGCTGGGCCTGGAGATCACCAACGGCTCGGGACTCCATGCCGTGCACATGGCCGAGTTCCTGCTGGCGGGCGTGCTGTACGCCAGCGAGCGGGTGGGACCGCGCCTCGCAAATCATGTCCGACGCGGCTGGGATGACCGTCGCGGGCTCGCGGGGCGGCGCCTGCGCGGCCGACGGGCCGTCATCGTGGGCTACGGCTCGATCGGGCGGGAGACGGCGCGACTCCTGGACGCGTTCGGGGTCGCCATCACGGCCGTCAAGAACGACCCGTCGCGGCGGACCGACACCGGCTGGCGCGAGCCCGGCACGGGTGACCCCGAGGGGCGGATTCCCGACCGCTGGCTCGGTTCGGATGCGTTGACGGAGGCCGTGGCGGATGCCGACTACGTAGTGCTCACCGCCCCGGCCACGCCGCGCACCCGGGGGATCGTGTCGGGGGCCGTCCTCGATGCGATGCGCCCCGACGCCTGGATCCTCAATGTGGGCCGGGGCTCCCTGATCGACCAGTCCGCGCTCGTGGAGGCCCTCGACGCGGGCCGCATCGAGGGTGCCTGGCTGGACGTGACCACGCCGGAGCCGCTGCCGCCCGACGATCCGCTGTGGACCGCCCGGGGTGCCGTGGTGATGCCGCACGTCTCGGGCATGGGAGACCATCACGCGCTGTGGCACCAGAGCGCGCTCCTGCTTGCGGAACAGGTGCGGCGCGACCTGGCGGGTGAGCCGAAGCTGAACCTGACCTCCGGCACGGCCGGCTACTAGACGGGAGCCCCAGATGAGCGGCGAAACGATCGGTTTCGGCATCCTCGGCTCGGGCAACATGGCCCGCGTCTACGCGGACGCGCTGTCCACCCGGGTGACCGGCGGCCGTGTGGTGGCCGTCGCGCTCGGCTCGCGGGCGGAGGCGCTGGCGCCCGAGTACGGCGCGGTCGCCGAACCCGATGCGGCGTCGCTCCTGGCGCGAGACGATGTGGATGTGGTGGTCGTCGCCACGCCGCATTCCACCCACCGATCGCTGGGCGTGGAGGCGGCGTACGCGGGCAAGCACGTGTATCTCGAGAAGCCGATGGCGCGCAGCGTCGAGGAGTGCGACGCGATCATCTCCGCGGCGCGCGCGAACCGCGTGACGGTCACCGTCGCGAAGCAGACGCGCCACATGGAGACCGCGATGAGGGCGAAGGAGCTCATCGAGGATGGCGCGATCGGCGACGTGCGCATCATCCGCGCGATGAGCCCGTTCTCCGACTTCGGGCTGCCGTCCGACCACTGGCTCAACGACCTGGGCGAGGGAGACTGCTTCCTGGACTGGGGCTCGCACGCCTGTGACGCGTTCCGGTGGTACACGGAGTCGGATGCCAGCAGGGTGTACGCGGACTACGCCAACTTCGGGGCCATCGATGCGCGCTGGCCCACGGCCCTCGTGCAGGTGCGCATGACCAGCGGCGCGATCTGCCAGGCGTTCCTGTCGTACGAGGTCCCGGAGCCGGGACTGGGGTCGGGCTCCAACAACCAGTACCTCATCATCGGCGCGAAGGGCATGATCGAATGGGACCTGGACGTGCTCCGGATGACCCGGGTCGTGTCACCGACGCGGCCTCCGGAGGAGCCCGGGTCGGTCGGCTTCTTCGTCAACCCGTCGACGTCCGGAGCGGCCTGGGAGACCGTGCTGGAGCTGCCGTCCTGGACCAGGCCGACCTGGGATCCACGGTCGGCGCGCCGCGTGGGAAACACGGCCCGCCAGGTCCAGGCGTTCATCAACGCGCTCCAGGGCGGCTACGAACCGCGCGTGACCGCTGCGGACGGCCGCGCCGCGATCGAGATGACCGAGGCAGCCTCACGCTCCGCCGCGACGGGCCAGGCCGTCCACCTGCCGCTGGCGGGTTGACCGCGAGAGCCGGACCACGACGGCGTGACGCTTGCGCCTGGTGGCGCGAGGTCCCTGCCGATCGATCACGACCACGGGGGCGGATGGGCGGCGACCAGCCCGTGTGCACCGTGCTGCCCTGTCGGCGACGGCTCCGATCGCCCGATCAGCGACGTTCGACCGGCAGTCGCCGCACCGAGATGCCGTCAAAACGAAGGAAGTCGCGATCCTCGGTCAGGATCGTGGTTCCGCCGTGCTCCAGGCACACCGCCGCGATCTGCGCGTCCATCACGAGGTTGCCACGCGCACCCGACGCGCTGATCAGTCCGGTCAGCAGCGTCCAGTAGCGGTCGCCGGGGGACAGCAGCCGGACGCTGGGGCTGTCCAGGAGCGACTCGATCGCCCCCAGGGCCTCGGCGTCCGACGACGGGGGGAACAGCACCCGCGGATGCGTGGCGACGCGCAGGAACTCACCGATGACGAAGACCGGCAGCCCCCAGGCGGCGGCTCCCTCCGCCAGACCGCGCAGCGCGGTGGATGCGGCGTCATGCTGCGCGAACTCCTGCCGATGGGCGTACAGCAGGATGTTCGTGTCGACCGCGATCAGGGCGTCTCCTCCATCCGGTCATACAGCGCCCCTCGGTCAGCGATGTCCACGGTCGGTCGGCGATCCCCCCTGACCGGCGTCCAGCGCAGCCGGAAGGCGTGTGTGGAGGCGCGTGGCAGCACGGCGGCACTGAGCGCCTCCTCCACGACCTGCGTGAGGGTGACGCCGCGGTCCGCTGCGGACTGCTTCGCCAGGTGGAGAAGGCCATCATCGAGATTCAGGGTGGTCTTCATCACTGCCATATTGCCATATGCACAGAGCCGTATCAATGGATGGCGAGGGCGGTCCCCGGAGAGCCGCCACCCGCGGGCAGCCCGCCGCGGGCCGCCACCGCGGGCCGCCGCCGCGGGCCGCCGCCGCGGGCCGCCCCGCCGCCCGCCGCGGGCCACCCCGACCCCGCCTTGCGCCGCCCCGCCGCCCGCCGCGGGCCACCCGACCCCGCCTTGCGCCGCCCCGACGACGTCGCGCGCCCGATCGCGTGGACACCGCCCGCCACCGCGCGATAGGCTTCGATGGATCGCACTGCGGCGCCGCGACGTCGGCCCACGGTCGATCCGCCGCCCGACCATCCCGCGGCCCACCGTGCCGCTCGCCCGCTCGAAGACCCCGTGGAGGTGGCATGACGCTCGGCACCGGACCTGACGCCTGGGGGACCTACGAATCGCGCGCGGAACCCGAGCCCGTCGTGATCGGCCGCGCCCGTCCCAGGACGGACTCCGAGCCTCGAGTCCGAGGCACGCTGCGGTACGCCGCGGACGAGCCGGCCCCGCCGGGGATGCTCCATGCGCGCCTCGTGCTGAGCGTGTACGCCCACGCCCGCATCGAGGGCGTCGATGCCAGCGCCGCCCTGGCGGTGCCCGGAGTCATCGCCGTCCTGACGGCGGACGACCTGCCCGTGCGCGGCACGACGGACATGCGCATGTTCCATCCGCTCGCCTCGGGCGAGGTCGTCTTCGCCGGGCAGCCCGTCGCGGTGGTCGTGGCGGAGACGCCGGAGGCCGCCGAGGATGGCGTGGAGCTCGTGACGGTGCACCTGGCGCGCCTGCCCGCCGTGACCGACGCCGAGGCGGCGATGGCGCTCGGCGCGCCCGTCGCACGGCCGCGCGGCAAGGCGGACGACGGCGAGGGCATCCGCAACATCCACTCCGGCGTCGCGGGGGGCGATGCCACCGCGCTCGATGCGCTGCCGCTGTCGGCGAACGTCATCGGACGACACCACTTCCGGCGCGGTGACATCCAGGCGGCGCTCGACGGCAGCGCCACGGTCGCCAGCCATCGGTTCGAGACACCGTGGGTGTATCAGGCGTACCTGGAGCCCCATTCGGCCACCGTGACACCGACCGCCGACGGCGGTCTCGTGGTCGCCGCCTCGACCCAGGGGACGCTCTACACCCGCGACCAGCTCGCGAAGATCTACGGCATCCCGCGCAGCCGGATAACCGTCCGCGGCACGCCGCTGGGCGGCGGCTTCGGTTCGAAGGTGGTGCTGGTGGAGCCGATCGCCGCGGGTGCGGCCCTGGCCACGGGCCGTCCGGTGCGCCTGACGCTCACCCGTCAGGAGGACATGCTGGCCACGAATCCGGCGCCCGGCGCGGTGCTCGAGGTGGAGGCCGGGGCCCGCGCGGACGGCACCCTCACCGGCCTGCGCGGCAGGCTCGTGTTCGACGCCGGGGCATTCTCGGAATGGACCATCGAGTCCATCGCGGGCGTGCTGCTGACCGGTCCGTATCGCTGGGAGGCGCTGGACATCCGCTGCTTCGGCGTGGAGACGAACCGGGTGGGGACCGGATCCTACCGAGGCCCCGGCGGGCCCCAGGCAAGCTTCGCGATCGAGACCCTGGTGGATGAGCTGGCGGCCAGGCTGGACATGGACCCGCTGGATCTGCGCCGTTGCAACCTCGCCACGACCAGCGACCAGATGGCCGACGGCGTCGACTGGCCGGTGCTGGGCACATCCGCGGTGCTCGATGTCCTGGCCGCCGACCCGGGCTGGCAGTCCCGCGACCGACTGCCCCAGGGGGAGGGGATCGGCCTTGCGCTCGGCGTCTGGGCAGGCGCCTGTGCGCCCGCATCGGTGACCGCGAAGCTGGAGACCGACGGCACGCTCGTGGTCGTGACGGGCATGGTCGACATGTCGGGTCACACGGCGACGTTCCAGGCGCTCGCCGCGGAGGCGTTCGGCTGCCGCGCGGAGGATGTGACGATCGTGGTCGCCGACACCGCCTCGGCGCTGCGGTCGCCCATCACCGGCGGGTCCGTGGTGACCTACAGCGTGGGTCGCTCGGTGGTCGCCGCGGCGACGGAGGTCCGCGATCGCTTCCTGCGCTGGGCGGCGGATCAGTTCGAGATCGCGCCCGGCGACCTCGAGATCGTGGACGGCACGGTGCGCCCGAAGGGTGCCCCCGATCGGGGCAGGACGATCGCCGAGCTCGCCGACCAGAGCGACGGCCTGGGCGTGAACGGGGAGCCCCTCGAGGGCCATGGCTCGACCGACAAGCCCGCCCTCGCGCCGGGCGTGTCGGGCCACCTGGTCCATGTCCGGGTCGACCGGGAGACCGGCCAGACCGAGCTGCTGCGCTATGCCCTGGTCCAGGATGCCGGTCGCGCCATCAACCCCGCGCTCATCGAGGGTCAGATGCGTGGCGGCGCCGTGCAGGCGCTCGGCTGGGCGCTCTGGGAGGAGCTGCGCTTCGATGACGCGGGACAGCTCGTGACCGGCTCGTTCCTGGACTACGCGGTGCCCCGCGCGGCGCACCTGCCACCCATCGAGACGGTGATCGTGGAGGTGCCCGCGCCCGATGGGCCATACGGCGCGCGCGGCGTGGGTGAGGCGCCGGTGTGTGGCGGCGCGGCGGCCGTGGCGAACGCGGTCGCGGCCGCCTCGGGTGCTCGCCTGGAGCGCCTGCCGATGACGCCGTCGCGCGTGCTCGCGGCCATCGCCAGGACCGCCGAAGCCGACACCCGCGCGCGATGACGACCACGATGCGCGCGCTGCGCAAGCTGGACGCCGCGCCCGGGCTCACGCTCACCGAGGTGCCCACCCCGGACCTGGGCCCGCGCGACGTGCTCATCCGGGTGCGCCTGGCGGGCATCTGCGGCACGGATCGGCACATCTTCGACTGGGATCCGTGGGCCGCCTCCCGCATCACGCCGCCGGTCACCGTGGGCCATGAGTTCGTGGGCACCGTGGAGGCCGTCGGTTCGGCCGTCAGCCGCGTCGCGGTCGGCGCGCGCGTCGCGGGGGAGGGGCACATCGGCTGCGGCCGCTGCGAGCCGTGCCGCACCGGCAACGGCCACATCTGCGAGGCGGTGGACATCATCGGCGTGGACCGCGACGGCACGTTCGCGGACCTCCTGGTGCTGCCCGAGGACAACGTCTGGCCGCTGGACCCGGCCATCCCAGACGAGGTCGCGGCGATCCTGGACCCGCTGGGCAACGCGATGCACACCGTGATGGCCGCGGGCGTGTCCGGCAGGAGCGTGCTGGTCACGGGCACCGGGGTCATCGGCCTCATGGCCATCGCCATCGCGCGGGCCGCCGGTGCGGGAACGATCGTGGCCACGGACGTGGATGAGGGACGCCTGGCGCGGGCGCGGGCGATGGGTGCCGACACGACCTTCCTGGCGTCCGACCCCGACTGGCCCGCGGCGGTGCGCGCGCTGACGGCGGGCGAGGGCGCCCAGGTGCTGCTGGAGATGAGCGGCGCCCAGAGCGCCATCCGGGGCGGTTTCACCGCTCTCCGCAACGGCGGCCGGGCGGCGCTCCTCGGTCTGCCGTCGCGCCCGGTGGAGCTGGATCTGCCCAACGACATCATCTTCAAGGGCGCGACCGTGCTGGGCATCAACGGCCGGCTGATGTACGAGACGTGGTACCAGGTGGAGAGCTTCCTCGCGACGGGCCGGCTGGACATCTCGTCGCTCATCACGGACGTGCTGCCGCTCGAAGCGCATGAGGAGGCGTTCCGCAGGCTGGCCCGCGGCGACGCGGTCAAGGTCCTGCTGCGGATCGCCTAGCCCGACGGACCATCGTCACTCGTCGCGCCGGCGTCCGGACGGTCGCCGGCGAGGCATCATGCCGGTATCCAACCGCCACACGGAGGCTCTCATGAAGAAGACCATCATGCGCCCCGGCGCCGCCCAGACGCTGCCCTTCTCCCACGCGGTGGAGACGAGCGGCCGCCTGCTCTACATCTCCGGACAGGCGGCCGTGGGACCGGACGGCGCGGTCATCGAGGGGGGTCTCGAGGCCCAGGTGCGGGCGACCCTCGACAATCTCGCGGCGGTCGCCGCGGCAGCGGGCACGGACCTGTCGCGCGCCGTCAAGGTGAACGTGTTCCTCCACGACGTGCAGCGTGACTTCGCCGCGTTCAACGCCATCTATCGCGAGGTGTTCAGCACCCAGCCGCCCGCCCGGACGACCGTCCAGGCCACCCTGCCGCTGCCGGGCCTCCTCGTCGAGATCGAGGCGATCCTGGCGCTGGACGCCTGACCGGCGCGCCGCTCAGCCCGCCGGAGACGGCACCGGCGAGGGGGACAGGACGGCGGCGGACGGTTCGGGCAGATCCGCCGGCAGTGCGGCCTCCACGGCCGCCCGGATGGTCTCGAAGTCGGCGGACTGGAGGAGCACCCCGTTCACGACCACGCTCGGCGTCCCACTGATGCCCAGCGCGATGGCGTCCCCGCGGGCGGCATCCTCCACCCGGGCGAACCTGGCGCGCGCCGCGTCGAGCACCAGGCCATCGGTGAACGCCTCCATGTCCAGGCCGGCGGCCTCCGCCATGGCGAGCAGCCGGTCGAGGCTGAACGTGCCGATGTTCTCGCCCAGCTGGTTCGCGAAGAGCAGGTCCGCCATGGGCCAGAAGCGGTTCTGCTCCGCCGCAAGGTCGCCTGCCACGGCTGCCCATCGGGACTCCTCGCCCAAGAACGCGAGGGTGCGGAAGGTCAGTCGCGCCTTGCCCGTCTCGACGAGCTCCGTCACCACGAGCGGCTTGACCTGCTCCGTCCAGCGCCGGCAGTAGGGGCACTGGAAATCTTCCCAGACCTCGATGCCGACAGGTGCGTCTGCGGCGCCCAGGGTGTAGCCATCCGCAAGCTCGGTGGGCGTGGTGATGGCTGGCGGCACGATCGGCGGCAGGGTCACCAGGGGGGCGAACGTGAGCTCGGGGGCGGGTGTCGGCGACTGGGCGAGCACGGGTCCCGCGGGCACGCCGACGGTCAGCGCGAGCAGGCCGGCGAGCAGCATCTGGCGCCGGCCTCCGGCTCGGCGCGCGACGGAGGGCGGGGTGGCGAGCGGCGTCATCTCAGGCTCCTTGGTCGGCGCGGGGGGCAGTGTCCGTGGGTTCGTGACCCCGAGTCTACCGGTCTGCGCGTGCGACACCCGCGACGCGCGCCGAGCCGGGTCGAGGGCCGAGCTCAGGCGCCGTCAGGTGCGCCCGATGCGCCGGGGGGTCGCGACGAGCCCGTCGGGCGATGCCTCGGTCCCGGCCTGGGTCCCGGCCGCGGTCCGCCGGGCACCCACGGTCCCGTGCGCGGGCCGTGGCCACCAGTGCGCGGGCCGTGGGCACTCTGACGCGGCCCGTGGGCACTCTGACGCGGCCCGTGGCCACCCTGGCGAGGCGCCTGGCCGCCGAGCCCGAAGTCACCGAGCCCATAGCCGCCCGGCCGAGGTCCGCCCGGCCGTCCGTCTCGCACCCACGGGCGAGTCTCACGCCCGGGTGAGACGCCATCCGGCCCGTGTCCCATGTCCCGTCGCACCGCCAGTCGCCGGCCACGGATCGCGGCACCCTCGAGCGCCCCCACGACCAGGTCCGCGGCATCCTCGCGCACGTCCACCAGCGAGAACCCGTCGGAGATCGCGATCGCGCCGATCGCGGCGGCCGGGATGCCGGCCTCGTTCGTGATGGCGCCCACCAGGTCGCCCGGTCGGAGCCCGATGCGCCGCCCACCGCCGACCCACAGCCGTGCCCAGCCGGGCTGTCCAGGCCCGGAACGGGTCCAGTCGGGGTCCAGCGCCTTCGGCGGCCGCGGTCCCACGCCGCCCGGCCCGCCCGGCCTCGCGCTCGGCGCATCTGTCCGGGCCGCCACCGCCCGACCGCGCGCCGCAGGCGTCTGATACAGCGGCAGCGTCGGGATCTCCGGCTCGTCTGCCGTGTCGCCCCCGGACGCGCCTGCCGCAAGCGCCACCGCCGCGAGCGCGATATCCACCGCGTCGAACTCCTCGGACAGCGGCTCCACCACGGCCCGGAAGCGGTCGAGGCCATCCTGGACGAGCGCCTCCCGCAGGTTCGCGCGCAGCAGCTCCAGGCGCCGCTCGCGGAGGTCCGCCACCGTGGGCACCTTCGCCAGCTCCAGCCGCGCGCCCGTGACCCGCTCGATGTCGCGCAGCAGCCGATGTTCACGCGGCTCCAGCAGCGTGATCGCCACGCCGTCGCGGCCAGCTCGTCCGGTCCGGCCGATGCGGTGGACGTACTGGTCGATGTCGTGCGGCACGTCGAAGTTCACGACGTGTGAGACATGCTCGATATCCAGGCCGCGAGCGGCCACATCGGTCGCCACGAGCACGTCCAGCGCGCCGTCACGGAAGCGACCCATCACGCGGTCACGCTGGTCCTGGGACATGCCCCCGTGCAGCGCCGCCGCGTCATGGCCGCGCCCGGACAACCGCTCCGCGAGCTCGTCGACCTCCCCGCGCGTCCGTCCGAACACCAGCGCGGAGGCGGGATCCTCCACGTCCAGCACGCGGCACAGCGCCGCGAGCTTGTCCGCGCGCCGCACCACGTAGGCGACCTGGCGGATGGTGGAGACCGCGGCGCCCGACTCCGACCGTGCCTGGCGCACGCGCACCCGGACCGGCTCGCGCAGGTGGCGTCGAGCGATCGCCGCGATGGCGGGCGAGATGGTCGCGGAGAAGAGCGCGGTCTGGCGCTCCTGGGGGACGGCCGCGAGGATCGTCTCCAGGTCCTCTGCGAAGCCCATGTCCAGCATCTCGTCAGCCTCGTCCAGGACGACCATGGAGACGTGCTCCAGGGACAGCGAACCGCGGGTGAGATGATCCACGGCGCGTCCCGGCGTCGCGACCACGATGTCGACGCCGCGCTCCAGGGCCCGCAGCTGCTGTCCGATGGGCTGGCCGCCGTAGACCGGCAGCACTCGCGCGCCGAACGACGAGCCGTAGCGGTGCAGCGCCTCCGAGACCTGCATCGCGAGCTCCCGGGTGGGCACCAGGACGAGACCCCGTGCGGCTCCCCGGCGCCACCCCGGGCGCGCCTCCGCGGGCCCATCCGGGCCGAGCAGCCGTTGCAGCAGCGGCAGCGAGAATGCCGCGGTCTTGCCGGTGCCGGTGGGCGCCTCGCCCAGCACGTCGCGGCCCTCCAGCAGCGGCGGGATGGCCTCGCGCTGGATGGGCGTCGGCTCCTCATAGCCCAGGCCCGCCAGCGTGTCCAGCAGCCCCGTCGCCAGGGCGAGTCCGGCGAATCCATCGTCGGCAGGCTGGGCGGGCGCCGGTTCGACAGGCTGGGCGAGCGCCGGTTCGGCTGGCTCGGCGGGGGCCCGGTGCGGCCCCGGGCTGGCCCCGTCAGGCGGGGCGCCGGGGTCGACGGGTCGGGAGGCGTGCGGGTCGTGCCCGTCGGGGGCGGGTGGCGTGGGCATGGCGTGCCCGTCGGGGGCGGGTGGCGTGGGCATCCTGGTCCTTGCGGGCGCGAGCGGCGCCGTGGCGGCGCGGGATGGACATCATCGCGCGTCAGCCGCGACGACGCGCGCCAGGGACCGGACGCCCAGGATCGTGCCGCGCGTTGGGACTGCGGCACGCTTGCCAGAGCCGATATGCTGCTGGCTGGCCGTCCGGGCGGCATGCGTCCAGGCCCGGAGCCGATCAAGGAGGAGGAGACCAGAGTGGGTCGTACCCGCACGCTGTCCCTGGCGCTGGTGGGCGCCGCCGCACTCGTCGCCGGCGCGGTGCCTGCGTTCGCGCAGAGCCCGTCGGCCGCAGCGCCGATGACCATGGACGAGCTCATCGCCGCCGCCCAGGCGGAAGGCACGCTCACCACGATCGCGCTGCCCGACGACTGGTGCAACTACCGCGAGATGATTGACACCTTCAAGGCCAAGTACGGCCTCCAGGTGAACGAGCTGGATCCGAATGCGGGCTCCAATGACGAGCTCGAGGCGATCAAGGCGAACATGGGGAACACGGGTCCCCAGGCTCCCGACGTGGTGGACGTCGGACTCTCCTTCGGCCCCAAGGCCATGGAGGAGGGGCTGCTCATGCCCTACAAGGTCTCGACCTGGGATGACATCCCCGACGCGGTCAAGGATCCCGACGGCCACTGGTGGGGTGACTACTACGGCGTGCTGACCTTCGAGGTCAACAAGGCCGTGGTGCCGAACTCGCCTGCCGACTGGGCGGACCTGCTCAAGCCCGAGTACCAGAACCAGGTCGCGCTGGCGGGCGATCCGCGCTCGTCCAACCAGGCCATCCAGACCGTGTACGCCTCCGGCCTCGCCAACGGCGGCACGCTCGACGACGCGGCCACCAAGGGCCTCGAGTTCTGGAAGCAGGTCGTGGATGCGGGCAACTTCGTGCCGACCATCGCGAAGCCCGGCACCATCGCCCAGGGTGAGACGCCCATCACCATCCGCTGGAACTACAACGCGCTGTCCAACCGCGACGCGCTCGCGGGCAACCCGGAGATCGACGTCGTGGTGCCCCAGACCGGCCGGTTCGCGGGCGTCTACGTCCAGGGCATCAGCGCCTATGCGCCGCACCCGAACGCCGCCAAGCTGTGGCAGGAGTTCATGTACAGCGACGAGGGTCAGCTGATCTGGATGAAGGGGTACTGCTATCCCATCCGCTACCAGGCGATGCTCGAGGCGGGCACCATCCCGCAGGAGCTGCTGGACAAGCTGCCGGACGTCTCGGGCGCGGTGTTCCCCACGCTCGAGCAGCTCAACGCCGCCTCCGCGACGATCACCGAGCAGTGGGATGCGGTCGTGGGCGCCGACGTCGTGGACGCCGGCTGAGCCGGATCGGACCGCGCGAGCCTGACCGGGTCGCGTAGCCATGGCGGCCACGGTCACCACCGGGATGTCGGGCGCTCGTCCGACATCCCGGCGCCGCTCCTGGGCATGGCTGGGCGTCGTCCCGTTCTTCGCCTTCGCCATCGCCTTCCTGTTCCTGCCCATCAGCTTCCTGATCATCGGCAGCTTCCAGCAGGCTGGCCAGTGGAGCCTGGGAAACTACCTGGGTCTGGGCGATGACTACATCCAGACCGCCTACAAGAACTCGCTGATCATCAGCGCCATCACCGCGATCGGTGGCGGCATCATCGGGTTCATCATCGCGGCCGCGCTGGTGCTGGGCGGCCTGCCCCGGGGCATCGCGGCGGCGCTGCTCACGTTCTCCGGCGTCGCGTCGAACTTCGCCGGAGTGCCGCTGGCGCTGGCGTTCGTGTTCACCATCGGCAACAACGGCCTCATCACCGTGCTGCTCAAGAACACGTTCGGATTCAATCTCACGGAATACTTCAGCATCTACACCATCGTGGGCATCTCGATCGTGTACATGTACTTCCAGCTGCCGCTGATGATCCTCATCATCGCCCCCGCCATCGAGGGACTGCGCAGGGACTGGCGGGAGGCGGCCCAGAACCTGGGCGCCACGCCGCGGCAGTACTGGGGCCACGTCGCGCTGCCCATCCTGATGCCCTCCATCCTGGGCACCATCATCCTGCTGTTCGGCAACGCCTTCGGCGCTCAGGCCACCGCGTTCCAGCTCACCGGCGGCACCATCCCCATCGCGCCGGTGGTCATCGGCGCCCAGATCCGGGGCGACGTGCTGGGCGATCCGGGGCTGGGCTATTCCATGGCCATGGGCATGGTCGTGATCATGGGCGTGTCCATCGGCATCTACGCCTGGCTCCAGCGCCGCGCCGAGCGCTGGCTGCGGTCGTGACCCCCCAACAGGCGGCTGAGCCGCGCCGGCGGCCGGCCAGGCGCCGGCGATGGGGCTCGGCGTGGGCCTGGATCGCGGTGCTCCTGGTCACGGTCTACTTCGTGGTGCCGCTCATCTCGACGCTCGAGTTCTCGCTGCGCGCCGCGGTCAAGGACCCGGTCACCGGGGAGTTCGTCCGGCCGTCGCTCCAGGCGTACACGCTCGTCTTCAACGATCAGAAGTTCGTCGACGCACTGCTGTACTCGTTCCGGCTGGCGCTGGTCACGATCGCGGTCAGCCTGCTGCTGCTGGTGCCCACCGCCTTCTGGGTGCGCCTCAGGGTGCCACGCCTGCGGCCCGTCGTGGAGCTGGTCACGCTGATGCCGTTCGTGATCCCTCCGGTCATCCTCGTGTTCGGCCTCATCCGGATCTACAGCGGCCAGCCGCTGGCGATCATCAGCAGCCCGGCCGGAGCGGATGCGGTGCTGGTGGGCGCATATGTGGTCCTCTCGTTCCCGTACATGTATCGCGCCGTCGACACCGGTCTCGCCGCGATCGACGTCCGCAGCCTGACCGAGGCCGCCCAGTCCATGGGTGCGGGGTGGCCCCGGATCCTGTGGTCGGTCATCTTCCCGAACATCCGGGCGGCACTGCTGTCGGGCGCCTTCCTGACGCTCGCGATCGTCATCGGCGAATACACCATCGCGAACTATCTCGTGGGCACCAAGCCGTTCGGACCGTACCTTTCGCTGCTGGGCCAGAACAAGGCGTATGAGCCTGCCGCCGTGTCGCTCATCAGCTTCGGCATCACGTGGGCGGCGATGTTCATGCTCCTGGTCGTGGGACGCGGCAAGGGAGGTCGTCGCGCGCCCGTCACCGGCGCCCGTTGAGAGGGGACTGATGACGTTTCTGTCGTTGCGGGACATCCGCAAGGAGTTCGGCGATCACACCGCGGTCGATCGGTTCGACCTGGATGTGGGCGAGGGCGAGTTCGTGTCGTTCCTGGGGCCGTCCGGATGCGGTAAGACCACCACCCTGCGCATGATCGCGGGCTTCGAGATGCCCACGTCGGGGACCATCCGCATCGGCGGCGAGGATGTCTCGCGGATGCCGCCCAACAAGCGCAACGTGGGCATGGTGTTCCAGTCCTACGCGCTGTTCCCCAACATGACCGTCGGCAGCAACATCGCGTTCGGGCTGAAGATGCGCAAGGAATCCAAGGCTGCCATCCGGTCACGCATCGCGGAGCTGCTGGAGCTCATCCACCTGCCCAATGCCGCCGACAAGTACCCCTATGAACTGTCCGGCGGCATGCAGCAGCGCGTGGCCCTCGCCCGGGCGCTCGCGTTCCGGCCGCGGGTCCTGCTCCTCGACGAGCCGCTGTCCGCGCTGGATGCCAAGATCCGGCTCTCGCTGCGGCAGGAGATCCGGGCGATCCAGCGTCAGCTGGGCATCACCACGGTGTACGTCACGCACGACCAGGAGGAGGCGCTGTCGCTTTCCGACCGGATCGTGGTCATGAGCCAGGGCCACATGGAACAGGTGGGCACCCCGTCGGAGATCTACAACGCACCCGCCACGGAGTTCGTGGCGCGCTTCGTGGGCACCCTCAACATCCTGCCCGGACGGGTCGTCGATGCACCCGGCGGACGGCTCCGCGTCGCCGGTCAGGAGCTGCGCACGGGGACACCCATCGCCGCACCCGACGGGGCCGAGGTGTCGGTGACGCTGCGACCGGAGGCGATCGGGCTGGACACGGGCGTGCAGGAGGGCAATCGGCTGGGCGGCGTGGTCTCGGACGTGACGTTCCTGGGGTCGATCGTGCGCATCCGGGTGCGGCTCGGTGACGGCAGCGGCATCATCGCGTTCGACACGTTCAACAACCCGCACCACGCGCCGCCCGTGATCGACACGTCGGTCATGCTGGCGTTCCCGCCGGAGGCGCTGCACGTCCTGTCGTCATCGGACACACCTGCCGCGGCGGTCGTGGACGACGACGGCCTGCCCGCCATCTGAGGCCCCCGGATGCCCCCTCCCCATCTGACGCCCGACGAGGTCGCCCGGATCTGGAGCGTCGATGAGCTGGAGCCGCTGGCGCGGGAGCGGATGCGCGACGAGACGTACCGGTTCGTGTCCAGCTGGGCAGGCACCGGCGGCGGCGTGCGCATCAACCTCGAGGCGTTCGGCCGCTGGGTGTTCCGGCCCCGCATCCTGCGCGACGTCAGCGACATCGACCTCTCCGTGACGGTGCTGGGGGCACGCCTCCGGACGCCGGTGCTGCTGGCGGCGTCCGCGCTGCACCGCCTGTCGCACCCCGATGGCGAGCTGGCCACGGGCCGCGCCGCCACCGCCGCGGGGTCGCTGATGATGCTCAGCACCAGCACATCCACGCCGCCCGAGGCGGTGGCGGAGGTCGCCGAGCACCGCTGGATGCAGCTCTACTGGATGAACGACCGCGGCTTCACCCGGGCGATCGTCCAGCGCGCCGAGGACGCGGGCTTCCAGGCGATCGCGCTCACCGTGGACGCGCCGTACCTGGGCTGGCGCGAGGATGAGAAGCGGATGGGCGACTGGGACACCGGGGACGCCCTCCAGACGCTGTTCCCGGACCCGTGGCCCCCTGGCCTGGCGGTCGACCGCTCCATCACCTGGCGGGACCTCGACTGGCTGCGCGGCATCACCCGGCTGCCCGTCGTGCTCAAGGGCGTGATGACGCCCGAGGACGCCGCGACGGCGGTCGCGGAGCGCATCCCGGGCATCATCGTGAGCAACCACGGTGGCCGCCAGGTGGACGGGGCGGCGGGCTCGCTGGACGCGCTGCCGCCCATCCGCGACGTGGTCGCGGGTGGCCTGGAGATCTACCTCGACTCCGGGGTGCGGCGAGGCACGGACGTGCTCAAGGCGCTCGCGCTCGGCGCGCGCGCCGTGTTCCTGGGCCGTCCGGTCCACTGGGCGCTGGCGACCGGCGGCCAGCCTGCGCTGGAGCGCATGTTCGAGCTGATCCACGGTGAGCTCGCGAGCGTGATGGGCCTGTGCGGCCAGACCCGCGTCGATGCCATCGACCCGGCGATCGTGATGCCCCGACCCCGGTGATGGACGACGGCCTCGAGCCGGTGGACGTGCTGGTCGCGGGGGCGGGCATGGCGGGCCTGTGCGCCGCCGTCGCCGCGGCGGAGGCCGGCGCCCGCGTGCTCGTGCTCGAGAAGGGTGAGACGGCGGGCGGGTCGATGCGCATGTCCGGCGGCACCATCTGGACGGCGCCCTCGATGGAGGTGATGGCGCGCTGGGCGCCGCTCGGCGATCGCGAGCGTCAGCGCACGCTCGTCGACGGCCTCGCGGAGGGACTTGCCTGGCTGGGCGACCACGGGATCCCGCGGCGGTTCGACATCGCCACACCGCGCCAGGTGGGGGCCGGCGTCGATGTCGAGGCGATGACCGCGGGTCTCGTCGCGGCCATCGAGACACGCGGCGGCGCCGTCCGCACGCGGGCGGCGCTGCGCGGCCTCGTGCGCGACGCGGAGGGTCGGGTGACCCGGGTCATCGCGGACGTGGCATCCCGGCGCACGGAGGTCGCGGCGGGGGCCGTGATCCTCGCGACGGGCGGCTTCGGGGGCAACCGGGAACTGGTGGCGCGCCACATCACGCCCAACGGCGAGACGATGCTCCTGCGCGCCAACCCGCGCAGCGTCGGCGACGGACTGCTGGCTGCGCTCGACGCGGGCGCTCGCACCAGCCCCAGCCTCGCCACCTTCTACGGCCACACGATGCCCCGGGTGGACGGGCTGCCGCCCGACCAGTGGGTGGCGACCACCGCCTACTACACCCAGGACGCGGTGCTGCTGAACGCCCGCGGCGAGCGATTCTTCGACGAATCGGTGTCGATGGCGGACGAGCAGGCGGCCGCGCACATCGCACGGCAACCGGGCGGTGCCGCGGTGGTCATCCTCGACGACCGCGTCTATCGGCACGCGGCGGGGGAGCAGCAATCTCCCACGGAGCCCGCGGCCGGCTGGGACCGGGCGGCCGCCGCGGGCGCCCCCCACGCGGAGGCGTGGACGCTCGAGGAGCTGGCGGCAGCCATGGGGCCGTGGGGCTTCAGTCCGATCGGTGCGCTCGGGACGCTCCGCGCGTACAACGCCGCGATCGCGGCCGGGACCTCGGCGGACCTCCCGGTGGCGCGTCGCGGCAACCGCATCGCGGTCGTGGCGCCGCCCTTCCGGGCGATGGCCGTCCGCGCCGGCATCACGTTCACGCTGGGTGGCATCGACACGGACGCGACGATGCGCGTGCTCGACCGCGATGGCGATGTCATCCCGGGCCTGTGGGCCGCGGGCGCCGACGCGGGCGGCGTCTACCAGGGCGGATACATGGGTGGCCTCGTCCTGGGCCTGGTCCATGGACGAATCGCCGGGACCGGAGCCGCACGGGAGGGTGCCTCCCGGGGACGCTGAGGCGGTGACCGCGGCGTCTCCGCCGCGGCGGCCTGCCGGCGGGCGCGAGATCAGGCCTCGGCGGCCTCGGCGATGGTCGCGGCGCCGGTCGGCTCGTGCGCGCCCACTGGGACAAGGTCTACCGTCCGCGCCTGTCGGGTCCTCCCGGCCTCCGTCCGCACCAGCGCGGAGGCGATCGGTCCGTTCGAGAGCTTCTCGATCACCGCGACCTCGCCGGCGTACATGCCGGCGCCCGTGATGCGGACTCGGTCCCCGACCTTGAGGCCGGCGCGACCCTTGGCCGCATCGAGCTCGATGGTGACGGGACCTCGGCGCATGACCGACGGGTCACCGGCGGGTCGGGGCTGTCGGGTGGCGGTTCGGGCGGGCGGGTAGTTGACCTTGCGCTTGGCTGGCACTGGTGGTTGTCTTGACCTCGCGTCATCGGGAGGGAGAGGGACCGGGGCGCGACCGGACGGCGCGGCCCTGATCCACGTTGGTCCGGTCCGTGCACGACGGCGCAGCCGGACGGGCGGCGACGACACCGCCCGCGTGCATCATAGCGGCACGCTCGTCATCGGGCGATCGACTCGAGGCGAGCAGGCTCGGCCGCGACCCGTCTGCAGGACGCGGCACGATGGGCTGCTGGGACACAGGAGGACGTGGTGGAGGGAGACTCTCAGGCCCCGGTCGGACCCGAGCTGTTTCGTGTGGACGGGCGCATCGCGTTCGTGACTGGCGCGGGCGGCATGTTCGGGCGGGCCACCGCGGTGGGCCTGGCGCGAGCCGGCGCATCCCTGTTCCTGACCGACAGGGACGCTCCGTCGCTCGCGGAGACCGTGGGCCAGGTGCGCGCCGCCGGCGCTCGAGCGGAGTCGCTGGCGGGCGACTCGAGCGATCCGGCCACCATCGATGCGGCGTACGCGGCCCTTGATGGCGCATACGGCCGGATCGACATCCTGGTGAACAACGCGGGCATCAACCCCCGTCAGGGCCGGCCTGAGGACATCTCCCTGGCCACCTGGGACCACGTGATCCACACGAACCTGACGGGCTACCTCCTGCATGCCCAGGCCGCCGCCCGTCGGATGATCGCGGCGGGACAGGGAGGGAGCATCGTCATGGTCAGCTCGATCGCGGGCGTCTCCGCTCTGGGTCGCGGCAATCTGGCGTTTGGTGTCAGCAAGGCGGGTGTCGACCAGCTGACCCGGGAGCTCGCCACGGAGTGGGCGATGCACCGCATCCGGGTCAACTCGATCCTGCCCTGTCAGTTCCTCAACGACGGCCTCAGGGCGTATCTCGAGGATCCCGCCAACGCGCGCGTCGCGGCGCGGATGCTGGGAGGCATCCCGATGGGTCGCATGGGCCGCGCCGATGAGATCGTGGGGCCCATCCTGTTCCTCGCGTCGCGCGCCGCCTCGATGGTCACCGGGGTGAACCTCCCCGTGGACGGCGGCAACCTCGCGCTCAATGCCGGCGGCACGCTGCCGGATCCCGCCTGAACCTCAGCCTCCCAAAGAGCCGACACGCATGAGTCGACAGCCATTCCTGGTCCTCCGCGAGCAGGACATCCAGCCGTTCACCCACCCCGAGGACACCGGCTACCACTCCCAGCACATCCTGGGCCGGGAGACGACAGGCGGACATGACCTGCTGCTCAACCGGGGCACGGTGGATCCTCACCACGCCCTCGGGGGCACGAACCACCCCGACAACGACGAGATCTACTACGCCCTGTCCGGGTGGTCGCTGTTGGACCTGGGCGGTCACAAGGACACCGGCGAGGGTTGCCGGACGTACCGCGTCGATCCCGGCACCACGGTGTTCGTGCCCGCGGGCGTGTTCCATCGCCTGCGCAACGTCTCGGATGAGCCGTTCGCGCTGCTCACCATCTGGCCACAGCCGGCCGCGCGCGGCGCCAACGGCATCCACGACCTGCGCCTGGACACGTGGGGCACCGGCTTCAAGCTGCGCCAGGGCTGCCAGCTGGTGACCGATGGCGAGGCGATGAAGGTCATCGAGCCAGGAACCGCCTGGGACCCCGAGGTGGGGGCGGGCGCCGCCTCCGTCTGAGGCAGATCGACCCGGACGGCCGCCCTCGCGGGGCACCCTCCCGGGTGCTGCTGCGGGGGCGTCCGCATCCGTCCCCGCGTCAGGTCCCGGGTCCCACGGGCGGGTCGGCCTCGGCTGTCCGGGGCAGCGTGATCGTGAGGCGACAGCCGGCACCGGGCGCCGTGTCCAGTCGGATCGCCCCGCCATGCGCGTCGACCACGGCCTTCGCGATCGACAGTCCCAGGCCGGCGCCCCCGGAGCGCCGGGAGCGGGACGCGTCTCCGCGCACGAAGCGGTCGAACACGCGGCCCGCGGTGTCGGCGTCCAGTCCCGGGCCGGCATCGGCCACGACGACCTCCGCGGTGTCGCCCGTCGCCGTCGCCCGGGCCTCGAGCCGCAGGCCGGCGGCCGCATCCGTGTGGCTGAGGGCGTTGTCCACGAGCGCGCCGATGACCTGCTCCAGGCGGTGCGCGTCACCCGTCACCAGCAGGGGCCCCTCTCCCGCGACCGCGACAGTCACGGGTCGATCCGGCTGGAGCACGCGGGCGTCGCGGGCCGCATCCTCCAGCACGGTGCGCAGGTCGACCTGCTCGCGACGCAGCGGTCGGTGCTCGTCCAGCCGTGCGAGCAGAAGCAGATCCTCCACGAGGTCACCCATGCGCGCCGATTCGGCGGCCATCCTGCGGAGCATGTCGATGCGCTCCTCGGCGGTCTCGCCCCCCTCGCGCAGGAGGTCCAGGTAGCCCCGGAGGGAGGTGAGCGGCGTGCGCAGCTCGTGGGAGGCATCCGACACGAATCGCCGGAGGCGCTCCTCTCCATGGTCCCGCTCGTCGAGCATGAGGTTGAACGCGCGGGCCAGGTGAGCCGCCTCGGTGCGCTCGCCCGGATCAATGGCGCGCTGCTCGCGGTCGCCGGCCGCGATCGCGTCCGCGGTCACAGTCAGGCGTCGGATCGGTCGCACGCCCAGCATCTCCACCCAGAACACGATGAGCCCGAGCACCGCGGCGATGACCGCGACACCCACGATGAGCGTGAGCGTGAGCTGCTTGACGGCATCGTCCACGGCGGTCATCGGCAGCGCCACCACGGCCGGGTCCGACCCGCCCGCGGGCGCCGTGACGAGGACCCGGAACCGGTTGACGCCGCGTTCCCCGTCCACGGTGAAGGAGGACGCACCGCTCGCCAGGGCGGCGGCCGCATCCTCCGCGCCGATGGCTGGCCGATCGTCCAGCAGCTGTCCCACGACGAGGGGCTGGAGCCGGCCCTCGATCAGGACGGCGAGATAGAGGTCGGAGATCGGCGCGTCGGGCTCACGCGCGACGACCTGGTCGGACGGCCCGGCACCCCGGTCGGGCGGCGCCGGGGCGGGCCCGCGCATGATGGGGCCCATCGCGTTCTGGATCTGGCGATCGACCAGCTCCACGAGATGTGCCTCCTGGATGCGGACCACGGCGACGGCGCCCGCCACGATCATCGCGAGCACGATGGCGTAGCCCAGCAGCAGGCGCGCCCGAAGCGTCACGGCTCGGTACGGAGCGCGAAGCCCACGCCGCGGACCGTGTGGATGAGCCGTGGCTCCCGCACGTCCACCTTCCGCCGGAGGTAGCTGATGTACGTGTCCACCACGGACGCCTCCACCTCATGGTCGTCGTCCCAGACGTGGTCCAGGATCTGCTCCCGGGTGAGGACGCGGTCGCGATTGAGCAGCAGGTGAGCCAGCAGTCGATGCTCCGTGGGGGAGAGGTGGATTGGCTCCCCGGCCCGGGTGACGCGACGGGTGTCCGGGTCGAGCTCCAGGTCCGCGCAGCGCAGCAGGGTGGATGTGCTTCCGGCTCCCGGCTCCAGGCGCAGTCGGACGCGAGCCACCAGCTCGGCGACCGCGAACGGCTTCACCTGGTAGTCGGCCCCCCCGGTGGTCAGTCCGCGCACCCGGTCTTCGGTCGCGTCCCGAGCCGTCAGGAAGATGATGGGGACCGCGCTGCCGGCCGCGCGCAGCCCCCGGAGCACCGCGAACCCATCGAGATCCGGCAGCATCACGTCCAGCACCACCAGGTCCGGGCGGAAGGTGGCGGCGAGCTCGAGCGCGCCGCGCCCAGTGTCCGCGGATGCGATCGAGAAGCCGGCGCGCCGGAGTGCCGACCCCACGAGGTATCGGATGTTCTCCTCGTCATCGACCACCAGGATCCGAGGTGCTGCGGCGGTCATGGCGCCTGGAGCGCCCTCGAGATGGCGGCCGCCTCCTGCGCGACCGCGTCGGCCGCCACGAGGCTCGTCGCCTGGTCGGTCAGCACCTTCGTCCAGCGGTCCAGGATCGCCTGGGCGATGCCGTTCGAGAACAGTTCCGCGCGCAGGTCCGTGAGCGCCTGCTGGTAGCGCGCCTCGAACCCGGGCACGGCGTGGAATCGCTCCACGAGCGGGTTGCTGCGATCACGTGCGAATCCACCGCCGGGCCGCGCCTGCTGCTCCGGTCGGGGGCTGCCGGCGGGATCACGACCCGTGGGCGGGCGGGTCCATTCATCGCCGCGGGACATCCTGAAGCGACCACCGCCCATGGCACCGAAGGCGAGGTTCATGTCCCAGGGCACGATCGTGAATGTCCCGCTCGCCGCATCCCAGTGAAGGTACGCGTTGTTGCCCGGGCCGTCGATGTCGTCGAAGTTCCCGACCAGGTCCATCATCGCGAGGTAGGCCGCGAACGCATCCACATCCAGGCGACCGGGGAGCTCGATGGCGAACGCCGCGTCGTCCGACTCGTCCAGCCAGCGCAGGAACCCGATGAGCGGCGTCAGGTCCGTGACGTCCTTGCCCGCCTCCTGGTCGAACACGTCCGTGTAGGCGTCGGGATCCTCGCCCCGGTAGGACCAGTCGCCCTCGGACTCCGCCTTGTACAGCGCCCCCGCATCGGGGAACCGGACGGACTGCCAGATGTCATCGGGATTCTCGATGATGAGCCGCAGCACCGGGTCGCTGCCGTTGACGCTGAAGCTGGCGGGCGCGGCGGCCTGGGAGGCCAGGCCGGCGGCTGCCAGCAGCTCCAGCGCGACGGCCTCGTTGAGCGAGGTCTGTGAGCGGTTGGAGCGGACCACCAGGTCCGTGACGCCGTCCAGCGACTGGCCGTCGATGTTCCGGTCCAGCCGGATGAGCCACGGCAGACCCTCCGGTCGGTCGGCCGAGACGCTCGCGCCGGGTCCGTCCGGTCCGGCCTGGCCGTCCGTTCCTCCGTCCGTTCCTCTGCCAGGGGCGTCGCCATCGCCGCGCAGGCCCATGAGCGACGAGTTGCCCTTGAGGCGCAGGCCCACCCGATCGAACGTGGCGCCGTCGATCGTCACGGTCGCCTCAATCCACTCCTTCTCCCCGGTGTCGCGGTAGGCCTCGATGAGCGCGTCATAGGCGGCCGCGTCGAACGTCACCGCGATGTCGTGGACCCGGGCACTGTCAAAGACCGGTGCGGGCTGCGGGTTGACCGGCGTGGTCGCCGTGACGGCCGACGGGACGCCGGTGATGGCGACGGCCAGCAGCGCCGCGGCGAACGGTGCGAGATGCGAGCGCGGCCGCGACCGCGCGAGGGCAGATGGCTGCATGTGGTGTCTCCGATGGGGTGAGCGCGGCCACGATGGCCGCGGTTCCGACGATCGTCGGCCGCCAGCCTGTGAGATCCCTGTGAGCCCGCGATCCCGCTCGGCCGGCATGGCCCGGTCACTCACAGGGAACCCACAAGGTCCGCCTCCACCATCCGTGGTCGGCGCGGTGCGACCGCGCCGGTCGACCCGATCCCATGCCCCGAGGCCTCCATGACCCACATCCTGATGTTCGCCCTCGATCTGCTCGCCATCAGCGTGATGGCGCTGCTGCTCTACTTCCCGCGCCACCATCGCAAGGACATGGTCGTCGCATTCTTCGGCGTCAACGTCGGGCTGCTGGCGGTGACGGCAACGCTCGGCTCCACCGACCTGTCAGTGGGCATCGGCTTCGGGCTGTTCGCGGTCCTCTCGATCATCCGGCTGCGCTCATCGGAGCTGGACCAGCAGGAAGTCGCCTACTACTTCGCGGCGCTCGCCCTGGGCATCCTGGGCGGGGTCACGTTCAGCCCCGACTGGGTCGCACCCACCCTCATGGCCGTGATTCTCGTGACGCTGTTGCTGGCGGACCACCCGCGCCTGTTCGCGCGCCACCGCGTGCAGGCGATGACCCTGGACGCCGCCTGGACCGACGAGGTGGCGCTCATCAGCCACGTGGAGCGGCTGCTGGGCGGGCGGGTCCATCAGCTCAAGGTCCGTCGCGTGGACCTCGTCGAGGCGACGACCAGCATCGAGGTGCGCTACGAGCTGCCTCGCCAGACCGCGGCGGGCACGCGGATGGTGACGGGCAGCGTGGACGGCGCCGCATGATGGATGTGGCTGGCTCGCTCGACGGCCTCGCTCTGCTGCCCTCGGTCGACCTTGTGGAGATGGACGCGATGGCCGGACTGCTCACCAGGCGCGACCGCAAGTACATCGTGCCCGGGGCGGTCGCGGACCGGCTGCTGGAGGACGTCGCAGGATTCGCCCGCGTGCTCGAGATCGAGGGGATGCGCAGCTTCCGCTACGAGTCGGTGTACTTCGACACGCCGGAGCGCATCTCGTATCTGACCGCGGCATGGCGCAGGCCGCGCCGCTTCAAGGTGCGCACCCGCGCCTACCTGGACACCGGCCACTGCGTGCTCGAGGTCAAGACCCGGGACCCGCGCGGTCGGACGGTGAAGTTCCAGCACGCCCATGACCTGGACCGACGCACCTGCCTGGACGGCACCGATCGCGCCGTGGTGGCGGATCATCCGGAGATCGGCGCATCCGGCAGTCTGCTCCAGCCCGCGCTCACCACGCGCTACCGCCGCTCGACGCTGCTCCTGGATCGTGACGAGGCACGGGTCACCCTCGACCGCGACGTCGCGGGCATGGCGCCGGACGGGCGCACCGTCACGCTCGAGGGAATGGTCATCATCGAGACCAAGTCCGCGGGGTGTCCGGGCGAGGTGGATCGCCTGCTGTGGCGGTTGGGCTGCCGTCCCGTGAGGGTGTCCAAGTTCGCCACGAGTCTCGCGGCACTCCAGCCTGAGTTGCCGTCCAATCGCTGGACACGGGCGCTCGGCAAGCCCTGGCGCGTCCATGCCGCCGCACGGCTCGCGACGGAGACGCCGGTGCCGTAGGGTTGGCGGGATGCCGCCCGCCCCGCAGCTGCCCGACTTCGACCCGTTCCTGGTCCTGGGCGCCTCCCCCGACGATCCGCCCGACGCGGTCAAGGCCGCGTGGCGTCAGCAGGTCAAGGCGCATCATCCCGATGCCGGCGGCACCGAGGATGAGATCAAGCGCATCAACGTCGCGTATGAGTGGCTGCGCGACCCCACGCTGCGGGCGCTGCTGCTCGGAGCGCGCGCGACGCGCACGGCCCGCACCGCCGCCTGGACCCCCGACGCCGCGTGGGGGCCGGCCTCCCCATGGGCGCAGGGGGTCGTGTGGCCGGTCGACCCCGATGTCACGCCATCGGCCCGGCCGCCGAGCGAGCCCTACGAGGGCCCGCGAGCAGGCTCCATCGAGGAGCTCGTGGCCCATGTCGGCGGGGCCTCCATGCAGGATCTGCTGGATCTGGTCCACGGCTGGCAGCCGGACCCGCGATGGTCGTTCGGCCTGGCCGTGGCCGCGGAGGGGGCGGGTCGCGGTCCGGATGGTGCGGCGGCCGTGTGGCAGATGCGTGTCGCGGTGCGCACCCGGCTGGATCTCCTGCTCACCGACCCGCGGGTCGCCGCCGCCTATGACGATGAGCTGATGGGCCAGGTGGTCTCCGACCGCCTCGCCGACCTGGCGCGCGGAATCGTGCTGCTGGACCTGCTGGCACCCGAGGCGCGGGCCCGGGTGATGGGTGAGTGGGATTCGGTCATGGGCGCCGGCGCCGCGCCGCCGGGACAGGATGTCGCGCTGCCCGGCCTGGTCGGGCGGATGGATGTGGCGCGCGGTCGCTGGGCGCGCGTCCCGGGAGGCTTCCAATGGCTGCTGCTGGTGGTCGCGGCCGCGGCCTGGGCGGCGCTGATGGTGCTGTTGCTGCCGTCCCGCGAGGCGCTCGCGTTCATCCTCCTGGGGTACGCCGCGGTGGCGGTGCTCGCCCTCCGGGCTCGTCGGCCGGTGGACCGCTGACGATGCCGGGTCCCGCTACGCTGTGACCGCCATGGACATGCGACGGGAGGCGACGACGTGACGGTGTTCGGGGATCTGGAGGCGGATGAGCAGGCGCTGCTCCTGAGAGCGCTGCAGGCCGCCTCCGTGGTGGTGTCGGCGGCCAGTCCCGGCCGCAAGGAGGAGACCGCCAGCGAGGGCTTCGCGGCGGCCGCCTACATCCTCGACAGTCGCGACCGATCCGTGGGCAACGTGCTGGTCAGTTCCATCATCCTGGCCCTGGAGCAGCGCATCCACGCCGAGATCGCCTTCCCCGACCTGCTTGCGGCGGCCATGTCGCCGGGTGCGGAGGCGGCTGGCATCGATGCGCTGCGCGCCGCCGCAGCATTCCTTGACGCTCGCTGTCCCGCCGACGAGGCCGCGGGCACGAAGGCCTGGCTGCTGGAGATCGCGCAGGTCACCGCCGCGGCAGGCAGGGAGGACCAGGGCTTCCTGGGGCGCGGGGGCGTGACGGTCAACGACCGTGAGCGAGATGCGCTCCAGCAGGTCGCCGCCGCGCTGGGGCTTCCTGTCCGGCCGTAGCTCCCAGGGCATCCATCCGGCCGTCGCCCGGGTCAGAGCCCGAGGGACGACCCGAACCCCGGGCGCGGATCGGCATAGGGGATGCTCCAGCCGATGAGCTCGCAGCCCAGGTCATGCGGCGCACCGGCACCCGGCGTGCAGCGCTCGCAGCCCCACCGGGTGAGCCCGCCGTCGTCGGCCTGGAAGGCGATGTCGCACCGGTCCTCGGTCGGGTCGCAGTTGCGCCCGTGACAGGTGCAGTCACAGTCGAGCCAATGCTCACAGGTGCATGTCGCATCGGGCGACGGTGTCCGAAGCACGCTCATCGGGAAGGGGACGGTCTCAGCCATCGCGACGCCTCCGTCTGCACGCGGCCCGTCCCGGCTCCGTGACGGGCCGTCGCCGCACATGGTGCCATCGGAGGGCGGGTGGCGGCAAGAGGGCGAGTCCGGCGCTCGTCCGCTGCTTCGGGGAGCGCGGCCACCGCGGGATGTGCGTCCGGGCCGCCATGTGTGTCGCGAGGGGCCTCGACACGACCGTCGCGTATGCTGGCGTTGGTGAGTCGCCTCGGCAGGCGGCCGACGGGACGCGCCCGCACGAGGGGATGGCGATGCGAGCGTCCGGCGACGGATCCCGGACACCGCCGCGCGAGCGGATCGGCGCGAGCACCATGGCGCTCGCCCTGTCGGTGGTCCTGGTCGGGACGATCGGCGCCGATCGTGTCGGCGCGGCGGAGGGGTACTCCCGGGCGCACCGGGTCGTGGCTGCACTTGCGCCCATGAGCACGAGCGTGGCGGTGGACGCCGACGGGAACCTCCACGTGGCCTTCCTCGAGGACCATGCGCCGAGCCGGCTGCGATACGCCACCGACCGCGGCGGGTGGCGCGTCGAGACGGTCGCCCGAAGGGTCGGCTTCGAGGCGCAGCCCTCGATCGCGGTGGCGCCGGACGGCCACGTGGTGATCGCGTTCGCCAGGATCACCTGCCCGGCGGAGCCGGGTGGCCTGTGCGAGGACCCGGCGGACGATCCGCTGGCCCGGATCATGGTCGCCAGCAACGCGAGCGGGTCCTGGCGTGTCCGCGCGCGCAGCCACGGGCCGGCGGATGTCTGGCCCGCGCTGGCCATCGATGCCGCGGGGAGGGTCCACATCGCGTTCCAGCGCCAGCTCTGGCCGCCCGGCGGGCCCGACAGCGGCATCTGGCACCTCACGAACAGGGGTGGGTGGCACGAGACGCAGGTCGCCTCGGGCCGCGGCCGCTGCCACGCCGACCAGCTGCCGTCGATCGCGGCGGGACCCGGCGGCCGCATCTGGATCGCGTACAGCGCCGCACGCAGGCAGGGGGCCGGCTGCGGCGGGAGCGGGGGGATCCGGATCGCCACGCGCATCGACGGTCCGTGGGTGCGCGAGATCGTGACCACGGGCCGGGACGACGTCGCGCCGGTCGTCGCCCTCGATCGGGTCGCGCGGCCGGGATTGATCTTCGACCGCGGGGGCGTCGGCGTCCGGTTCACCCGGCGCATCGGAGGATCGTGGCGTCCGCACGTGGCGGTCTCGGCGGGCCAGGAGGGGGCGCTCGCCTTCGGCGAGGACGGCGTGGCTCATGTGGCGGCCGAGGGCGGCGGCGGCATCCAGGTGGCCGTGGGAGGCCTGGCGGGGTCCTCGCGGGTCACCGTGTACCGCGGCCCGCTCGACTACGGCACCTTCGGTGGCCCGGGGATCGCGCTGCACCCGGTGAGCGGCCTGGAGCGCATCGTGTTCGGCCGCTCCGAGCCCGACGCCACGCCGCTCGAGGACGAGCTGGGCGTCTACCTGGTGCGCGAGCGACCCTGAGATGTCACCTGGGGGATGCGAGACCGATCACGGACGCGACGCGCGACCGGTTCCCTGGGTGGTCGCAACGGTCTGGATCTTGACGGATGCTCCGGTCGCAGACCGGAGCATCCCCAGGAGCATCCCCATGATCCCCAAGAGCCGGCCCTCGACACGCTGACGCTCGCCGAAGTCCTCACGCTGGCGCTCGCGGGCCCGGCGGCAGCCGCGACCGTGCCCTTGGATCAGGGCGCGACCGGCGGTGATCGGATCACCGGCGTGGACGACGTCGGCGCGCATCGCGCGATCGTGATGGCGCAGTCGATCTGCGGGGACCATGCCGCCCTCGGCCGGCTCGCGGAGCACACGGTCCGCTTCGGTCCCTCCGTCCGTTCTGACGGGAAGGGTGGCGTCTCCCGGGGCCGGAACGGCGGGTGCTCGACGGGCACCCGATGGGACACCTGCGACATCCCGAACGCGGCACGTGGCGTCTGGGCGCGCCGGTGCGTCGACGTTCTCGGGCCCATCGACCGATGCGGCCCGTCCGCCTGCATCGATGCGTGAGTCCGGCAGGCCGCCGACCAGACAGACAAGACCCCTCCGGTCAGCCGGAGGGGTCCTGATCATGCTCGGACCTGGCTGGCGAGGAAGGATTCGAACCTTCGGTCTCCTGATCCAGAGTCAGGCGCCTTACCGCTTGGCCACTCGCCAGTGGGACGTCCGATTGTAGCGTAACGCCTCCAGGGCGGCGCCCGGGCCGACCGCCCGCGTCGGCCCGGACCCGTCGGACACACGCCAGCCGGTCCGAGTGGGGTCCCGGCCGACCGGGGGGACCTCGGAGACCTGTCATGCTCGCCCGGTGACCGGTCCCGGACGCTCCGACCCCAGCGCGCTGCCCGCCCGCGACCTGGTCGACGTCCGCCTGGCCGACCTGCTGGGGCTGGACGGCTGCCCGGTCTGCCGCTCGCGCACCGACGCCGAGGCGCGCTTCCTGGATGCGTGGCTCTACGAGCGCGTCCAGGACGTGCGGACCCGGCGTCAGCTGGACGAGACGCGCGGCCTGTGCGGGCCCCACATCCACGCGCTCCTGGCCGCGGACCGGGCGCGCGCCGGCGGCGGCCTGGGCACGGCGATCCTGTACGAGGCGATGCTCCGCGTGCGCCTCGACGAGCTCGCGGCGGCCCATGCGGCGCGTGGCCGGGGGAGGGGCAAGCGCCTCGCGGCCGCCGACGCGCCGCCCGACTGCCTGGTGTGCCGCGAGACGGCCGCCGCGGAGTCGGCGACCCTCGACGGGCTCGCGTCACGCGTGGCCCAGCCCGCCTGGGCCGAGGAGCTCGGCGACGCCGCGCTCTGCCTGGGCCACCTGCGAGCGATGATGCGACGCGGCGCCGACGATCGCTGGCGGGCGGTGGAGGCGCGGCAGCTGGAGCGGCTCGCCGCTCTCCGCGAGCGACTGCGTCTGTTCGCGCACCACGCCAGCCATGATCGGCGCCACCTGCGCACCGCCGACCAGGAGGCGAGCGTGGACGAGGCGTCCGCGGCGCTCGGCGGCGCTCGGCGAGCGCGCTAGAGCGATCCTCCGCGCGCGCTCGCCCAGCATGGGCGGGGAGCCGACGCGCACGCCCGCCGACATCGACGACCGTCAGGGCGGCACGCATGGAGGGTGCCGGCGAGCAGGACGCGGCGTTGCCCTGCGCGCGGGCGTGGGCCGCTGAACGGACACGACCGACATGGACCGACCTCGCGCGTGCGGTCCGGGCCGGTCATCGGCCCCGATCGCACCACGCACGTCCCGATGGGCCGGCGACCGGCCCGATCCGACGAACTCCGCAGCGAGATCGGCGGGCATGGCCGGTGAGAGGCTGTGAAGAATCCTCGGGTCGGGTGCAGCTACCCTGTCGGCATGGATGAGTCTCGCGACCCACGCTCGGAGCCCCTGTTCCACATCGCCGTCGATCCGGACATCCGCTCGGTCGAGCGGCCGGGTGGACGACCACGGCTCCAGCGGCCCGATCGCGCCCAGCTGATGCTCCGCCCCGTGGACCTCGATTCGCTGCTGCCCGACGATCACCGCGCCC
>DAOTUU010000045.1:0-51333 GCA_034436555.1 Chloroflexota bacterium | reverse complement strand
CCTGCGCGATCGGGGCCAGCTCCTCGACCGGGTCGACCATGCCCAGGGTGAGGCTGGGCGCGGACCCCACGAGCAGCACCGTGTTCGGCGTGATGAGCCGCCGGTAGGCATCGGTGTCCAGGATGCAGTCGTCGCGCAGGGGCGCCCGGACCAGCTTCAGCCCGAAGTAGTGGGCACCCTTCCAGAACGCGGGGTGCGCCGACAGCGGCACCACCATCTCGGGCGCGGTGATCGCCGGGTGGAGCTCGCGTGCCCGGTCGCGGGCGATCTTGATGCCCATCAGGATCGACTCGGAGCCGCCCGAGGTGACCGACCCGCGGCCCTCTGGGGCATGGAGCATGTCCGCGGTCCAGCCCACGATGTCCTGCTCCATGCGCTTCAGGCTGTGGAACACGGACGCGGCATACAGCGGGTTCGTGGAGAAGAACCGGAGATAGGCGTCCTTGGCCACGGCCAGCACGTCGTCCCCGGCAGGGTAGGTGCCGCCCGCCATGAGGCGCTCCTCCCAGTCGGTCACGTCGTCCTGGGAGATGGTATCCAGGAGCCGGTCCAGCTCCTCGCGCGTGACGCCGTCCTGCGGCAGGGCGCTCATGCGAAGGGCCTCCCCGTCACCACGCCACGTGTCGATATTCCACGTGGTGTGGCAGAACGCCACGTGGCGTGGAGTAACGACACCTGTCGTGGCGCCTCATGCCATCCCGGCCGACCGAAGCTCCTGGTAGGCATCGGCGTAGCCCTGGTAGCGCGCCCGCGCCCCGAGGGCCTGCTCGAGGCTGGCCCACTGCGGCTGGGACGTCCCTCGATCGATCGGGTCGAACACGACCAGGCCCCGATGAGCACCCGCCAACGGCGATCCGGACCACCACGCCTCGAACGGACGGGTTCCCTGCGGGCCGAGCGCCACCAGCGTGCTCGGAAGCGAGCGGGCGACGGCCAGCACCTCCTCGCTCCACAGCAGGACGAGGACGTGGCTCTCGCTGGTGAAGCGTCTGACACCGCATCGCTCCGCGACGTGGCCGGCAAGCCACAGGCACTTGGCGTTGTAGCTGCCGGAGAGCTCCCCCACGTTGACGATGCGCGTCTTGTTCTCCGAGTGCTCCAGTGCGCGGCGCGACCGGTCGACCACGACCAGGTCCGCGCGACCTCCGAAACGGAACCGCTGGTACGGCTCATCGATGAGCACCTGCCGCTGATCCACGCCGAATCGTCGCGCCTGCACCTCGGCCATGACAGCGTGAACGGCATCCTCGGTCTCCATCGCTGCGCCGAGTGCGTCCAGGTTCCAGGTCAGACGGAGGCCGAGGACGTCGGCGATCCGCAGGTACGTCGAGAGCGCTCCGGGCCGGCCCGACTCCAGCCACGCCACGGCGGAGCGCGACAGCCCAGCCGCGTCCGCGACCGCCTGGATCGTGGCACCACGCTCGTTCCGGGCCGCTCGGATGGCCGAGCCGAGCCGGCCGCACAGGCGATCGAGCTGGTGTGCGACGTCGCGGGTGTCGGTCGGATGCAGTGGAGCGGTGGGCATGCTCCGGATTCAAGCACCGGACACTGCGCATCGACCCTTCCGCCCACTCACCCGCCACTTGACCGGCGCCAGCCGGGATCCCACGATCCCAGCGCGGGGTCCGCCACGACCGGTGTGGTTTCTCCACACTGCGTGGCGGTTGTCCACACCACGTGGCGATTCGCCACGACCTGTGGCAGTGCGTGGGGACGACGGGCCACGGGCTGGCGGCGGGCCACGGGCTGGCGGCGGGCCAGGTCATCCCCAGGGCCTCCCCAGCGGGTCGGTGATCTCGATGACCGCCGGACCCCGGGTTGCGACCGCCCGCGCCACCGCCGCCGGCAACCCGGCGATGTCCTCGACGCGCTCCGCCGCCGCCCCGAAGGAACGCGCGAACGCGACCAGGTCGGGATTGACCAGCTCCGTGCCGATGAGGCGACCCGCGTGCTCGTTCTCCTGGTGGTGGCAGATCGAGCGATACCCCGCGTCGTTGTGGACCAGGACGATCACCGGCAGCGACTGCATCACCGCGGTCGCGAGCTCCGTGGCCGTGAACAGGAAGCCGCCGTCACCGCACGCGGCCATGACCGGCATCTCGCCCCCCAGCGCCACGGCGGCGCCGATCGCCGTTGGCAGCGCGAAGCCGAGCGTCGCCGATCCCCACGGCCAGAGGCTCCCGGCTGGGCGGTAGGCGGGCCAGGCGTAGGCCGACCAGAAGTTGAAGCCCGCGGCATCGTGGGTCACGACCGACTCGCGCGGCAGCTCCCGGCGGGCGGCCAGCATCGCGGCGTCGATGCGGCCCACCTCGGGCAGGAACGTCGCGCGCAGCTCCGTGCGTGCCCGAGCGGCCCGCGGCGCGCCCCAGTCACCGTCGCTCGCCGGGGACCCCGGTCCGAGCGCGTCGAGCAGCGCGGCGAGGCCAGCGCGTGCGTCGCCCACGAGCCCCACCTCGGCGGGATAGCTCCGCCCGATGACACCCGGGTCGATGTCCAGGTGGATCAGGCGCGGCAGCGGGATCGACCAGGTCGCGGTCGAGTTGAACCCCAGGTGGGCTCCGGCCGCGAAGACCACGTCGGCCTCCGCGAACAGCGATGCGTGCGCCGGGTTGCGGCCGGACACGAAGTCGCCGCACAGCGGGTGATCGTCGGGCAGCGTGCCCATCGCCGGGCCGGTGGGCAGCACCGGTGCGCCCAGGCGCTCGGCGAGCCGGCGCAGCTCCTCCCCGGCGCGCGCCACGGTGACCCCTGCACCCAGCAGGATGAGCGGCCGGCGCGCGGCCCCCAGGATCGCGGCGGCGCGCTCGACGTCCGCCGGGTCGGGCGACGGCCGGGCAGGAGGCGCATCCACGCGCGGCGTGAACCCCGACAGCGGCGCCGCGAGCAGGTCGTTGGGCAGTTCCACGTAGGCCGGCCGCCAGCGGGCCTCGCTCATCGCACGGAACGCATCGCTGACGGCGCCAGGCAGCCCCTCCGCGGTCCGCGGCTCTGCCGCGAGCGCGGTCACCGCCCGGAATCCGGCGGCCTGGTCGGGTGTCTCGTGGAGCACGCCCCGTCCCCTGCCCAGGTCGGTGGTCGCCACCTGGCCCGCCAGCAGCAGGACCCGCGACGAGTCGGCCCACGCCTCCGCGATCGCGGTGAGCGCGTTGAACGCCCCCGGGCCCGTGGTCACGCAGGCGACGCCCGGCCGTGCCGACACACGGGCGTAGCCGTCCGCGGCGAACGCCGCACCCTGCTCATGGCGGGTCACGACATGCCGCAGCTCCGGCCGCAGCGCGATGCCGTCGTAGAGGTGCAGCGTGTGGATGCCCGGGATGCCGAACAGGTCCGTGACGCCGTGCGCCACGAGCGTGGCGGCCACCGCCTGGCCCACGGTGCGTGCACCGTTCGCCGGACCGGGCACAGCCCCGGGACCGGTCATGGCTCGGCCGCCAGGCTCACACCGCCAGCCCGCCCCGCGGTCCAGCGCCGGCCACCGGAACGCCCGCCTGGTACACGGCGAGCGGCCGGCCCAGCACCGCCAGGTCCACGATCGGATCGCCCGGCACCACCAGGATGTCCGCCTGCCGGCCCTCCGCCAACCGCCCCGCGACCTCGCCCACGCCGATCGCCTCGGCGGATGCGGAGGTCCCGGTGACGACCGCCTCGGCGTTCGACAGCCCGGCGTCCGTGAACGCGTCCAGCTCCAGCCAGCCGCGCCCGGGCCGGAATCGGCCCCAGGGCGAGTCGGAGCCCGCCATGAGCCTGGCGCCCGCCTCATGGAACCGGCGCACCGCATCGACCTTCTCGTCATAGAACCGGAGGATCCCGTCCTCCCCCTGCTGGTCCTCGGCGGACAACGTCCCACCGTTGACCGCGCGCACCTCCGCGTAGTGCCAGATCCAGGCCCGGATGTCATGCATCGTGGGGTTGATCCAGGTGCCCGTGGCGACCATCCGCTCGGTCAGGTCCGGGCGGTACACGTAGCGCCCGGCCTCGTCGCTCATGTTGGCGTGGATGATCATGTCCACGCCCGCGTCCAGGCAGTCGGAGATCGCCCGGTTGGGCACGGAATGGGCCGCGCACAGGCGCCCAAAGCGGTGCGTCTCGTCCACGATCGCGGCCAGCTCCGCCGGTGTGAACGCGGGCCGGTACGGGTGCGATGACCGGGTGCTGCCGCCGGACGACACGATCTTGACGAAGTCGGCGCCCTCCTTGATCAGCTGGCGGATCGTCTGGCGGATGCCATCGGGGCCGTTCGTCTCGCCACCGAAGAAGTGGAGGTGGCCGCCCGTGATGGTGACGGGCCGACCGCACACGATCATCCGAGGTCCGGGCGTCACGCCCCGCGCGATCGCGTCACGCAGCTCGAACGCGACGCGGCCCTTGGCGCCGTTCTCGCGGAGCGTCGTGACCCCGGAGCGGAGCGCCGCGGCCGCGTTGGCGGCGGCACGCACCAGGAGGAACGCCTCCGACTCGGCGCCGATCACGTCGCCCCGGGTGCCATCGCCCGGTGCGACGAGGTGGGTGTGCCCATCGACCAGGCCCGGCAGGAGCGTCGCATCGCCGTATGCGATCGTCTCGGCGGTCGCGCCCTCCGGCGCGCGCACCTCGCCCTGGCGGCCGATGGCAGCGATCGTGTCGCCCGCGAGCAGCACCGCCGCGTGCTCCAGGGACGGCCCACCGAGCCCGTCGAGCAGGCGGTCGGCGGTGAGGATGACGAAGGGCTGGCTCACGGTCCCGGGTGACTCCCTGTGCATGGCTGATCACGGATCACGCTGGGCCGACGATACCCGACCGCGACCTCGCGAGGAACCCGTTCCCACGCGCCGACGGCCCCTCGTCCACGGGCACCGCGCTGAGCACGCCCCAGCGTCCGGTCGCGTCACAGCCCGCGTAGTACAGCCGACGGCGGCCGTCGGGCAGCGTCAGCAGGGACATGTCCTCCGCGTGGACCGCATCGAGGTCCCTGCCACCGTAGCCGTCGCCCTCCACGATGGTCCGGGCGCCCGTGTAGGTCACGCCGTCCGCCGACGACGCGAGGAACAGCCGCGAGCGGTAGCCCGACACATCATCCGCGATCGACGCCGCCGCGAAGTCCGCGCTCCGACCGCTGGCGACCGCGTCGGGGTCGTGCGCCGGATGCTCCGGTCCGGTCCATCCCTCCGGCCGGTCCTGCCACGCGGAGTACAGCATCCACCATCGCTCGCCGGGGATCGTGGGCGGCACGACCTCGGCGGCTGTGATGCCCGCGGAGTCATGCGTCCCGGTCCGGGCGCCCAGGCGCAGGCCGGGGTCGGGCCGGAAGGTCAGGCCGTCAGAGGTCCGGGCGCTCATCACGGCCTGGGTCCGACGGCGCAGGCCATCGTCGCCGGCGAGCGTCAGCGCCACCCAGCACGTGAGCAGGCCGCTGCCGTCCGGGAGCCACGTGAAGCGGGGCGCTCCCACGCCCTCCCCCGCCTCCAGGCGGATGCCCGGCTCCAGCTCCCAGACGAGCTGGTCGGTCGAGATCGCGGACGCGATGACCGTGGGCCGAGGAGCCGATCCGCGCGCCTCCAGGTACATCCGCCAGCCGCCGGGGATCGGCACGACGCACGGCGCGAGCGCCCGGAGCGCCAGCCACCGCAGGTCCGGTCGAGGAGACAGGCGGATGCCAGGTTCGGGGGTGAACGCCAACCCGTCCTCGGAGACCGCGGACAGGATGGAGCCCTGGCAGGCCTCGAACGGCTTCTCCGGCCCGACCGCGGTGTGGAACAGGCGGACTCGTCCGTCCGGGGCGAGGACCGCGCCGGGGGCCTGGACCTTCCAGGCGTCCAGCGGCCGGGACCCGGTCACCCGCCACCCCGGTTCCTTGCGCCACGGCCCGTCCAGCCGCTGCGGCGCGGCCACGTCGGGCGCGGCCACGTCGGACCCGGTCACGTCGGGCCCGGTCACGCAGAGGCACTCACAGCGTCCGGCCCCAGCGTTCCCCGCGCTCGGAGGTGTGGGCCCCGTCCACCAGCGCCCAGCGGCCGTTGACGAGCACCCGCACGATACCCGCGGGGGGCGCCGCCGGATCGCCCGATTCGGTCGCGCGGTTGGCCACGGTCGTCGGGTCGAACACCATGAGGTCCGCCGCGGCACCCGGCTCCAGACGGCCCCGATCGGGCAGGCCGGCGCGCTCCGCGGGCTCGCGCGTCATCCGCCGCACGGCTTCCGGCAGCGACAGCACGCCGCGGTCACGGACATAGGAGCCAAGCACGAGCGGGAACGATCCGAACGTCTTGGGCATGATGCCCAGCTCCCGGTGCGCCACCGGGTGTGCGGCCATGCCGTCGGTCACCGGCACGCAGCGCGGGCTGCGGATCATCGCGTCGAGGTGGGCCTGGAGCTTGATGTGGGGCGCCACCCAGTACTGGCCGTCCTCGACCACGAGGTCGAGCGCCGCCTCCACGGGCTCGACGCCCCGCTCACGGGCGACGTCGGCGATCGTCCGACCCACCAGGGCGGTGTTGGCGGGCCGGTTGATCTTCACGATCAGCTGGTCGTCCCAGTCGGCCGACCATTCGGGCTTGGCCAGGATCTCGTCGGCGAGCCGGCGGCGCGTGGCCGGGTCGCGGATGCGTTCCACGGTGGCAGCGAGACCCCCGTCCCGCGCCCATGCAGGCACCACCTGGAGCCACGCCCCACCGCCTCTGGGGAACACCGTCAGGTCGAACGTGACCGGCGGGCCCTTGCGGTTCGCCCGCTCGATGCGCTCGAGGTACCAGGCGGGTTCGTCAGGCGGGTCATCCGGGCGCGGGTAGAGGTGGCTGATGTTGAGCCACGCGCCGCCCGCCGCGGCCGTCGCGATCGCCTCCTCGATGTCGGCCCGGACGCCGGCCTCGCCGTAGCGCATGTGGGTGTGGTACGGCCGCCCGGCTGCCGCCGCGACCCCGGCGAGCGCGGCGAGCTCATCGGGCTCCGCGAACATGCCGGGAGCGTACGAGAGCCCCGTGGAGAAGCCCCGGGCGCCTGCCGCGAGGGCCATCCGCAGCTCGCCCTCCATGCGCCGCAGTTCGGGGGCGGTCGGTGGGCGCCGGTCGGTGCCCATCACGAACCGGCGGAGCGTGGAATGACCCAGCAGCGACACGATGTTCGTGGCGGGGCGGGCGCGGGTGATCGCGTCCAGGTACCCCTCGAACGTGCGCCAGTCCCAGGCCACGCCCGGGAACGCGAACACCGGCTCCTCGTCGATCATGCCCGGCAGCGTCGCGTCGCTGACGGGTGCGGCGGAGAAGCCGCACAGGCCCACCACCTGGGTGGTCACGCCCTGGCCGATCGCGGACACGCAGCCAGGCTCGGAGAGCAGCGACACGTCCGAGTGCGTGTGCAGGTCGACGATGCCGGGCATCACGGCCAGCCCGGTCGCGTCCAACTCCTCGCGTCCGGCACCGGCGGGAAGGGCCGCTCCCACCGTCACGAGCCGATCGCCGCGGATTCCCACGTCGCCCGTCCGCTCCGGACCACCTGAGCCGTCCACGATCCGTGCGCCGCGGATGACCAGGTCCAGCGGCGCGTCCGCCGTGATCACGCGAATCTCACCCCGCGTCGACGGCCACGCGAGCCCAGCGCGCCGGACGGGTCACGCCGGTCCCGCCATACCATGCGAGGAACACCTCGCCGTCGGGCAGCATGACACCGCGCGGGTGCCCGAACTGCCACGCGCCCATGTCGCTCCAGTACTCGTCCTGACTGCGCGCCGCGCCCACGCCCGCGTCCATGCCCGCCTCCGACGCCCAGACCTCCAGCTCCCGGTCGCGGTCCCAGGTCCGGCCGAAGTCGTGGGAGACCGCGAAGCGGATGCCCGCGGGCGCCCCGCGATGGGTGTAGACGGCGCCCAGTCGATCGCCGCCCAGGGCGATGGGCTGGCAGTGCTGGCCGGGCAACCCGGTCGGGACCGGCACCGACCAGCCCGAGCCGTCCGGTCCCGCCCACGCGATGTGCACGTCCAGATCGCGTCCGGCGCCCGGCTCGTGCGTCCAGAACATCGCCACGTGGTCACCGCTGATGGGGTGGGTCGCCAGCCGCTGATCCCAGTAGTAGATGGCATTGTCAGGATGGCGCGCCACGAGGATGTCCTCAGGCCAGGTGAGGCTGCCGTCCCGCGAGACGCGGAGCAGCGCCGCCGGCACACCCGGGGACGGATCCGCGTACTCCTTCCAGTGCTCGAACGGCTGGGCCAGCGCGCCGCCCGCCAGCGGCAGCACGGGCCCCGTGGGTGACGCCCCGGGCCACGGAGACAGGTCGATGTGGCGACGGTCCTGCCACGTGCGCGCCCCGTCGCGGGAGACGAGGTGGTAGACGCACATCGGCAGCAGGCCCTGCGTCTCGGGGTGGACCCAGGGCGCCCGGCCGTCCTTGCGGTCGACGTAGAGGACCGCGGCGGTCAGCACCCCCGGACGCAGCTCCGAGAGCATCCAGCCGCGCGTCTCGCCGGGGATGCCGTCCCAGTCGCGATCGGCGAGGCCCAGGTAGCGCAGCTCCCACGTCTCGCCCCGATCGAGCGAGGCCAGAATCGCGGTGTGCCCGTCGGGGCCCTCGCGGTCGGAGCCCAGGCGAGCGGTCACGTACAGCGTGCCGTCCGTCGCCAGCAGCACGCCCGTGGAGGACGCGGAGCGCTCGTTGACCGGCGCCGCGCGCGTGTCGAACACGACTCCCGAACCCGTGATGCGCATCACGGCTGAGGATAGACGGCGGGCAGGCCGGACGAACGGTCATCCGCGTCGGCCGCTCGGGGGATGGCGCGGGCGATGGTCGCCGGTCATCGTCGCTCGATGGTCTCCGTGGCCGTCGCCGGCCCGCCCGCCCTGCGGATCGATCGCGCCCTCGCGACCGACCTGCGCGGTGCGCTCGCGAGCCGGCCGCTCCGCGCGTTCCTGGGCCTCCAGGTGCTGGCGGCAGTGCTGTTCGCGGTCCGCCGCGGGCCGGGCGTGGTGGACACCGTGGCGCTCGTGTGGGTCGGCCTCGCGTTCGTCGCGTTCATCTGCTGGTGGGCCGGACGGCACCGGCTCGCCCATCCGGAGCCAGACCCGGTGCCGGCGGCCCGCGCCCGCTTGGGCGCGTCGCTCGCCGTGGTCGCCGGGCTGGCCATCGGCACGTACGGCATCCATCCGGGTGTCGCGGCCGCGGTCACCCTCTCGGGCATCGCCGCATGGCTGGCCATCGCGCTCCGCGCTGGCTCCGGCCCCGACCTCGCGCACATGCTCCGCCGGAGCTGGCGACCGTTCGGACCGCTGCTGCTCCTGGTGCTGCTGCCCCGGCTGGCCCTCATGGGCCTGCTGCGGCCCGCCGCGCTCGTGGCCGGCCTGGGCAGCGGCGTCATCCAGGAGCTGCTGTGCCTGCCGCTGCTGTTCGTGTCCCTGGAGGCCGTGCTGGGTCGGACCGATCGCGCCGCGGTCGTGGCCGCCCTCCTGTTCGGGAGCATCCACGTCCCCATGAACATCGCCGCGAGCGGCGGCGACTGGCCCGCGGCGGTGGCGAACGCGGTGTTCTACCAGTCGCTGGTGGGGCTCATCGTGGCGATGGCGTTCGCGCGCCATCGGTCAGCGCTGCCGCTGGGCGTCGCCCACGGCCTGACGATCGCCTGACCCCAGTCCGGGCGCCTGGACGACCCTCCGGGTGTGGTCGACATGTCGACCGCGCGGCCCATCAGGCGGCGCTACCGGGCCGCACCCTTGTGGTCCGCGCCAGCCGCCGGTCGACATGTCGTCCGATCGCGGCGTCATCGGCGGACCGACCCCGGTCCCCGGTCGACATGTCGACCGCTGGCCCGCTCGGGACGCACCGGGGCCGTCCATCACGGCCATCCGCGCCAGGCGCCGGTCGACATGTCGACCGCGCGGCCCCTCTTGGGAGCCACGCGACTGGCCGGACCGGTCCTCGACGGCCCCTGCCAGCCGCTACGCTACGGCCATGCCGATCGTCCGACCCACCCACGACATCGCCCCGGGCACGCCCATCGAGGCGCTGGACACGCCCGTCCTGCTGCTCGACCTGGACATCTTCGAGCGCAACGCACGCCGGATGATGGACGTCATGCGCGCCCACGGCGTGGGTTGGCGCCCTCACAGCAAGGCCATCAAGTCGCCGGAGCTGATCAAGCTCCAGATGGCCATCGGGGCCCACGGCGCGACGTGCGCGAAGGTGTCGGAGGCGGAGGTCCTGGTCGCGGGCGGCGTGCCCAGCGTGCTCATCGCCTACGAGCTGGCCCAGCCGCTCAAATGGGAGCGCGTGGCGGCGCTCCAGGAGCACGCCGAGGTGATCGCGTGCGTCGACTCCCCGACGCATGTGGCCATGGCGGGTGCCGCAGGCGTCCAGGCGGGCGTGGACGTGCCCGTGCTCATCGAGCTGGACATCGGCATGGACCGCTGCGGCATCCAGCCCCTCGGGCCCGCCGTGGACCTCGCCCAGCGCGTCGCGGACACGAAGGGCGTCCGCCTCGCGGGCGTGATGGGCTACGAGGGCCACCTGCTGACCGCCTGGCCCGCGGGAGACAAGGACGCCGCGATCCGCGCGTCGGTCGGCCAGCTGGTGGAGACCGCGGAGCAGATCCGGGCGACCGGCATCCCGGTCGAGATCGTGAGCTCCGGGGGCTCCGGGTCCCACATGGTCACCGGCACGATGGCCGGGGTCACGGAGCTCCAGGCGGGAGGCGCCTGTCTCATGGACCGCTTCTACGCCGAGGACTGCCACATGGCGGAGCTGGGCTTCGAGTTCGCGGTCACCATCCTGGCGTCGGTGGCGGGACGCCCGACGCACGCCCCCCAGCGCGCGATCCTGGACGCCGGCTTCAAGACGATGTCCGATGGGATGCACAAGCCGCTGCCCATCGACCTGCCGGACACGGAGCTGGTCTACCTGTCCGCGGAGCACATGAACCTGCGGGTCGGCCCGGGCGCCCCGGATCTGCGCATCGGTGACCGCGTCCGCTTCATCCCCGACTATACCGACACGACCACCTTCCGGCACGACGCGTTCGTGGCCATCCGGAACGGCGTGGTGGAGTCGGTCATCCCGATCGCCGCCCGCGGCCGACTGACGTAGGACCCCCGGATGGACCTCCAACTGATCATCGCCGGCGGCGAGGTCATCGACGGATCGGCCGACGCGGTCCCCACGCGCGCCGACGTGGGCGTCGCGGACGGCCGGATCGTGGCCATCGGGGACCTGGCGGACCAGACCGCCCCGGAGCGCCTCGACGCGACCGGCCGGGTGGTCGCGCCCGGCTTCATCGACGCCCACGTCCATTCGGAGCACGCCCTGCTCCACGGCGACCCCGTGGATCGCTTCGGCTCGCTCATCCAGGGCGTGACGACCCACGCCACCGGCGCCGACGGCTTCGGCTGGCTGCCCATGGACGGGCGCTTCGACCCGCACTCGCTGTGGCGCTCGACCGCGTTCGCCTACGGCTCCCCCGACCATCTGCCGGAGGGCCCCACAGCGGCCGACTACCTGCGCTCCTTCGAGGGGCGCAGCCCGGTCAACCTGCTGCCGTTCGCACCCCACCAGTCGATCCGCTACGCCGCGATGGGCTGGGCCACCGGCCCGGCGGATGAAGCGCAACTGGCCGCCCAGCACGCCGCCCTGCGCCAGTGGCTGGACGCGGGCGCGTTCGGTCTCGCCACGGGCCTGGACTACCAGCCGGCCGCCAGCGCCCGCACCGACGAGATCGTGGCGCTCGCGCGCGCCGTGGCCGAGACGGGTGGCGTCTACGCGCCCCACCAGCGGTACGCCCAGGTGGGCCGCGAGGAGGCCTACCGCGAGTCGATCGAGATCGGCCGGCGGGCCGGCCTGCCGGTGACCATCGCCCACGAGACGATCGACGAGGTCAGTGGGCCGCTCATCGATGCCGCCCGCTCCGACGGCGTGGACGTGAGCATCGATTGGTACTGCTATCCGGCCGGCTGCACCCACCTGCTCGCGATGCTCCAGCCGGAGGACTACGAGGGCGGCACGGACGGTGCCCTGGAGCGTGTCAAGGTCCCGGCCGAGCGGGCGCGCTTCGCGGCCGCGTTCGCGCAGGCGCTCACCCACCCCGAGACCTCGGACGCGTTCGACGGTCCCGAGCCACAGGGGCGGGGCTATTTCTCAGCCACGCGCACCGGTCGCCACATCGGTCGCTCGATCCCGGAGATCGCCGCGGAGCAGGGCGTGGCGGTGGGCGAGATGGCGGTGCGCCTGCTGGAGACCGAGCTGCCGGACGCCGTGATGGTCTATCGGCGGGGCGTCACTCCGGAGGCGTTCGACGAGCAGGTCCGCCGGACCATCACGCATCCCGCCTGGACGCTCACCAGCGACGGCCTGTACCACGGTCCGCTGCCGCATCCTCGCGGCTACGCGACGTACGTCCGCTTCCTGCGCTATGCGGTCCGGGAGCTCGGTGCGCTGACCCTCCCCCAGGCCATCCATCGGGCGAGCGGGGGCGTGGCCGAGCGCCTCCACCTGACCGATCGCGGGTACCTGCGGGAGGGCCTCGCCGCGGACATCGTGGTGCTCGACCCGGCCACCGTGGGTGAGACCAACGACTGGGATGACCCCCGGCTGCCGCCCAGCGGAATCGACGCGGTCATCGTGAACGGAACGGTCTCGGTGCGGTCCGGACATGCCATCGGCGTCCTGGCCGGGCGGGTGCTCCGGCGCGCCTGACAGCCAGACGCGACCATCATCCACGGCAGGATTCACGCCCGGGAGCGTTCCCCGGGATGGTAGGCTGGCCGCCCGGGGCGATGTGACGCGCCCGGCAGCGCCCCCAGAGAGAGGAGGACGGGATGCGATTCCGCAGACTCGCGGCCGTGGTGGCCGGCCTGATGCTGGCCGCGGTGCCGGCCGGTGCGGTCACGGCGCAGGACACCGGCTCGGTGCTGCGCGTGGCGCGCCTCGCCGACCACTTCAACTACTTCCACCCGGTGCAGTTCCAGACCGGCAACCAGTTCCAATGGTGGGACACGATCTTCAACACGCTGGTCAACGTGGAGTCGGACTCCAAGACGCTGGCGCCCTCCCTCGCGGACTCGTGGGAGGCGTCGGATGACGCCACGCAGTTCACCTTCCACCTCAACCCGGATGCCAAGTGGCACGACGGCACCCCGGTCACCGCGGATGACGTCCTGTTCACCATCAACTGGTATGCCAACAACTCGACGCTCGGCGAGAGCGGCGCGCTGGCCCCGGTCTACCAGGGCTTCCTGCCCATGTGGGACGGCATCGTCGGCATCACGGAGGCGGCCGGTGCATTCGCCGCGGACGGCACCACGGTCGTGCCCAGCACCACACCGGTCAGCGGCGTCGAGAAGGTCGACGACCACACCGTGAAGATCACCCTGGCCGCCCCCAACGCGGAGTTCCTCGTCCGTCTCGCGGACATGGCCAACGTGATCCTGCCGGCGCATGCGCTCGCGGACCAGGACGCCAACACGATCGAGACCAGCGACTTCGCCAAGGGCACCCCCGGGGTCACGATCGGCAGCGGTCCGTACACGCTCGCGGCGTTCACGCCGGACCAGTCGGTCGAGGTGGCTGCGAACCCGGACTACTTCAAGGGCGCGCCCAAGATCGACCGGATCGTGTTCAAGCTGTTCGCAGATCCGTCGCTGGCCATCGCCCAGCTCGAGTCGGGCGACCTGGACCTCGCGTTCCGAGTCCCGCCCGCGGAGTACGACCGCCTGAGCACGATCGACTCCCTGAACGTCATCTCGGCACCGAACCCGGGCATCGTGCGCATCGTCGTGGCGACCGAGAAGGCGCCCTGGAACACCAAGGAGACGCGCCAGGCCATCGCCTACGCGATCAACAAGCAGGCCATCGTCGACTCCTTCTACAAGGGCCGCGCGCGGGTCCTGTACGGCCATCCGGGCTTCACGGTCTACGACGACATCAACAAGTACGACTACGACCCCGCCAAGGCCCAGGAGCTGCTGGCCGCTGCGGGCTATGCCGGCGAGCCGTTCCGGCTGCTGTACGACTCCACCTTCCCGGACGCCAACGCGGTCATGCCCCTCATCCAGGCGGACATGCAGGCGGCCGGCATCAACGTCGAGCTGTTGCCGACGGAGGGCGCGGAGGCGTTCGTGGCGGTCATGAACGACCGGTCGCAGTGGGAGGGCTTCATGCACATCGGCGGCAGCGAGGCGCTGTCTCCCGATCGATCGAAGCAGTACTACAGCGCCAGCAACGCACAGACGCTGTCGGGCTACCAGAACCCGCGCATCTTCGAGCTGTGGGCGGAGGGCGTCTCCACGTCCGACCCCGCCGCGCGCGACAAGGCGTACCACGAACTGGCGCTCATCCTCAACGAGGATCTGCCGATGATCCACCTGTACGCCCCGGATCTGGTGATGGTGGCGAAGAAGGGCCTCGGCGGCGGCTTCGACATCCACCTCAACGAGCGCGAGACGTTCATGGACGTGGAGACCTGGACGATCGAATAGTCCGTCCCTGACATCGTGATGCTGGCGCCCATCGGTCGTCGCTCCGCGAGCCTCGGCTGATGGGCGCCTACTTCATCCGGCGCGTCCTCATCGCGATCCCGGTCCTGCTGGGCATCACGATCCTCGCGTTCCTCGTCGTCAACATGACGCCGGGTGACCCGCTCACCGCACGCATGGACCCGGAGGTCCTCGCGCGGATGCAGTCGAACCCGCAGCTGCTGGAGGCGCGGCGTCGGGAGCTGGGGCTGGACCAGCCGCTGCCCGTCCAGTACGTGCGCTGGCTGGGCGGTGTCCTCCAGGGCGACCTGGGCTACGCCATCAGCACCGGTCGGCCCATCGCCGATGAGATCGGTCCGCGCATCGGTCCCAGCCTGCTGTTGATGCTGCTGGCCGCGCTCGTGGCGCTCGCCTTCGGTCTGCCCGCGGGCATCCTGTCCGCGGTCCACCAGTACGGCAAGGTGGACTACGCGCTCTCGGCACTCACCGTGCTGCTCATCAGCACCCCCACCTTCGTGATCGCGCTGGTGGGCATCTACGTGTTCGGCGTCTCGCTGCGGGTCCTGCCGGTGGGCGAGCTGTACAGCGTGGGCCGCGAGAACGACCTCATGGACCGCCTCTCCCACTTCGTGCTGCCCGCCCTCATCCTCGGCCTCGTCAATGCGGCGCTCCTGATGCGCTACACCCGGGCCAGCATGGTGGAGGCGCTGGGCGCCGACTTCATCACGACCGCCCGGTCCAAGGGCCTGCCGAGTCGCCTCGTGGTCGTCCGGCACGGCCTGCGCAACGCGCTCATCCCGGTCATCACCGTGCTCGCCTTCCTGATGCCGGAGCTCATCGCGGGAGCCGTGGTCACCGAGACGGTGTTCAACTGGCCCGGGCTGGGCCAGCTGTCCGTGCGTGCCGCGAAGGCCGGCGACCCGGCGATGATGATGGGCGTCGTGCTCATCGTGGGCATCGCGGTCCTCGCCGCCTCGATCATCGCGGATCTCGCGTACTCCATGGCCGACCCGCGCATCCGGTTCGACCGTGGGCGCTGAGGCGGGCCGGTGACCACGCCATCGGCCACCGCCGCGCAGGCGGCACAGGTCGCCATCGCCGATCACGAGGGCCTGGTGCGCATGGCGGTGCGCCGGTTCGTGCGTCACCGACTGGCCATGGTCGGCCTGGTGACGCTCACCGCCATCGTGCTCATCGCCGTCTTCCTGCCGCTGATCCTGCCCCTCGACCCCATCAAGACCGACTACGACAACCTGGGCATGCCGCCGAGCGCGGTCCACATCCTGGGCGGCGATCTGTCCGGCCGGGACGTCTTCGCGCGGGTGGTCCATGGCACCCGCGTGTCGCTCATCGCGGGCCTCGGCGCGGTGGTGGTGTTCGTGACCATCGGCACGGCGGTGGGGCTGATCGCGGGCGCCTTCGGCGGCATCGCGGACCAGGTGCTGATGCGCCTGACGGACATCATCCTGTCCATCCCGCCGCTGCTGCTCATCATCGTGTTCATCTCCATCGTGGGCACCGGTCTGGGGTCGGTCATCGCGGTCATCGGTCTCGTGTTCTGGCCGCAGACGGCGCGCCTGGTGCGCGGCCAGCTGCTGTCGCTGCGCGAGGCGGAGTTCGTGACCGCGTCGCGCGTCATCGGCGTGCGCGAGCGAGCCATCGTCGGCCGTCACATGGTCCCCAACATCTTCGGCCCGCTCACGGTCGTGGCCACGTTCGGTGTGGCGAGCGCGATCCTGCTGGAGGCCGCGCTGTCCTTCCTCGGTCTGGGTGTCAAGCCACCGACCCCCAGCCTGGGCGGGATGATCTCGGCGGCCACCTCGCCCAGCGTGCTCCAGACCCAGCCCTGGGTGTGGCTGCCCGCGGGCGTCGTGATCGCGCTCATCGTGATGTCCGTCAACTTCGTGGGCGACGGCCTGCGCGACGCGCTGGACCCGCGGGCGAGCGGCCGTGGCTGAGGCGACCGTCGCGCCCGCCACGACGGAGGCACCCCTGCTGTCGGTCCGCGACCTGCGCGTGGAGTTCAGGGGACGGCGCATCGTGCGCGCCGTCCGCGGCGTGAGCTACGACCTCGCGCGCGGCGAGACCCTGGGTCTCGTGGGCGAATCCGGCTCCGGCAAGAGCGTCAGCGCGCTGTCCCTGCTGGGTCTCCTGCCGCCCAAGGTCGGGCGCATCACGAGCGGGTCCGTCCGGCTCGATGGCCGGGAGCTGGTGGGCCTGCCGGAGTCGGACATGAAGGGTGTCCGGGGCGCCCGCATCGGGATGATCTTCCAGGATCCCCTGTCCAGCCTCAATCCGGTCCTGACCATCGGTCGCCAGATCACGGAGTCGCTCGAGACGCACCGCGACCTCGATGGCGGCGCTGCCAAGCGTCGCGCGGCGGAGCTGCTGGAGCTGGTGGGGATCCCCAATGCGGGCCGCCGCGTGAACGAGTACCCCCACCAGTTCTCGGGCGGCATGCGCCAGCGGGCGATGATCGCGATGGCCCTCGCCTGCGAGCCGTCGCTGCTCATCGCGGACGAGCCCACCACCGCCCTGGATGTGACCATCCAGGCCCAGATCCTGGAGCTCCTCCGCCGGCTTCGCGAGGAGCTGGGCATGGCCGTGCTCATCATCACCCACGACCTGGGCGTGGTGGCGGGCTTCGCCGACCGGATCGCGGTGATGTACGCCGGCCGCATCGTGGAGACGGGGCTCACCGAGGAGGTGCTGGAGCAGCCCAGACACCCCTACACGGTCGGCCTGCTGCGCTCCATGCCCCGCCTCGACCGGGTGCGCCAGGCCCGCCTGACGCCCATCGAGGGGTCGCCACCGGACCTCGCGGGCGAGCTCGTGGGCTGCGCGTTCGCGCCCCGGTGTCACTGGCGCCTGGAGGTGTGTCGGACCGTCGACCCGCCGCTCGAGGCCGTGGTCGGGGCGACGCTCGCGCCGACCGCGTGCGCGGTCATCCATCAGGCCGCCTGTCACAGCCAGCCGACGCCCGCCGAAGTGCTCGCCGGACGGCCGCTGCGAGCCACCGAGGGAGCGGTCGACCCGACCGTCACGGGCGAGGCGCTCGAGGCTCCCGAGGGGCACGCTCCCGGGGTCGAGGCCGGCACCGGGCCCACGATCCTGGAGGAGGGCCTGCTGGAACAGCACGTCGGACCGCTGCCGTCCACGGAGCGCGACCAGGTCAGGGACGCCTTCCGAGGCCCGCCCGCGGAGCCTGGCCGATGAGTGCCATCTTGCCGGGGGTCGGCGGGCCGCACCTTCGGGTGGACGGCCTGACGGTGCGCTTCCCCATCCTGGGTGGCGTGATGCGCCGCACCATCGGCTGGGTCTCGGCCGTGGAGAGCGTGAGCTTCGCGATCCCGCGTGGTCGGACGCTGGGGCTCGTGGGCGAATCGGGGAGCGGCAAGACCACCATCGGCCGTGCCATCGTGCGCATCAACAGCCCCCAGGCGGGCACGATCATGCTCGGCGACGAGGACCTCATGACCCTGTCGGGCGAGCGCCTGCGGCTGCGACGCCGCCAGTTCCAGATGGTGTTCCAGGATCCCCAGAGCAGCCTCGACCCGCGGCAGACCGTGGGTCAGATCCTGTCCGAGCCGCTGCGCACCCATGGCCTGCCGGAGACTGGCGACCAGCGCGCCCGGATCGCGGAGCTGCTCACGATGGTTGGGCTGGACCCGCGGTTCGTCAGCCGCTATCCCCACGAGTTCTCGGGTGGCCAGCGACAGCGCATCGGCATCGCGCGCGCCCTGGCCGTGGAGCCTGAGCTCATCGTGTGCGACGAGCCGATCTCCGCGCTGGACGTCTCGATCCAGGCCCAGGTCCTGAACCTGCTCGAGGAGCTCCAGGAACAGCTCGGGCTGACCTACCTGATCGTGGCCCACGACCTGGCCGTGGTGCGCCACATCGCGCACGAGGTCGCCGTGATGTACCTCGGCAAGCTCGTGGAGATCGCCGACGCGGAGGACCTCTACGCGTCGCCCCACCACCCGTACACGATCGCCCTCCTCTCGGCGGTGCCGGTGCCGGACGCGAAGGCGGAGCGCCGCCGGCAGCGCATCCTGCTCAAGGGCGACATCCCCTCGCCCGCGAACCCGCCGGGCGGCTGCCGCTTCCACACGCGCTGCTGGCTGCGCGAGCGCCTCGGCAACCCGGAGCGCTGCGCCACCGACGAGCCGCCGCTCGTCGCCCCGGACCCCGATCGCCCGGGACACCGGGCCGCCTGCCACTTCCCCGCCGAGGCGCGCGCCGCGATCGACCCTGCCACGCTCGTGCCGGTCGCCGTCGAGACGCCCGCGTCGCCGGCGCCTGCCCCCTGAACGGAGGACACACCCGATGCTGCACGCCTGGATCTTCGGCCCGGTGATCATCACGGTCGGCTACTGGGAGCAGGTGGGTGCCGAGACGGAGGTCGGCTGCCGCGTGGAGATCCGGCGCATCCAGCCGGAGCCGGTGCCGGGTGCGGCGGCCGGCGTGGCGGGATTTCGGGTGCTGCCGGTCAGCGAGGGCATCTGGCGGGCCGACCTGTTCACGGGACCCCGAGGGCCCATCTATCACTACCACCCGAACTTCGAGAAGGGGGACGTGGGCGAGCGCCACCTGGACCCGGCGCTCACCGCCGATCCGGTCGCATGGGCGGTCCGGCAGCTCTCCGACATCCGCTCGCTGCTCATCGGGTCAGGGGCCGCGGATGTCGCCGACGCGGTTGCGCAGGCACAGCTGGACCTGCTCCTGCCGACCATCCGGGCGGCCATCGAGCTGTCCTTCGAGCCGATCGAGGATCAGGTCGGCCGCGCCGGCTGAGCCGGCGCGGCCGATGGAGCCGCCGCGACGAGCGACCCGCGGCGTCAGCCGGGCGAGGAGATCGGGGTGTCCGAGCGCACCGGCACCCCGTCCGCAGGGACGACGGTGAGGTCATAGCCGGTCGCCTTGAGGCTCGCCTTCACGATCGTGCCCGCGTCGTCCAGCGCCACGAGCGCCTCGTCGATCGCGGCGACGAGGGTGTCGTTGTCGCCGGCCTTCGCGTCGAACGCCACGGCCACGGGCGCCCAGACGACCGGGTTCCCGACCAGGGTGACGCCCGCACCGCCCGCGATGGCGCGCTCGATGGTGGGCAGCGACGCCACCCAGCCGTCGAACGGCGCGCCGCCCGCCTCCACCAGGGCGACGCAGTCACCGTTGGTGGGCCCAGCGAAGGCGGTGGCCCCGCTGGGCGGGATGGAGGGCTCCAGCGGCGGCTCGGCGAGCGCCAGGGTCCCATCCAGCCACCCGGCGCCGGTGTCCCCGGCGGCGACGCAGACCGGTCGGTCGACCAGCTCGTCAGCGCTCGTCAGGCCGGATTCGACGGTCACCGCGAGCTGCTGTGGGTCGTAGGCATAGGGCTGCGAGAACAGCAGCAGCTGCGGGTCGGCGGTGGTCACCGCAAGGCGGGAGATCGCGACGTCGAACCGGTCATCCCACAGTCCCGCCCGGACCTCGTCGATCGGGAATGCGGTGAACTCGACGCTCACGCCGAGCTGCTTGGCGAGCGCGCGGGCAACGGCGACATCGAGCCCATTGCGCTTGCCCTGGTCGTTGACATGGGACCACGGTGCGTCCGCGTCCGCGACGTTGACGCGGATCACGCCCGCCGCCTGGATCCGCGCCAGGCGGTCGCCCGCCGCCGGGAGACTCTCCTCCGGCGTCGGCGTGGGGACCGGGGTCGCAGTCGGCTCCGGGGTGGGACGGGGCGTCTCGACCGGTGCCGGGGTGTTGACCGGCTTGGGCCCCTTGGAGATGAACAGGTTCACCAGCGAGTTCCGATCGACCGTCGCACCCGCGGCCGGCCGGGTCTTGGTCACCCGACCCGCGGGCACCTCGGCGTCGAAGACCTCCTTGACGTCGCCGACCTTCAGCCGGGCATCCAGGAGCAGCGCGACCGCGTCATCCTGCGTCTCGCCGCGAAGGGTCGGCACGGTGACCTGGGGGATGGGCCTGGCGGTGGGGGTGGGTGCGGGAGTCGGTGACGGGGTGGGTGTCGGCGCGGTGGTGGGATTCGGGTTCGGGCCGCGAGACACCACGTAGTCGATGGTGCTGCCAGGCGCGACGCTCGCGCGCGCCGCCGGATCGGTGCGGATGACGTCACCCTCGGCGATGGAGTCGCTGAAGCGCCGGGTGCGCTGGCCGATCTCGAAACCGGCATCCAGCAGCACGTTGAGCGCGTCGTCCTCGGACAGTCCGGACACGTCCGGGACCCTCACCGTCTGAGGCGCGGTGGCCACCACGATGGTCACGGTGGCGCCCGGATCGACCCTGCGGCCGGCAGGCGGATCCTGCTCGATGACCGTGCCGCGCGGTGTCTCCGACGTGCGCCGGAACTGGACCTCGACCTCCAGGCCGCGACGGGCCGCGAGCAGCTGCGCCTCGTCCCGGGTCATGCCCACGAGGTTCGGCACCCGCACGGTGACCGGTGTCGCGGATGGCGCCACGGTGGGTTCCGGGCTGGGGGTCGGCTCGGGGCTGGCCACGGGACCCTCGCGGTGGGCCGCGACCAGCCCGTCGGCCACCCCGTCGACCATGTCCGCGAAGCGGCCGTCGCCAAGCGCGAAGACCGCCTCGTCCTCGATCTCCGAGATCTCGTCGGGGAGGATCGTGCGGGCCGCGTCGGAACCCACCACGATCGCCAGGTCGATGTCCCCCGCCGCCGCGACGAGCATCGCGTCCCGCGGATCCACCTGGTCCGCGTTGACGGCCATCAGGTCCGCGGCCCACTCCGAGATGGGCACGCCGTCGGTGGTGTCGACGAGGACCGTCCACAGCCAGCCGCCACCGGTGGCCTCCTCGTAGCGCTTGCCCGCATCCGAGACGCGCTGGAGATCATTCGCGAGCAGGCCGTTGGGGTCGGTCAGGAGGGCGGTGAGGCGCGGTACGTCCGCGACGCGGAGCGACGTCTCGGCGATGCGGTCAGAGCCGCTGAACACGCGCAGGGTGTAGTCGCCGACGCCGGGTGCCGGGAGCCTGCCCGCCACCGTGTCCCAGGCCGGGTCGACCGGGACCGGCGGATACGCCCACAGCGCCGCGGCGCCGTCCGCGCTGCCGAGGACCTGGAGCGTGAGGGCCGCCTGGCCCACGGCCGCGGGCAGCTCCAGGCGATACGCGAACGATTCGTCGGGTCGGAAGGCCGCGCGCATCCCGTTCAGCTTCACGCCGTCGAGGGCGGTGCCCAGCACGATCGCGGGCGACCCGGACGGGTCGCGACCCTCGTCCTCGGCGAGCGCACCGCCGAGCGTGGGCGATCCGAGCAGGGTCTGGCCCGCGGTGGGAGCCGGGGGCTCCGTGGGGGCCGGGGACTGGGCCACGCCCGCCATCGCGCCGGTCAGCACCAGCAGCATGGCGAGCAGCGCGGCCATGAGCGACCGCGCGGATGACCGGCGGGTCAGGTTCATGGATCACACCTCACATGGTCGACGCGGCCGGACGAATCGACCTCCGGCCCTTGAGCGCATTGTCGCGCGACGATGGTGAAGGGACGGTTGCGATGGGGTGCGGTCGTCTTGCTCCTTCGCTCAGACCGCGGCGGGGTGCACCACGCGGCCGCGCTGGATGACCATGGCCGGTCGCTCCAGCCGCGCGAGGTCGGCCAGCGGGTCACCCGCCACGAGCACCAGGTCGGCCAGCTTGCCGGCCTCGACCGTGCCGATCTCCGCCTCGAGTCCCAGCAGCCGGGCGCCGTTGACGGTGCCCGCCTTGATGGCGGCCATGGGACTGGCGCCGTGACCGTGGACGTTGCGGATCTCCCGCGCGAGGTGTTCCGGCAGCACGCCCCGGACACCGCAGTCGGTGCCCGTGGCGATGGGGATGCCCATCGCGATGGCGCGCTCGGCGGACCGGCGATGCAGCCGCGACAGCGCCGCCTGGCGCTCCACCTGGTCCGGCGTGCGGCCCTGGAGGCCGGACCAGACGTCCGTGACGGTGAGCGTGGGCACCAGCGTGGCGCCACTCTCGGCGAGCACGTCGAGCGCCTCGTCATCGGCGAGGAACGCGTGCTCCACACTGGCCACGCCGGCGCGCGCGGCGTTCATGACCGCCTGACTCCCCTGGGCGTGGGCCATCACCCGCCGGCGCAGGCGCGCGGCCTCCGTGACGATCGCCTCCAGCTCCTGCTGGGTGAGCTCCTCCACGCCCGCGACCGCCGTGGTGAGCATGGCCGCCTCGCTGGCGACCGCCTTGATGTGATCGGCGCCATCTCGGACGTTGAGGCGGACCGCACGTCGCAGCTCCAGCTCTCCGTCCGCCTCGCGTCCGAACAGCCAGCCATGGCCGCCCGTGATGGTGAGCGCCGGACCCGCGGCGAGGAGCCGCGGCCCGGGGATGTCGCCGCTCGCGATCGCGTCGCGCAGGATGACGTCCGTGTTCCCGGGCGCGCCGCCGCTGCGGGAGGTGGTGACCCCGGCTCGGAGCGCCGCCATCGCGCCGCGCGCGGCGCGCAGGATGATCCGCTCGACCGGTTCCTGTCGATAGAGCAGGAAGCCGTCGTCCACGAGCGGGTCGATGGGGTAGTGCGAGTGGCAGTCCACGAGACCCGGCAGCAGGGTGCGACCGGCGCCCTCGATGACGGTGGCCCGGGACGCCTCGACGGTCGCCGGGTCGTGGGGGCGGATGGCCTCGATGCGCTCGCCGACGATGGACACGTCCATGGCCGGGCGCGCCTCCTCGGCGATGCCGTCGATGAGGCGGACGTTGGCCACGACGATCACGATGCGCGACTCCTTTGCTGAGGTGGGAGGGCCCTGCGTCACCTCCATTCTGCGGCCATTCTGCGGCGCGCGGACCAACCGCGATGGCGCGCGCCGACACAGGGACCTGCGATGCTGTCCCGGATGAACGATGCGCGCGATCCGCGCCTGCCCCACGAAGTCGTCTCGGTCAGCCCGCTGTGGGTGCCCATGCCGGACGGCACCCGGCTGGCGGGGCGCGCCTGGCTGCCGGCATGGGCGTCGGCGGAGCGGCCGGTGCCGGCGCTGCTGGAGCTCATCCCCTACCGCACGCGCGACCTCGCCGCGCTGCGCGACGAGGCGATCCATGGCGCGTTCGCGGCGCACGGGTATGCGAGCGTGCGCATGGACATCCGGGGCAGCGGCGACTCGGAGGGGCTCCTGCCGGGCGAATACCTGGCCCAGGAGCTCGCCGATGGCGCCGACCTCGTCGCATGGCTCGCGGCGCAGCCCTGGTGCACCGGCACGGTGGGCATGTTCGGCAACAGCTGGGGCGGCTTCAACGCCCTCCAGGTGGCTGCCCTCCGTCCGCCCGCCCTGGGCGCCATCATCACCTCCTGCTCCACGGACGACCGGTTCGCCGACGACATGCACTGGATGGGCGGGGCCCTGCTCACGGACATGCTCGACTGGGGCTGCACCTTCCTGACCTGGATGGCGCTGCCGCCCGACCCGGCCATCAGCGGGCCGGCCTGGCGCGAGCGGTGGCTGGAACGGATCGCGCTCGCGGCCGACGCCCCGGCGGTGGTCGACTGGATGGAGCACCAGGAGCGCGACGCGTTCTGGCGCCACGGATCGGTGAGCGAGGCGTATGGCGACATCGCGGTGCCCGTCCTGGCGGTGGGCGGCTGGCAGGACGGCTACTCCAACGCGATCGGACGGCTGATGGCGAATCTCCGCGTGCCGCGGATGGGCGTGGTCGGGCCATGGGCGCACGGATACCCGCACCTTGCGCCGCCGGGGCCGAACATCGACTTCGTGCGCCTCGCCGTGCGCTGGTGGGACCGCTGGCTGCGCGGCGATGCGGCGGCGCTCCACGGGCTGCCGGGCTACCAGGTCTGGATGCAGGAGGCCGTGCCGCCGGACCCGGGCTACCCGGTGGCGCCGGGCCGGTGGGTCGCGGAGGACACCTGGCCGTCATCGCGGATCGGGCGGGAGCGGCGTCGGCTGTGCTCGGACGGCTCGCTGGTCTCCGGCGACGCGCCGTCCGGCGACGTGATGACCGTGAGCACCGACCAGACCGTGGGTCTCTCGGGCGGCGAGTGGTGCCCCCTCGGCACGGGAGGGCGTGGCCCGGAGCTGCCGGGCGACCAGGCGCCCGATGACGCGCGATCGGCCTGCTTCGATTCGGAGGTTCTCGGGGAGCGCCTGGAGATCCTCGGCACGCCGGTGCTGCGACTGGCGCTGCCACCCGGCTCGAGACCGGGGCTCGTCGTCGCGCGGCTGTGCGACGTCTGGCCGGACGGGCGCTCGTCGCGCGTGTCCCACGCGGTGCGCCACGCGGGCGCGCCCGGCGACCCGGGACTGCGGGATGGGACCCTGGAGGTGACGCTGAACGACGTCGGGTACGCGTTCCTGTCCGGGCACCGGATCCGCCTCGCGCTGTCCACCACGTCCTGGCCGATGGTCTGGCCAGAGGCGCTCCCGAGCGTGCTCCGGTTCCTGGCCGGGACGTCCACCCTGGACCTTCCGATCCGTCCGCTCGAACTCGCGCCTGCCCCGGCCGACCTGGGCACGGGGTGGCAGCCCGCGCCGGAGCGGGATGTGCTCTCGCCATCGGAGACCACCAGGGAGGGCTCGCTGGCCGATGGCCGGGCCCGGACGCGCAACCGCGTGGACGGCGGGAGGATGCGCGTCCGCTCCACGGGCGTGACCGTGCGCGCCAAGGCCGACGACGAGGCCTCCATCCGCGACGGCGATCCGGCTTCCGCGCGCATGACGGCCCGACGGACGGTCGCGCTGGACCACCCGGGCGGACCGAGCATCGTGGTCGATGGCGCGCTGGACCTGACCGCGACGCCCGACGCGTGGCACCTCGCGGGGTCCCTCCGGGCGACGCAGGACGGGGAGCCCGTGGCCGACCGGTCGTTCCGTCGCGCGATCACCCGACGCGTGCCCTGAGCGCGCCGCGGCCGGTCAGGCGCGCGAGGCGAGCGCGCCGACGATGGTGTCGAGATGCATCACGTACTCGAGGGTGATCCAGACGCGGTCGTTCGGGTGGCGCTCCAGCCACGGACGCCACGCGCCGTCCTCGCCCTGGAGGGCGACGTACCAATCGCCCAGGCGCATGGTCCAGTCGCGGTAGGCCGCCTCGCCGGTCGCCTGATACAGCAGGCTGGATCCCCAGCTCGACTTGCACGCGGACGGGTACCGGAACTGGGCGTCCGTCGCGGCCATCGAGAACGCCTGGTAGCGCCGCGCCAGATCCAGCCACTGCCTGTCACCGGTGGCGAACCACAGCCGGCTCAGGAAGCCCGCGCCGATGCCGCCGACGGTCCAGCGCTGCATCCGGTCCGCAGCGTTGTCCACGGCCATGTCCGGGTCGTACCCGGCGTCCCCGGGGCGATACGTGCGCTGCCGGGAGCGCGACCAGACGCAGTCGAAGATGCCCGGCAGGTCGGTCGCCGGGTCCATCGTCTGGGCCTCCCAGATCGCGCGCAGGAATGTCGCCACCCGCAGGGCCACGTCCATCCGGCCCACCGCCAGCGCCGCGAAGCCCCCACCGCAGGCGTACGGGACGTCCATCGTGTCGGACATCCCGCCGTCCGCCTCCCGGTCGTTGGAGAATCCGCCACTGATCGGGTCCTGCCAGCGCAGCAGCTCCGGGAGGACGCCCAGCGACAGGTCGTATTCGCCCAGGTGGTGTGCGCCGACGATGAGCGTGGCGTCGCGGTAGGACCAGTCGGTGCGGATGCGCCGCAGCGGCCCGTCGATGCGCCCGTCGGGCGTCAGCAGGTTGCGCCGGATGAAGTCGCACACCGCGTGCGCCGCCCGGGTCTCGCCCACGAGACCCATCGTCCATGGGCCGCGGTAGTAGTCGAAGCCGCGCTCCGGGTCGCCGATGCAGCCGTCCGGGCGCTGCCGGGACAGCAGGAAGTCGGTGCCCCGACGGCGCGCGTCGAGGTAGCGCGCCATCCGGTCGGCATCCGGGTCATGGGCCATCGCGGCGGCCCGGGCGAGGTCACCCGTGCGCTCCGGCCGCGTCCACCAGCCGGTCCGGTCCGGGGGCGTGGTGCCGGATTCGTGCGTGGCGCGGACGGTCATCGGGCGGCTCCCTTCGTGGCCATGGCCTCGTCGAACATATCGCGGACGGTGCGGGCGGCGCCGGAGGCGAGGATGCTCATCGATCTCCCCGCGGTGGGGCTACGATCGGCACGGCGACGAGATGCAGCGAGGGGCGAGGAGAAGGATGACGCAGCGGTTCGAGGGGCGCGTGGCGCTGGTGACGGGCGCCGGTCGCGGCATCGGCCAGGCGGTGGCCGAGCGGCTCGCCGCGGATGGCGCGGCGGTGGCCGTGGTGGACCTGGACGAGGTCGCGGCGCACCACGCGGCAGAGCGGATCAGGGAGGCTGGCGGCGACGCGATCGGGGTCCGCTGCGACTGCACCTCCCCGGACGACGTGAAGGCGATGGTCGCGCGCGTCGCGGAGCGCCTGGGCGGCGCGGACATCCTGGTCAACAACGCGGGGATCCTGCGGTCCACGAAGGTCGCCGACATGAGCGCGGCCGAGTGGCACCTGGTCATCGACGCGAACCTCACCTCGACCTTCCTGTGCTCCCAGGCGGTGCAGCCGTTCATGGTCCGCGCGGGCCGTGGCGCGATCTGCAATCTCGCGTCGATGGCCGGCCGGGCCACCTCGACGCTCGGCGGCGCGCATTACACGACCGCCAAGGCCGGCGTGCTGGGCCTGACGCGTGCGCTCGCCCGCGAGTGGGCGCCGTTCGCCATCACGGTCAACGCGATCTCGCCGGGCATCGTGGACACGCCGATGGTGCGCGGGTCTCGGGATGAGGCGGGCCTGGAGGCGGTGCGCCAGTCGATCCCGTTCAAGCGCTTCGCCGATGCATCCGAGCTGGCCGCGCTCATCGCGTTCCTGGTGAGCGACGAGGCGGCCTACATCACGGGTGCCAACGTGGACATCCACGGCGGCGAGCTGATCATCGCGTAGCCGGGGACGTGACCGACGATGGGTCGAGGCCGCTTCGGCCGATGAGCGGGCAGCCGGACGCGGAGACCGCGGATCTCCGGCGGAGGGTGCTGGCGGATGCGGCGATGGCGTTCGCCGGCGTGCCGGGCGTGGAGGTGGTCGACGAGGGCGACGTCGTGCGGTCCTTCGCGCCGGGACGGCCACAGCAGTACCTGAACGCGCTCGCCAGGGTCACGCTCGATGCCACGTCCATAGCGGAGCGGCTCGCCGCGCTGGAGACGGCCTATCGTGCGGCGGGCCTGCCGATGCTGTGGTGGCTGGACGACGATGTCCGGCCTCCGGATGTCCGGGATGCGCTGCTCGCGGTGGGGCTGCGCGATCCCGGCGCGGAGGCGGTGATGGTCGTGTCGCTCCCCGGGGAGCTGCCGGCAGCCACCGCGGAGGTCACGGTCCGGCGGGTGGAGATGATCGAGGACCTCGACGCGTGGATCGCGGTGCTGGCCGACGCCTACGGCTGGTCAGACGCGTCGGTGGTCGAGACGATGCGCACGGTGTACGACCCGAGCCGGCCGCATGGTCGGGACGAGCGACGGATCCAGCTCCTGGCGCGGCGCGCAGGCGCGCCGGTGGGCGCGGCGTCGCTGTTCCGTGCTGCGGGCCAGGGCTGGATCACGAACGTGGGCACGATCCCCGCGGCGCGCGGCCGGGGTGTGGGTCGCGCCGTCACGTCGGCCTGCCTGCGCCTGGCGCAGGAGCGCGGCGATCCGACGGCATGGCTGGCGGCATCCACGATGGGTGAGCCGGTCTACGCGCGGCTGGGGTTCCGGACCGTGGGCCGGCTGGAGCACCTGGTGGGACCGGGCACCGGACCGGCCGACCGGGGCGCGCCGTGACGCCCGCCTGCGCCGGTCAGAGGACCCTGCCGGGCCGGGCGGCGTCGACCTGCCGGCCGTCACGGATCACCGGCTCGCCGTTGACGATGACGTGGCTGATGCCGCTCGGGAAGCGCGTCGGGTCCTCGAAGCTGTTCTGGTCGAGGACCGCGTCCGCGTCGAACACCACGACGTCGGCCGCCAGGCCCGCCTCGAGCCTGCCCCGATCGGTCAGCCCGATCCTGGCGGCGGGGATCGACGTGGACATCGCGACGGCGCGCTCGAGCGTGAGCGTGCCATCCTCGCGCACCACGCGACCCAGCAGCCGGGGGTAGCAGCCGTAGCTCCGCGGATGGGGCCGTCCGCGGCCCGTCGGGCCGTCCGGGTCGAGCGCCAGGCCGTCCGAGCCGATCGAGGTCGCGGGGTGCTCCAGGACCGCCAGCAGGTCGTCCGGGGAGCGCCCGAACGCGACCATCTGGACGCGGTCCTCGGTGCGCCACATCAGCTCGAGCGCCGCCTCGTCGGGCGGCAGCCCGAGCGCCGCGCCGGCCTCCGCGATCGACCGGCCCAGGACCTGGGGCGCGAGATCGTCATCCACGAGCGACACGAACACCTCGTCCCAGCCGAGGTGGAGCGAAGGAATCCACTCCTGCCTGACCTGCGCCCGGACGGCCGGATCGGCGAGCCGCTCGGTGACGGCGGCAGAGCCGCCGTCCTGCGCCCAGTTCGGCAGCAGCTGGGACAGGTTGGCGGACCCCGCGAGATACGGGTAGATGTCCGCGGCGACGTCCAGGCCGTCCGCGCGCGCCGCATCCATGAGCGCGATCGCGCGACGCACCGCCCCCCAGTTGCGCCGGCCCGCGACGGCCAGGTGGCTGAGCTGGAGCCGGCAGCCGGTCGCGCGCCCGACCGCGATCGCCTCCTCCACCGCCGCGATCAGCGTGTCCCCGTAGTTGCGCATGTGCATCGCGAACAGCGCATCGTGGCGACGCGCGGCGCGACCCAGGGCGAGCAGCTCCTCCCGATCGGCGGAGATCGCGGGCGGGTACATCAGCCCCGTGGAGATGCCCAGCGCACCCTCGTCGAGCGCCCGGTCGGCCGCCGCCTCCAGGCGATCCCTGGTGACCGCGTCCAGCGGACCGGGCTCGTCGCCGTTGACCGCGATGCGCAGCGCGAGATGGCCGACCATGGGCGCCACGTTCTGGGCGATGCCGCTTGCCTGGAGCGCCCGCCGGTACTCCGCGAAGCTCTCCCAGTCCCAGTCCACGGCGGGATCGAGGTCGATGACGCCGATGGCGGACCGCACCTCGCCTCGGCGAGCCGCGGGCGCCGGGGCCGGCGACATGCCGCAGTTGCCGGAGACCGTGGTCGTGATGCCCTGCGCCACGGAGCTGCGGGCCCGGCCGTCCGAGAGCAGCGTCGTATCCGAATGGGCGTGCAGGTCCACGAATCCGGGCGCGATCACGAGGCCTCGGGCATCGATGCGCGCGCGTGCAGCGAGATCGTCCCCGCGGCCCGGCTCGGCGATCGCCACGATGCGACCGTCCCGGATGGCGAGGTCCGCCCGTCGCGCGGGCGTTCCCGTGCCGTCGATGACCGCGCCGCCGCCGATGAGCAGGTCTGCCGCGAATCCGCTCATGGGACGCTGATCCCGAAGAGGCGCGCCGCCGTGTCGCGGAACACGGCCGGATGGGTCTCCGGTGACACGCCCGCGTCCGCATGGGTGCCCAGCGCGAACGCGGGTTCCAGCAGCGGCGCGTCGGTCCCGAACAGGAGCCGATCGGGCGGAGTCGCATGGATCACGGTGCGGACCTCCGAGAGCGAGGCGAAGGAGCTGGCGAGCTCCAGGTGGACGTTGGCGGTGGCCGAGGCCACGCGCGCGGCGGCGAGCACGGGGGTGCCCGGTCCCGCATGGGCGATGATGATGGGCAGTCGCGGGTGGCGGTCCGCGAGCCGCCGGAGCGCCGCGTCCCAGCCGTCGCCATCGTTGTGGATCTTCACGGGACGGCCGTGCGCCGCGAGCAGGTCGAACAGCGCGGCCATCGACGGATCGGCGGTGGCGGTGCCGCTCCACTGGGCGTGGACCTTGACCCCGACCACGTTGATGGCATCGCCGTGGCGGGCAAGGTCGGCACGCGTGGCGGCCAGGTCGCGCGGGTCCGCCACGAGGTAGGCGCGCAGGCGCGCCTCGCCCGCCACGTCTCGGACGGCCGCGGCGTTGCCGGTCGGTGCGTGCGCCGCGATCGCGTCCACCGACGAGGCGATGGTCACCGCGATGCCGCGGCGGGCCTGGGCGTCGGCGAAGGCCGCCGGACCCAGGTCAGGCACGTCCCAGGGGGTGGGCGCGAGGTGGCCGTGGACGTCGATCGCGCCGGTCGCGACCAGCGGCGCGCGGAGGCGGACCGGGCGCTGCGAGAGACCCAGCAGGCGCGCCGCGTTGCCTCCCAGGATGGCGCGCCGGGCGTCGTCCGGGATGGCCGCCGCGAGGATCGCGTTGACGGGCGCCGTGGGCGACCGATCCGGGGCGCCCGTGCCCAGCAGCAGCCGCTCGTGGCCGATCTGCGCGACCGCGGCCTCGACCGCCCCGAGATGGGCCATCCGACTGGTCTCGAGGTGAAGATGCGGCCACCGCTCGGCGGCCGCCAGGTCGTCCACGCTGTGGGTGTAGTGGGAGCCGACCAGCACCACCGGGATGCCCAGGCGGGCGGTGCGCTGCCCGATCGCGGTCGCATCACCCCAGCGCTCGAGGGGCACGAACAGTGGCAGTCCGGCGCGCGCCACCTCCGCGAGCAGCGCGTCCACGGCGGCAGAGGGCGTGGCAGGCGAGGCGGACCAGGTGGCGGTACCCAGCCAACAGGCGCGGGCGCCGGATGCGAGGGCGCGATCGATGATGGATGCGGCGTGACCCGCGCGGACCGGAGCGATCACGGCCATCGGCACGATCGCCCCCGCCGACGCCACGGCGACCTCGCCGGCCCGCCGGTTGCCCGTGTCCGGGTCGCCCAGGTGGGCGTCGCGATGGCGCGCGACCGCGGTGCTCACGCCGGCCCGGACCAGCTCCGTGACCAGCCCGGCGGGACCTTCCGAGCCAGAGGGGATGACCGCGGTGACATCGATGGCGCCGCCCAGGTCAGGCAGCCGGAGCGGCGCGTGGGAGGTCACCGGCACACGATACCCAGCCACGACCCGTCAGACTGGACCGCGTCGACGCGTGGAGGTGAGGCATGGCAGATCGGATCGGCATCGGCTTCGTTGGTCTGGGCGGCATCGCGAGGGAGCGGCACGTGCCGGGGTTCCGGGCCATCCCGGGAGTGGAGCTCGCCGCGGTGGCGACGCGGACGCCGGAATCCGCCGCCCGGACGGCCGCGGAGCTGGGCATCCCGCACGCACACGCCGACTGGCGGTCGGTCATCGATGACCCGACCGTGGATGCCGTGGTCTGCGCGGCCTGGCCCGACCTGCACATGCCCGTGGTGCTGGCCGCGCTCGATGCGGGCAAGCACGTCCTGACCCAGGCGCGGATGGCGATGGATGCCCTCCAGGGCGCCCGGATGCTCGCCGCCGCGCAGGCGCACCCCGGGCTGGTGGCGATGATCGTCCCCTCCCCGATGAGCCACGGGCAGGACGCCACGATCGCGCGGCTGGTGGCCACGGGAGAGCTGGGCGCCATCCGGATGGTTCGCACCGTCTACGCCGGGGGCGTGGTGGGCTCCGATCCCTGGCGACGGATGCGCCGCCACAGCGGCAACAACACGATGTCCCTGGGCATCCAGTACGAGGCGATGCTGCGCTGGCTGCCGGCAGCCACGGCGGTGAGCGCCATCGGCACCATCACGCTGCCGGAGCTGCCCGACCCGGCGGGCGGTCCCACCATCGCCGTGGACGTCCCGGACCATCTCGCGGTGCTCGCGGAGCTGCCCGGTCCGACCATCCTCGCGATGGAGCTCTCCGCCTCGCGACGCGCGGAGCCGAACGCGGCGTGGCTCGTGGGGACCGACCGGACGCTGCGTCTGGACTACGACACGGGCTCGCTGGAGATGGCACGACCGGGGGGGCCGTTGGCGCCCGTGGCCGTGCCCGACGATGAGCGGCGGGCCTGGCGCGTGGAGGCCGACTTCGTCGACTCCATCCGCGAGTCGACGCCGGTGACGCTGACGGACTTCGCGACCGGCGTGCGCTACATGGCGTTCACGGATGCCGTGGCGGAGGCGGTCCGGACCGGCGGCCGCGTGCCCGTGACGGTGCCGCGGGCCTGAGGGTCGTCAGCGGGCGGTGCGACCCGGCATCGGTGGCGCCTTGGGTCCCGGCACGTGGCCCGAGTCGGTCCGGCGGAGGATCCCGCGCCGGTCCAGGTCCTCCAGGATCGCGAGGCTGTACCGGCGGCTGGTGCCGGTCGCGTCGCGGTACGCGGCCGGCGTGAGGGGCGCCCGACGCGCCATCACCAGCGCCCGGGCGGCAAGCTCGCGATAGGTCGCGACGGCCCACGCGAGGTCCGGCTCGAGGACGACGACGCGACCGGCACGCTCCAGGGCGCGGATCCCCTCCGCCGGACAGCCCACGGCCGCGGCGGTGGCGGCCAGGGGCGGCGGCGCATGGCCGGCCAGCGCCTCCTCCAGCCGGTCCATCGCGGCCAGCTGTGCCGGGTCGGGGCCCGCCGGACGGTGACCGGAGGCGCACAGCCGGTCCCCGTCCCGGACCAGGACACCCGACTCCACGAGGGAGGCGATGACCGCATCCGCGGACGTGGCGTGGCCGCGCGGCAGCGTGACCAGGCGGCGCATCGCCCGCTCGACCGCCGCCCGCGCCATGGCGAGCGGCATCCCCGTCTCAGCAGGCCGCGCGCGGTGCCACGCCTCCACCGCCGCCGCGACCTGCTCGCCCGCCGATGCCAGGACGTCCGCGGCCACCCTGGCGGATGGGCCGTCGGCGAGCGTCCCGTGCAGGTCGAGCGTCCCATGCAGGTCGAGCAGCGCCGCCGCCAGCGCCGTGCGACGGACGTCGCGGGGCTCGTCGGGCGCGCCGCCTGCCACCGCGTCAGCCAGGGTCGCGAGGCGCCCCGGTGTCTGGCGGCGCCGCGAGACACCGCGGGCGGGGCGCGCGTCCAGCACCACACCGCCCGCCAGCAGGGTCCCGGGCGAGGCGCGCCGGAGCACGAACCGGTCACCGGGCGCCGCGGCGATGGGCGCTGCCAGGCGGAGCATCGCCGCGGGACGCCCGTCGGGAAGGGACAGCGCGTCCCGTCCCGCGCGCCCCACCACGGCGTCCGCCACGGCGGTGCCCAGGTGCAGCCGCGCGCGCGCGCCGTCCCGGGGCGGCCAGGCGGACGGTCGTCGGGCCTCCTCGGACAGGCGTGGCGGAGACAGGGCGACCAGCAGCCGATCGGTCGCCATCACCAGCGCGTCGCTCGTGAGGACCATGCCCCGGGTCAGGGATGCCGCGTCCACCCCCGCCAGGCCCAGGGCGGTGCGGCCCGGTGACGCGGACGCCACCGTCCGCCCATGGACCTGGATCTCGCGGATGCGCGCGACCCGGTCACCCGGCACCAGTCGCAGCTGCGCCCCTGCGGCGACCGACTCACCCCGCAGCGATCCGGTGACCACCGCGCCGCGCCCGCGCACCGTGAACACCCGGTCCACGGCGAGGCGGACCTGGCCGTCGCTCCGGCGGCCGTGGTCGCCCAGCCGCCCGCGCAGCTCCCCGAGCGCCACCAGCAGCGCGTCGAGGCCGCTGCCGGTCGTGCCGGAGACCGCCAACACCGGCGCGCCGGCCAGGCGGGTCGGGGCCAGCAGCGCCCGAACCAGCCTGCCCACCTCAAGGATCCGGTCGGCATCGACCAGGTCGGACTTGGTGATGGCCACCAGGCCATCCCCCACTCCCAGGCCGTCGAGCAGCGCGACGTGCTCCCGGGTCTGCGCCCGAGGGCCGTCGTCCGCCGCGACGACCAGCATCGCCGCGTCGATCTCGCCCGCGCCCACCAGCATGTTGCCGACCAGCCGGTCATGCCCGGGCACGTCCACGAAGTCGATCGCCGTCCCGTCCGCCAGGACGAGGTGGGCGTAGCCCAGGTCGATGGTCATTCCCCGACGCCGCTCCTCGGGAAGGCGATCGGCATCGATGCCGGTGAGCGCCCGCAGCAGCGTCGTCTTGCCGTGGTCGATGTGCCCCGCGGTGCCGATGACGAGGGTCACCCCCGGACGGCCCCCAGTGCGACAGCCAGCGCGCCCGCGAGGTCGTCGTCCTGTGCCGGATCGACGGATCGGAGGTCGAGCAGGACCGTCCCGCCCTCGATCCGGCCCACGACGCTCGGCTCACCGCGACGCAGCCGGTCGAGCAGCGCGCCTGCGCCGCGGCCCCGCACCGCGATCGCCACCGACGGGAGCGTCTGACCCGGCAGCGCGCCGCCGCCCACGGTGGCGAGGGTCTGTCTCGTCTCGATGTGCCGTTCGACCCGGCGCGGGTCGTCCGGGCGCCGATCGCCGTATCGCGCATCGCCCAGGCGCGATCGCAGCGTCGATGCCCGCGCGTCCAGCTCGGCGACCGGCATCGCGATGGACCGCCACACGGGGATCTCCTGCTGGGCGACACCGGCCCGGTAGAGTGCCAGGGTCGCCGCGAGCGCCGCGAGCGTGACCTTGTCGGGTCGCACGGCGCGAGCCAGCGGGTCTCGTCGAAGTCGTGCGACGAGGTCCGCGCGACCCGCGACCAGGCCCGCCTGCGGCCCGCCCAGGAGCTTGTCGCCGCTGAACGTGACCAGGTCGGCGCCCGCCGCGAGGCGCTCGCGCGGCGTGGGCTCGTGCGCCAGGCCGAACGCCGCGGTGTCCAGCAGGGCGCCCGATCCAAGGTCGTCGATGACGATCGCATCGTGGGTGCGCGCGATGGCCGCGACCTCCTCCGAGTCGGGCGCCTCCGTGAACCCCTCCTGGCGGAAGTTCGAGCGATGGACGCGCAGGACCACGCCCGCGCGACCCTCCACCAGGGCATCCGTGAAGTCCTGCGCCCGCGTGCGGTTGGTGGTGCCCACCTCCACGAGCCGGGCTCCCGCCCGGCGCACCACCTCGGGGATGCGCACCCCTCCACCGATCTCCACGAGCTCGCCGCGTGACACCGCCACGCCGCGGCGCCCGGCGAGGCCCACCGCGAGGACCAGGGCCGCCGCGTTGTTGTTGGCGACCAGCGCGTCCTCGGCACCCGTGAGCGCGATCAGGTGCTCCTCGGCCGCCCGGAAGCGGGCGCCGCGCCGACCGGTCTCGCGGTCCAGCTCCAGCAGGCTGGCGGATGCGGCGGCCATGGCGGCCGCGTCGATCGCGGCGCGGGACCACGCCGCCCGGCCCAGGTTCGTGTGGAGCAGGACGCCCGTGGCGTTGATGGCCCCCACCAGGCCCGCGCCGCGCGGCTGCCGCCATGCGTCCAGCCGGGTGGCGAGCGCGACGGCGAGCGACTCCACCGACCGTGCCGCCGCCCCGGTGGCGAGCGCCGCGCGCTCCTCGGCGACCAGACCACGCGCGGCGTCGGCGAGCGCAGCCGGGTCATGCCCCTCCCCGATGAGCGGTCGCGCGGCGGCGAGGAGCCGCTCCACGGCGGGTGGTCTCGGGTCGAGGGGCGTACCGGTGCGGTGCATGGCAGGCTGAGGCTACCCGAGTCCGCTGCGCCGGCGTCGCACGGGTGCGACGATGCGGGCGTGGACCCGCCGGATGCGCACGATCGACCACCCGCCGTGGATCGACCCATCCCGCCCGCCGGCCCCCAGCCCACCCTGCCCGCTGGCCCCGCGGTGCTTCGTCCATGGCGGTCCGCTGACGTCGATGCGCTGGTGGCGGCCTTTCACGATCCGCTGATCGAGCGATGGGCGGGCATCCCGCTGCCGTTCGGGCAGCCGGAGGCGATGGCGTTCCTGGAGGAGGCCGGCGCGATGTGGCGGGACGGGACGGGTGCCTCGTTCGCGATCGCGACGCCCGCCGACCCGGACGCGCTGCTGGGTGCGGTCACGCGATTCGGACCGGACGGACACCGCGCGACGCTCGGCTGCTGCGTGGCCGCCGCGGGCCGGGGACGCGGCATCGGCACGGCCGCGATCGGCTCCATCACCGCATGGACCTTCGCCGTCACGGCCACCGTGCGCGTGGACGCGTTCATCCTCGCCGGCAACGATGCCGCGCACCGGATGGTGGCGCGGGCCGGGTTCACCCGGGAGGGCGTGCTCCGGGCGTGGGACCTGGGCGCCGACGGGCGTCCGGCCGACTGCGTGTCCTGGTCACGCCTGCGCGGGGATGCTGAGGCCGGGTGATGGCGGGAGCGCATGGGAGTCGAACCCACCTCACGACGCCTGGCGCCGCGACAGCCGTGTTGAAGACGGTGCGGGGCACCGGCCCCGACGCACCCCCGTGTCCGCAAGGGTAGTCGGACGCGATGACGGCCGTGGAGTCGCGACCGGGTCGCCGATGGATGGGCCGCTCCTCGCGGGACCCGAGCCGCCGCACGGGCCACGCCCGGCCGGCCGGCTGGAGGATGCCGCAACCCTGCCGCGCGGATCAGCCCCGACGAAGCCGCGCGGAGACGCGTGCGGCGGCGGCCCCGAGCGCCGCCTCGATGCGCTCTCGGGGCACATCGCCCGGGAAGCGGTAGGACGGGCCATGGACGTGGAGCGCCGCGACCGCCGCTCCCGTCCCATCGACCACGGGCGCCGCGACCGACGTGATGCCCTCGACATACTCGTCGGCGGTCCATGCCCTGCCGACGCGCGTCACGCCGCGCAGGATCGCCCGAAGACGCGCCCGGTCCACCACGGTCGCGTCCGTGAACCGCTCCAGCGGCCCGGCGAGCGCCATGTCCCGTTCCGGCGGCGGCATCGCCGCGAGGAACACCCGGCCGGACGACACGGCATGGAGCGGCAGCCGGGTGCCGGTCCAGTCACGGACCACCACCGGCTGGGGGCTGTCGACCTGGTCGATGTAGTGCACGGCGCTCCCCTCCCGAACCGACAGGCCCGCCGCCTCGCCGGTCTCGGCTGCCAGCGCCTCGAGCTCCGGCCGCGCCACCTGCGTCAGCGTGCGCACCGTGCCCAGGCCCGCCGACAGCACCAGGAGCCGGGGCCCCAGGCGGTAGTCGGTGCCGCCGGGCACCTGCTCCACCGCAGCCAGCCCGACGAGCGTGGTCAGCAGCCGCGCGGCCGTGGACTTGGGCAGGCCCGTCCGCGCGGCGACCTCCGTGACGCCCAGCGGACCGGGCGCGAGCGAATCGAGCACCTCGAATGCCCGATCGATCGCCTGGACGCTGGACATCGTCCCTCCCGCTTGCTAGATTGACGCGTGCGTTCCAGCATACGGCACCGTGCCGCATCGTGGAACCAGCCAGGCGGGCAGAGGCATGACGGACGAGCAGTACGAGGACATCGACCTTTCCGCGCTGTCGGACGCCGACCTCGTCAGCCAGATGCACAGTGACCTGTATGACGGCATGGCCGATGAGATCGCGGAGGGGACGCGGATCCTGCTGGGCCGCGGCTGGAGCCCGGAGCGGACGCTCAACGAGGCGCTCGTGGAGGGCATGCGCATCGTGGGCATCGACTTCCGGGACGGCATCCTGTTCGTGCCGGAGGTGCTGCTCGCGGCGAACGCGATGAAGGCGGGCATGGCGATCCTGCGCCCGCTCCTCGCCGAGACCGGCGCCACGAACATGGGCACGGTCGTCATCGGCACGGTCAAGGGCGACATCCACGACATCGGCAAGAACCTGGTCGCGATGATGCTCGAGGGCGCGGGCTTCGAGGTCCACGACCTGGGTGTGAACACCGATGCGGACACGTACATCGCGGCCATCCAGGAGCGCAAGGCGGACATCCTGGGCATGTCTGCACTGCTCACGACCACGATGAGCTACATGAAGGTCGTCATCGACGAGATGAAGCGCCGGGGCCTGCGCGACGACTACATCGTGCTCGTGGGCGGGGCGCCGCTCAACGAGGAGTTCGGGCTGGCGGTGGGCGCGGACGCCTACTGTCGCGACGCGGCCATCGCCGCCGAGACGGCGCGGTCGCTGGTGGAGCAGCGACGTCAGCCGGTCCATGCCTGACGGCGTGCCGGCCCCCGCCGACCGTCGGCCCGTCTCGCGACGTCGACCCGCCGGACCCACCCTGACCGTGATCTCCTGGCGTGACATCCCGGCCCAGGTGACCGCCCGTGACGGCGATCGGACCGAGCGGCGGGAGCTGCACCGACGATTTCAGGTGGCCATCGACCGGGCCGCCGTCGCCGCGAGCCGGGACCGGTATGACGACTTCATCGCGGAATGGCGGTCCAGCGCGCGACCCTGTGGTGCGGACCTCGCCGCGGAGGTGGCCGCGGAGGCCGACCGGATCGAGGCCGCGCATCCGCGCGATGCGCTCAACACCCTCGTGCATCAGGGTGGCCTGGCCACCGAGGAGCCCATCCTGTGACCCGCACCGTCCTGTCGTCGGCGACCATGGAGGTCGCCATCGGCTTCGATGTGCCGTTCGTGCTCATCGGCGAGCGCATCAACCCCACCGGTCGCAAGCTCCTGGCGCAGGAGATGAAGGCGGGCGACTACTCCCGGGTCGAGCGGGACGCGCTGGCCCAGGTGGAGGCGGGCGCCCACATGCTCGACGTGAACGCGGGCATCCCGCTCGCCGACGAGCCGGCGATCCTGGCCCGCGCCATCCGCCTGGTCCAGTCGCTGGTGCCGGTGCCGCTGTCCATCGACTCGTCGATCCCAGAGGCGCTGGAGGCGGGCCTGGCTGCGTACGTGGGCAAGCCGCTGGTGAACTCCGTGACCGGCGAGGAGGAGCGGATGGAGCGCATCCTGCCGCTCATCAGGCGCCACGGCGCGGCGGTCGTGGCCATCAGCAACGACGACACGGGCATCAGCGAGGACCCCGACGTCCGATTCGCGGTGGCCAGGCGCATCGTGGAGCGGGCCGAGGACCACGGCATCCCGCGCTCCGACGTGGTCGTGGACCCGCTGGTGATGCCCATCGGCGCCATGGGCACCGCGGGCCAGCAGGTGTTCCGCCTCGTCCGCCGCCTGCGCGAGGAGCTCAAGGTGAACACGACCTGCGGTGCCTCCAACGTGAGCTTCGGGCTGCCCAGGCGGGTCGGCATCAACAGCGCATTCCTGCCGATGGCCATCGCGTCGGGCCTCACGAGCGCCATCACGAACCCCATGGAGCCCGAGATACGCGCCGCGATCATGGCCGCGGACGTGCTCACGGGCAACGACACGAACGCGGCGCGCTGGATCCGCGCCAACCGCGAGCCGGTCGCCGAGGGTGAGGCGGGTGGCCGGCGCATCAACGCCCGGCGACGCCCCACCGGCCCGGGCGCCTGACGCGGGGCGGACGAGCGCGTGACCGCTCAGGGGTCGGAGCCCCTCGTCGTCTTCACCCCCAGCGGCCGGCGGGGCCGGTTCCCGGCCGGGACGTCCGTGCTGGATGCGGCCCGAGGGCTGGGCGTGGACATCGACTCCGTGTGCGGCGGGCGCGAGCTGTGCGGTCGCTGCCAGGTGGTGCAGGGAGTCGGTGCGTTCCCCAAGCACGGCATCACCTCGGCGCCCGATCACCCGTCGCCGAACCGCGATGCGAGCACCGAGTACGGCGCGCGCCATCCGCTTCCCAGCGGCCGTCGCCTCGCCTGCGCCGCCCACGTCGTGGGTGATGCGGTCATCGACGTGCCGCCCGACTCCCAGGTGCACCGCCAGGTGGTGCGCAAGGAGCTGGGCACGCTGACGCGCGCGCTCGAGGTGGACCCGGTGCTCCGCCTGCACCTGGTCGAGGTGGCGCCGGCCGACCTGGCCTCCCCCCGCGGCGACCTCGCCCGGCTGGCCGACGCGCTCGACCGTGAGTGGGGCCTGTCCGGTCTGGCGGCGGACCTCCCGGTGGTCGCGGCGCTGCATGGCGCGCTGGAGGCTGGCGCGGGCCGGGTGACGGTCGCGGTCCGGAACGGCCGGCGGATCACGGCGGTCTGGCCCGGCTTCCGGGAGACCGCGCACGGCGTGGCGATCGACGTGGGCTCCACCACCATCGCGGGCCACCTGGCGGACCTCGCGGACGGTCGCGTCCTCGCATCGCACGGCGTGATGAACCCCCAGATCCGCTTCGGCGAGGACCTCATGAGCCGCGTCTCGTACGCGATGCTCCACGCGGACGGCGCGCGCGAGATGACGAAGGCGGTGCGCGACGCCGTCCGGAAGCTGATCGCGACGCTCACCGCGACGGCCGGGCTCAAGCCCCGGGACGTGCTGGAGGTCGTGTGCGTCGGCAATCCGGTGATGCACCACCTGTTGCTGGGCATCGATCCGGTGCCGCTGGGCACGGCACCGTTCACGCTGGCCACCGATGAGGCGGTCGAGGTGCGCGCCGCCGAGCTGGACCTGCCGCTCCACCCGGGTGGGCGGGTCTACCTGCTCCCGTGCATCGCGGGACACGTGGGCGCGGACACCGCGGGCGTGATCCTCGCCGAGGCACCCCACCGCGCCGAGCGCGTGACGCTGGTCGTGGACGTGGGCACGAACGCGGAGCTGGTCCTGGGCGACCGGCGCCGACTGCTGGCGGCGAGCTCGCCGACCGGTCCGGCGTTCGAGGGAGCACAGATCTCCGCCGGGCAGCGGGCGGCACCCGGAGCCATCGAGCGGGTGCTGATCGACCGTGACACGCTCGAGCCGCGACTGAAGGTCATCGGCGTGACGCCCTGGAGCGACGAGCCGGGCTTCGTCGACGCCGTGGCGGAGACCGGGGTGACCGGCATCTGCGGCTCCGGAATCGTGGAGGTCATCGCCGAGCTCTACCTGGCGGGCGGCATCACCGCGGATGGCGTCATCGATGGGGCCGCGGCGGCGCGCTCCCCGCGCATCGTGGCCGACGGCCGGACGTTCAGCTACCTGCTCCATGAGGGCGCGCCGCGCATCACCGTGACCCAGAACGACGTCCGGGCGATCCAGCTGGCGAAGGCCGCGCTGTATGCCGGGGCGCGGCTGCTGATGCACCACCTGGGCGTGGACGGGGTGGATGAGGTGCGCCTCGCAGGCGCCTTCGGCAGCCAGATCGACCCGCTCCACGCGATGGTGCTGGGGCTGATCCCCGACTGCGAGCCCGCCGAGGTGCGGGCGGTCGGCAACGCAGCGGGCGTGGGCGCGCTGATGGCACTCCTGTCACGCTCGGCACGCGCCGAGATCGAGCGCGTGGCGCGCGAGGTGGAGAAGATCGAGACCGCGGTGGAGCCGCGGTTCCAGGAGGAGTTCGTGGGCGCCCTGGGCATCCCCCACCGGAGCGCGCCGTTCCCGCGGCTCGCGGCGGTGGTGACGCTGCCTGAGCGGCGGACCGGCGATGAGGCAGGGGGCGCGGGCCGGCCGCGCCGGCGACGAGCGGTGGCCGTGGGCACACCATCGGAGGAGGCAGGATGACCAGCGAGACCCCCCGGCGGCGGAGCGGCGGCCGCGAGGCGCGCATCGCCGCGCGCGCGGCCGCGCACGTGGAGCGCGTCCCATTCCTGACCCGCACGCTGGCGCCCTTCGAGGTGGTCGGCGAGGAGGGACTGGCGCTCATCGAGGCGAACGCGGACACGCTGCTCCAGGAGGTGGGCGTGGAGTTCCGGGGCAACCCGTCGTCGCTCGAGACCTGGCGCCAGGCGGGGGCCAGCGTGGACGGCGAGCGAGTCCGCTTCCCGAGGGGGATGCTCCGCTCGCTCGTCCAGGCCAGCGCGCCGCGGGTCTGGAAGCAGCACGCACGGAACCCCGAGCGGAGCGTGATGCTGGGCGACCCGTACACGGTGCTCGCCCCGAACTACGGCTCCCCGTTCGTGCACGACCTGGAGCGCGGCCGGCGATACGGCACGCTCGTGGACTTCCGCAACCTGGTCAAGCTGACCTACCAGTCGCCGTACCTGCACCACTCGGGCGGCACCGTCTGCGAGCCGGTCGACGTGCCCGTCAACAAGCGGCACCTGGACATGGTCTACAGCCACATCCGCTACTCAGACAAGCCGTTCATGGGCTCCGTGACCCATCCCGATCGCGCCGCCGACTCCGTGGAGCTGGCCAGGATCGCGTTCGGGCGCGAGGACCTGACGGACATGCCCGTGATGCTGTCGCTGGTCAACGCGAACTCGCCGCTGGTGTGGGACGCGGCGATGATCGGAGCCGCACGCGTCTATGCGCAGGCGGGCCAGGGGCTCCTCGTGACGCCGTTCATCCTCGCCGGCGCCATGGCGCCGGTGACGATCGCGGCGGCCGCCACCCAGACGCTCGCGGAGGCCCTCGCGGGCATGGCCTTCGTCCAGCTCGTCCGGCCCGGCGCCCCGGTGGTCTTCGGGTCGTTCGCCAGCTCGCTGTCGATGCAGTCGGGCGCACCCACCTTCGGCACGCCGGAGCCGAGCCTGATGCTGGCCCTGATGGCCCAGCTCGCGCGCCGCCTGGGCGTTCCGTTCCGGTCGGGCGGCCACCTGTGCTCGTCCAAGCTGCCGGACGCCCAGGCGGCGTACGAATCGGCGACCACCTTCCAGGCCACGCTCCTGGCCGGCACGAACTTCGTGCTCCACGCGGCTGGCTGGCTGGAGGGTGGCCTGGCGGTGGGCTACGAGAAGTTCATCCTCGACGAGGACCAGTGCGGCATGGCGAGCACCTGGGTGAACGGCGTGGACCTGTCGGAGAACGGCCAGGCCATGGACGCGCTGCTCACGAACGATCCGGGCACGCACTTCATGGGCCACCCGCACACGCTGCGGAACTTCGAGACCGCGTTCTACCGCGCCGCAACCGCCAACAACGACAGCTACGAGCAGTGGCTGGAGCAGGGCGGGCTGGATGCCGCGCAGCGGGCGACCACAGCCTGGAAGAGGCGGCTCGCAGAGTACGAGGCGCCGCCCATCGACCCGGGCGTGGACGAGGCGCTGCTGGAGTACATCGCCCGGCGCAAGGCCGCGTTCCCCGACTCGGACGTGTAGCGCCGGGCTGGAAGCCGCTGTCGCCGCGGCCTGTCGTCGAGCGGCTGCGCCCGTGGGCTGGCGTGGCGCGGCGGCGATCGTGGGTCAGACCAGGGCGGACGCCAGCTCCGTCCGAGGGTGGCACCGTGCGGTGCGCCCGTGGCAGGTCCGGCCGACCTCGTATCCTCGCGTCCATGACCTCCCCTGCGGCCGCCTTCCCCCTGACCTCCCTGACCGACTGCGGCGGTTGCGCGGCCAAGCTGGGCGCCGACCTGCTCTCGGACGCGCTGTCCGGGCTCGGTGCGCAGGTCGCACCCGACGCGCTCATCGCGGGCCTGACCCCTCCGGATGACGGGGCGGCGTATCGCGTGTCCGACGACCTCGCCATCATCGGGACGCTCGACTTCTTCCCGCCGCTGGTGGACGATCCGGCCACCTTCGGGGCGATCGCGGCGGCAAATGCACTGTCGGACGTGTTCGCGATGGGTGGTCGGGTGCTGTTCGCCCTGTCCATCGCGGCGTTCCCGGAGGACCTGCCGCGAGACGTGCTCGCCTCCGTGTTCGAGGGTGCCTCCGCGACCGTGCGCGCGGCGGGCGGCGTGCTGGCGGGCGGTCACACGATCCGCGACCCGGAGCCGAAGTACGGCCTCGCAGTCGTGGGCGCCGCTCACCCCGACCGGCTGTTGCGCAAGGGCGGCGCGCAGCCCGGTGACCGGCTGCTGCTCACCAAGCGGCTCGGGACCGGGCTGCTGATGTCCGGGTCGCGCCTGGGCCGGGCGACGGTGGACGATCTGGGCGGGGCGATCGCCCAGATGCAGGTGTTGAATCGGGCCGCATCCGAGGTGCTCGTGGCGGCGGGTGTCCGCGCGGCGACCGACGTGACGGGGTTCGGGCTGCTGGGGCACGCGCTGGAGATGGCTCGGGCGTCCGGCGTGCGGCTCGCGTTCTCGGCGGCTGCGCTGCCGGCCCTGCCGGGCTCCCTGGACCTCGCGCGAGCGGGGGTGGAGACTGGCGGTGCGGCGCACAACCGTCGCTTCACGGCACCCGCGCTGGCTGTGGCGGGGGGTGTCGCCCCGGAGTCGATCGTGCTGTCGCATGACCCGCAGACGTCCGGCGGGCTGCTCGCCGCCGTGCCGCCGGCGGCCAGCGACGGGGTGGCGGCGGCGCTCGCGGCGGCCGGTGTACCGACCTGGTGGATCGGCGAGGTGGAGTCGGGGGCACCCGGAGTCGCGCTGATCGCGTGAGGCCGCTCCGCGGGATGGTGGGTCGGGTGGCGCATCCTCCGGGGGTGAACAGGCGGGTGCGGTTCGGGCTGCGCGTGGGCCACGGCGCGGCGCGGGATCGGTGGCAGTTGACTGCTGGGTGTCCAGGCTCTGCACGAACTGGTCGAGGAGCGGGCGCGAGGCGGGCTTCGTGCGCGCGTGCCAGCTGGGCCCGCGTGCGGCGCCCCGGGCACCCGGGCGGTGCGGGCGAGCCCCGGGCACCCGGGCGGTGCGGGCGAGCCCCGGGCACCCTGCCCGCCCGGCTGCCGGCCGGTGCGGGCCTGACGTCCGGCGCTCATCGGGCGTGCCCCGACCCCCGACATGCTGGTCGGGGCATGATCGTGGCCGGCGACGAAGGCACCTCCCGGACCCGTTGCCAAGCTCCCGGACCGTTCGAGGTCGGCCCTGCCGCGGCATGCTGCTCGGGGCATGCCCGCGTGGGGCGAGGGCCTGGGGCGAGGGCATGGGGGCGAGGACCGGGGCGATGCGTCAGGTCAGATGGCACCGGTCCCCCGCCATGCCGCTCGGGGCATGGCCCGGGGGTGCTGGCGATCCGGGGTGAAGTCCGGATAAAGCCCTGGTGAAGGCAGCAGGCACACGATGGGTCGCATGCCCTACCGCGACATCGAAGAGCCCACCGTGACCGCCTGGATGCTCCGCTTCGGCGCGGCCGTCCGTGCGGCGCGCCATCGTGCCGGCCTGAGCCAGGAGGACCTCGGCGCGCGTGGGGCCGTCCCACAGTCCTTCGTGTCACGCCTGGAGCACGGGCGCCTGCCGTACACCACCCTCGCCCGCGTGGCTCGGCTATCGATCGGGCTCGAAGGTCGCATCCCGATCGGGCCCTGCCCGCACGGACACACCTGCGCCTGGTCCGAGCCGCTGATCACAGAGCGGGAGTTCAGCGCCTACCACCGCCGGCTGCAGGCCATGCGCCTGGGCATCATCGATCCGCGACAGCTCGCGATGCTGGACGGGATGTCCGCCCGCGAGGAGCGTGCCTCCGGCGAGGACCGGTGAGGCCCGTCAGCCATGCCCCGAGCGGCATGGCGGTGGCGGGCCGTGCCCCGGGCGGCCAAGGGGACGCGCCATGCCCCGGGCGGCCAAGGGGACGCGCCATGCCCCGGGCGGCCCGAAGGGGCGAACGCCCGCGGGCGGCCACGGGGGCCGGCACCGAGGGGGCTGCCGGAATCGCCAGAGGATGCCGTCTCGGCCATTGCGGTTGGGTACACTCCCCCCATGAAGCCATACGCGCGGCTGACCCAGCCGCTCGTGCGCGACCGCCGCTCCGATCCGCTCCGTCCCGCGACATGGGACGAGGCGCTCGACCGGGTCACGGCGGGCTTCCTGGCGACGCGGGCCACTCACGGCCCGACAAGCCTGGGTGTCTTCAGCTGCTCCAAGGCGACCAACGAGGTCAACTACGCAGCCCAGAAGTACGCGCGCACGGTGCTGGGCACGAACAACATCGACAGCTGCAACCGCACCTGACACGCTCCGAGCGTCGCCGGTCTGGCGACCGTGTTCGGCGCAGGTGGGGGCACCAGCTCATATCGTGAGGTCGAGGAGACCGACCTGATCGTCCTCTGGGGCAGCAACGCCCGAGAGACGCATCCGATCTTCTTCCACCATGTGCTGCGCGCCGTGCATCGTGGGGCGCGCCTCATCGTGGTCGACCCGCGCCGCACCGGCAGCGCGGCCTGGGCGGACCTGTGGCTGGGTCTGGACGTCGGCTCGGACATCGTGCTCGCCAACGCGGTCGGCCGGGAGATCATCACCCAGGGGCTCGCCGACCAGGCATTCGTCGACCGGGCCACGCAGGGCTTCGCCGCCTATCGCGACGCCGTGGAGCCGTACACCCTGGCACACGCCGCGCGGATCACCGGCGTGCCCGCCGACGCGATCGCCGAGCTGGCCCGTGCATTCGCGACCGCACCCCGCGCGATGCTGTGCTGGACGCTGGGCATCACCGAACACATGACCGGCGTGGACAACGTGCTGTCGCGCATCTCGCTCGCCCTGCTCACGGGGCACGTGGGCCGCTACGGCAGCGGCATCAACCCCCTGCGCGGCCAGAACAACGTCCAGGGCGGGGGTGACATGGGCGCCCTCCCGGATCGCCTGCCGGGCTTCCAGCACATCGAGCAGGACGCCCTCAGGGCTCCGTTCGATCGAGCCTGGGGCGTGCCGGTGCCGCCCAGACGCGGCTGGCACCTGTCGGGCATGTTCGATGCGATGGAGCGGGGCGACCTGCGCGCGCTGTACGTCATCGGCGAGAACCCCGCCCAGTCGGAGGCGGATCAGCACCGCACCCGCCACCTTCTGGGCACCCGTGACATCATGGTGGTCCAGGACCTGTTCCTGACCAAGACCGCGGAGTTTGCGGACGTGGTCCTCCCGGCGGCCGCGGCGTGGGCGGAGTCGGAGGGGACCGTCACCAACTCCGAGCGACGGGTCCAGCGAGTCCGCAGGGCGGTCGACCCTCCCGGCGAGGCGCGCGACGACCTGGCCATCATCTTCGACCTGGCACGTCGGGCCGGCCATGACTGGGGTCAACCGAGCGCCGAGGCGGTCTGGGACGAGCTCCGCTCACTCTCCCCCATCCACGCCGGCATGAGCTATGCCCGGCTGGAGGCCGAGGGGGGTCTCCAATGGCCCTGCTACGACGAGACGCATCCAGGCGAGCTGTTCCTCCACTCTCGCCTGTGGGAGGACCCGGTGCCGGGCGACCGCGCACCCTTCGTGCCGGTCGACTGGAAGCCTCCGGTCGATCCCCTCGACGCGGACTTCCCGATCCGCCTGACCACGGGTCGGCGCCTCGACTCCTACAACACGGGCGTCCAGTCGGCGGGGTATCGCTCCCCGATGCGTCGCGGTGAGACCATCGACCTGTCGCCCGAGGACGTCGCGGCCTCCGGACTCAGCGAGGGCGAGGTCGTCCGCGTCGTCTCACGGCGAGGCGTCGTCGAGGCCCCGGTCCGGACCGACACGGGCCTGCGTCCCGGTCTCGCGTTCATGACGTTCCACTTCCCCGACGACGTGGACACGAACCTCCTCACCACGGACGCGGCCGACCCCAAGTCGGGAACCGCGGAGTTCAAGGCGACGGCCATCCGCCTCGAACGCCAGGATGGCCGTCGGGTCGGGACGGCATGACCGTGCCCCACCCGGCCGGATAGACTCGCCCTCGATGGACCTCCACGTCATCTCGCCGCTCCCCACGCCGGCTGAGCGACGGGCCGTCGATGCGGTCCTCGACCCGGAGATCGGCCCCCCCACGAGCTGGACCGGTGGTGCGCGGACCGGCGGTGCGTCCCTCGGCGTCGCGGACGGCGCGGGCGATCTGGGAGGACGCGCCGCCCGTGGCGGCCACGCGGCGCGGGCACGTCGCGACCTCCTCCTGCCCGCGTTCCACGCAGTCCAGTCCCGCATCGGCTGGATCAGCGAGCCGGCCCTCGGCTACATCTGCAGACGTCTCACCGTGCCACCGGCGGAGGCGTACGGCGTCGCCTCCTTCTTCGCCCTGTTCGCCACGCGCCAGCGGCCGGCGGCCGTCGCCCACGTGTGCGATGACATCGCCTGCCGCCTGGCGGGCGCAGAGGAGCTGTGCGCGGCGCTCGAGCGAGACCTGGGGCCGGCGGGCGCCACCTCCGCGGACGGATCGGCCATGTGGCTGCGCAGTCCGTGCATCGGCCGCTGCGAGCGTGCGCCCGCCGCCCTGCTCACCATCGCCGGCGAGCAGCCCTTCGCACAGGCGCTCGCACCGGTCGACCGGGACGGCGTGCTGGCGGGCCTGGCGGGTCACCCGGGGCGGCCACCCCACCTGGTCGACTCCATCCCCCAGCTGGGCGAGCCCGGGCTGAGGCTCCTGCGACGCGCCGGTCGCGTGAATCCATCGTCGCTCGAAGCGTACCGCGCCGACGGCGGCTACCGCGCGCTGGCACGGGTCCTGCGCATCGGGCGCCAGCAGGCGATCGCCGAGGTGACCGCATCGGGGCTCCTGGGCCGGGGCGGCGCCGCCTTTCCCACGGGCCGCAAGTGGGCTGCGGTGGCCGACCGGCCTGCCCGGCCCCACCACCTCGTGTGCAACGCGGACGAGTCGGAGCCTGGCACCTTCAAAGACCGGGTGCTCATCGAGGCCGATCCGTTCACGCTCCTGGAGGCGATGACCATCGAAGGGTTCGCGGTCGGCGCGGAGCGGGGCTACCTGTACCTGCGCGGCGAATACCCACTCGCGGAGCTGCGCCTGCGCCACGCGATCGGGGCGGCCAGAGCCGCCGGTCTGCTCGGGCCGGACATCCTGGGATCGGGGTTCTCGTTCGATGTGGACCTGCGGCGCGGAGCCGGCGCGTACATCTGCGGCGAGGAGACCGCCCTGCTCGCCTCGATCGAGGGGTATCGCGGCGAACCGCGCAACAAGCCGCCGTTCCCCGTGGAGGTCGGGCTGTTCGGCCTGCCGACGGCCATCAACAACGTGGAGACCCTGTACAACGTACCGCTCATCCTGGGCGAGGAGGGCGGTGCCGCGGCCTTCGCGGCGATCGGCACACCCCGATCCACCGGGCCCAAGCTGTTCTGCGTGTCCGGGCAGGTGGCCCGGCCCGGCGTCTACGAGGTGGAGTTCGGCATCACCCTCGCGGAGCTGCTGGCCCTCGCGGGCGGCGTGCGCGAGGGCCACGCACTCCAGGCGGTGCTGCTCGGCGGTGCGGCGGGCGTGTTCGTGGGTCCCGATGCCCTGGACCTGCCGCTCACGTTCGAGGGGACGCGTGCGGTCGGAGCCACGCTCGGCTCGGGCGTGGTCATCGTGTTCGACGAATCCGCCGACCTGATGGACATCCTCCTGCGCGTCGCGGCATTCTTCCGCGACGAGTCATGCGGCCAGTGCGTGCCGTGTCGCGTGGGCACGGTGCGCCAGGAGGAACTGCTGGCGCGCCTCGCGGCCGGGCGTCCGCGCGGCACCCCGCAGGACGAGCTGGCCCTGCTTCGGGACCTGGGCGAGGTCCTGCGGGACGCGTCGATCTGCGGCCTGGGCCAGACCGCCAGTTCCGCGATCGAATCGGCGTTCCGCATCCCCGGCCTGGTGACCCACCCATGACCACGCCGCCGCCGCACGGTTCCCGGGCGCCCATGGACATCGACCACATCGCGGTGACGCCTCCGGCACGCGCCAGCCGACCACCGCAGCCGCCCGCCGTGGATCCGCCGCCCACGATCGGGTTGACCATCGACGGACGCACCGTCAGCGTACCCGCCGGGACCACGCTCCTGGGCGCCTGTCAGCAGGAGGGGATCGACACCCCGACGCTCTGCTGGGCGGAGAACCTCACGCCGGTCAACGTGTGCCGCGTGTGCGTGGTGGAGGTGGAGGGATCGCGCACGCTGGTCCCCTCATGCTCGCGCAGAGCCGAGCCGGGCATGGTGGTCCAGACCGACTCGGAGCGGGTCCGGCACTCCCGGCGCCTCGTCATCGAGCTGCTCGCCTCGAGCGTGGACGTGAGCCTCGCGGGCTCGACCGCGCCCGACGGAGGTCTCGCAGCCTGGGCGGAGCGCTACGGTGCGGACGCCGCGCGGTTCGGCCCGCCCGCGCCACCGGGCGCCGGCGAACAGCGAGACGCGCGCGAGCCGGGACATCATCACGCACCAGACGGCGGACCCGACGCGGAGACGGTGGCCCAGCCGGTGAAGGTGGACAACGACCTGTACGTCCGGGACTACTCGCGCTGCATCCTGTGCTACAAGTGCGTGGAGGCCTGCGGCACGGACGCCCAGAACACGTTCGCGATCGCGGTCGCGGGGCGCGGGTTCGACGCCCGCATCTCCACCGAGTGGGACACGCCGCTGCCGAGCTCCGCGTGCGTCTACTGCGGCAACTGCATCGGGGTCTGCCCGACGGGCGCCCTGATGTTCCGCTCTGAGCACGAGATGCGCGCCGAGGGCACCTGGGACGAGACCGCGCAGACGGTCACCAGCACCATCTGCTCCTATTGCGGTGTGGGCTGCGTCCTGGATCTCCACGTGCAGGACGGCGCGATCGTCAAGGTCCTGTCCCCCACCGACTCGTCGGTGACCGATGGCCACCTGTGCATCAAGGGCCGCTTCGGGTTCACCCAGGCAGGTCGTGGCGGCGCTGGGTAGCGCCGGCGAGACGACCGGCGGCGGGCATGCCCCGACCAGCATGGCCGACGACCCTGCCGCCTGACATGCCATCGCCGCTGGATTGATACATCACCTCGCCGATCGACTGTTATCATGGCCACGTGATCAGGACCCAGATCTCCCTCACTGACGACCAGATGAGGCGTCTGCGCCGGGAGGCACGACGACGGCACGTCTCCCTCGCCGCGATCATCCGCGACGCGGTCGATCGCGTGGTTCCGGACGAGGATGCCCTGCGGCAGGAGCGGATCACGGTGCTCCTCGGCGCCGCCGGGATCGCGGCATCCGGGACGGGATCGGTGGCGCGTGACCATGATTCGGTCCTTGCCGGCGAACGCTGGTGACCCTGTTCGTCGACACGAGCGGGATCCTCGCCCTGGTGGATCGGGACGACCGCCACCATGCGCGAGTCGTCGAGGCGTTCGCCCTCGGAGTCTCGGAGACGCTCGCGACGCATGCCTATGCCCTCGTCGAGACCCTCGCGGTGGCTCGCCGACGCTACGGTCCGGCGATCGCGACCGACCTGATCGATCGCGTGTTCCCGGCGCTCGACGTGTCTCCCGTGGACCGTGCCCTGCACGCCTCCTCGCTCGCATCCTTCCGGGACGCCGTCCACTCGTCGGTCTCGCTCGTCGATCGGACAAGCTTCGCGTTCATGCGCCGCGAGGGGATCGAGCGCGCGATCGCACTCGACGTGGACTTCAGGACGGCCGGATTCCAGACACTCCCGTAGTCCCAGGTCGCCGCCACGGTGACCCGCGCCCGGGCCAAGCGGAACCGGCACCCCTCACCCGCCGAGCAGCTC
>DAOTUU010000044.1:0-42330 GCA_034436555.1 Chloroflexota bacterium | reverse complement strand
CCCGATGATCAACGGGGGCTTCCGGGTGACCCCCCACTTCCTGGGCGTCATCGACGGCCAGGAAGCGGTCCGGCCGGACCGCGAACGGGTGCTCTCCGCCCAGGTCGCGGGCCAGCTCCACTCGGTGCTGGACCATGTCACGAGCGCCGTCCCGTGGTACGCGCAGGGCTCGCTCATCCGGGGCTATCAGGTCGGCGGCAAGACGGGGACCGCCCAGATCTGGCAGGAGGGCAAGCGGCGCTACAGCCGGGACGTGTTCAACTTCTCGTTCGTGGGCTACGTCGGCGGCGACGCACCCGCCGCGCTGATCGCGGTGCGCATCGAGGAGGCGAGGGTGCACTCGGAGGTCCAGGGCGCCATCGAGATGGATCTGACCTCGTACCAGCTGTTCAACCGCATCGCGCGCACGGTCATCGTCACCCTCGACCTGCCGCGGAGCACGTTCCCCGGCGCCGGGTACCCGGAGCCCCTGAGCCACGCGGACCGGGATCTCACGCCCAAGCGCTATGCCCGGCATCTGGCCCAGAAGCGGAAGGGCGTGGACCTGCTCGCCGCCATCCACGATCGCTACGCCCCCGGTGGTGGCGACCGGCTGGCCCGGGACGGCAGGGACGCCGCGGCGGATGGCCGGACGGACTCCCGGACCACGACGGACGGACGACAGCGCTCCCGGTCGCGGGGCGGCGCGGACCGGGAGGCCCCGGCGGCCTCGCCGACCGCCGCGCACGGGGACCCCGCCGGATCTCCCGTGACCGCACCCGACCCATCGCCACCTCCCGTCGACTGAGGCCATCGATGCGACAATGGCGCCCGATCGTGAGTGCCGGCCAGCAACGCCACCAGGACAGCCCCGCACCCGCGTTCGAGGGTCGGACCCTGGCGGCCGCGATGGGCGGGACGCTCGTGCGCGAGGGTGTCCTGCCGATCCGCGGTGCCGCCGTCGATTCCCGGCGCGTCGGCAGCGGCATGGCCTTCTTCGCGCTGCCGGGTGAGCGGACGGACGGGCATCGGTTCCTGGATGCCGCCGTGGCCGCGGGCGCCGCGGCGATCGTGGTCAGCGCGACTCCCGCCGCGGACGCCGTGGACCGGCTCCTGGCGGCCTCGCCGGGGTTGAGCATCATCGCGGTCGCGGACACCGGCGCCGCGCTGCTGGCCGCCGCGCGCGCCTGGCGGGACCGATGGACGCCGCTGGTCGTGGGCGTGACCGGCTCCCTCGCCAAGACGTCCACCAAGGAGCAGATCGCGGAGGTCCTGTCGGAGCGCTGGGACGTCCTGCGCAACGAGGGCAACGAGAACAACGAGGTCGGGCTGCCGCTGACCCTGCTGCGCAGCGGGCCGCGGCACGGCGCGCTCGTGCTCGAGATGGGCCTCTACGTGGAGGGCGACATCGCGCTCCTGGCGGACCTCGCGCGTCCGACCATCGGGGTGGTCACCGCCGTGCGCGGCGTGCACCTCTCGCGCGCGGGCACGATCGAGGCGATCGCGCGGGGCAAGCGGGAGCTCATCGAGGCGCTGCCCCCGGGCGGGACGGCCGTGCTCAACGCGGATGACCCGATCGTCACCGCGTGGGACGCCCCCGCGGGCGTGGACGTGCTGCGCTACGGCTTCGACGCGGCGGCCGGGGTGACCGCGACGGACGTGGTCTCGCTGGGCGCGGAGGGCATGGCGTTCACGCTCGTCCTGCCCGACGCGCGGCGGAAGGTCAGGACCCCAGCCCTCGGGCGCCACTCGGTCCACAACGCGCTCGCCGCGGCGGCCGTGGGCTGGGCGGCCGGCCTCGACGCCGCGACCATCGCCCGGGGCGTGGCGCGCGGCTTCCGGGCGCCCCACCGGACGGCCCTCGTGCGGCTGCCGGACCGCCTCGTCCTCGATGACAGCTACAACGCCTCGCCCGACTCGATGGTCGCGGCGCTGGACCTGCTGGCGACGCTGCCCGGCCGCCGCGTGGCGGTCCTGGGGCAGATGCTGGAGCTGGGTGATGGCGCGCAGGAGGGCCACGACCGGGTCGGTCGGCACGCCCCGGCCGTCGCGGACGTGCTCCTGGCGGTCGGCGACGAGGCCGCCGGGATCGCCGAGGGGGCCGCCGCGTCGGGCATGTCGCGAGCGGCCCTGGTGCGCCTCCCCGACCGGGACGCGGCCGCCGCCTGGCTGGCCGCGGAGTCCCGCCCGGGCGACGCGATCCTGGTGAAGGCGTCCCGGGGTGCCGCCCTGGACCTGCTGGTCTCGGACCTGGAGCGCCTCTTCGGCGCCCCGGGAGCACCCGCGTGACCGGCGCCGAGGCCCTCGTCCAGGGGATCCTGGTCGCCTTCGCGGTCGTGGTCATCCTCATGCCCGCATTCATCCGGCTGGTCCGGCGCCTGGGCATGGGCAAGAAGATCCGCATCGAGGGCCCCCAGTCGCACTATGTCAAGGAGGGCACGCCCACGCTCGGCGGGCTGCTCGTCATCGGGGTCGTGCTCGCCTGCGCCCTGGTGGCGCATCTCGTCACCGGTCGCTTCGTCGACTCCTCGACGTTCGCGCCGCTCGTGACGCTCGCGCTGGTGGGGGTCCTGGGCACCGTTGACGACTGGCTCAACGCGCGCCGGGGCGAGGGGATCCGGATGCGCCAGAAGCTGCTGTGGCAGATCCTGGTCGCCCTTGCGGCCGCCTGGCAGATCCAGCAGACGTACGCCATCACCGCGGTCGTGGTGCCGTTCTACGGGACGCTCGCCATCCCGGCCTGGGCCTACATCCTGTTCGCGGCGTTCGCCATCGTGGCGACGAGCAACGGCGTGAACCTCACCGACGGCCTGGACGGCCTCGCGGGCGGCACGCTCGTGTTCGCGTTCGTGGGCTACATGGTCATCGCCGCCTCCGCCGCGCCCCTGGCACAGCCGAACCTCGCGACGCTGTGCGCGCTCATCATCGGCGGCCTGCTCGGGTTCCTGTGGTTCAACGCGCACCCGGCCCAGATCTTCATGGGCGACTCGGGGTCGCTGTCGCTGGGAGCCGCGCTGGCGGTCATCGCGCTCATCACCGGACAGGTCCTGCTGCTGCCGCTCATCGGCATCATCTTCGTGCTCGAGGTCGGCTCCGACGTCGTCCAGATCGGCTGGTTCAAGCTCAGCAAGGGCAGGCGGATCCTGCGGATGGCGCCGCTCCACCACCACTTCGAGCTGTCCGGCTGGCACGAGCAGAAGATCACCCTCCGCTTCTGGATCGTGGGCGCGCTCGCCGCGACGCTGGGCGTGGCGTTCTTCCTGGCCACGAAGGGACGGCTCGTGTGAGCGCCGCCGAGCGCGAACACGCCGCCGCGGCGCTGCGGGTGCCCTCCATCGACCTGGCCGGCCTCGGCCTCGACAGCTTCCGGGGTCGCCCGGTGGCCGTGCTCGGCCTGGCGCGCAGCGGGGTCGCCCTGGCCCGATTCCTGTGCGACCGGGGCGCGCTCGTCACGGTCTACGACGGCCGGGATTCGGTCGACCTGGCCGGGGCGATCGAGGCGCTCGGCGCACGCCCCGTGACGCTCGCGCTGGGTCCCGGCGTCGATCCCGCGGCCGTCCTCGCGGACCAGGCGCTCATCCTGACCTCGCCGTCCATCAGCGCCCGCTATCCGACCACCGAGCCCCGGCTGCGCGAGGCGCTCCAGGCCGTCGAGGCCGCCGGCGCCGTCCCGCTGGTCAGCGAGGTGGACCTGTTCCTGCGGCTGTGTCCGGCGCTCACGGTGGGTGTCACGGGCACGAAGGGCAAGACCACCACCAGCTCCCTGTGCGCCGCCGTCCTGGCGGGCGGCGCGGACCCGGTGCTGCTGGGCGGCAACATCGGCATCCCCCTGGTGGAGCGCCTGCCGGAGCTGACACCACACCATCGGGTGGTGCTGGAGCTGTCGGAGCTGCAGCTGCCGACGCTCTCGCGGGGGACGCGGGTTGCCGTCTACACCCACGTGACGTCCGACCACCTGGACCGACACGGCAGCGTCGCGGCGTACCGCACCGTCAAGCGCAGGCTCGCGGAGCTGGCGCCCGCGGACGGCGTGGTGGTGCTCAACGACGAGGACGGCGTGTCGCGGACGTTCGCTGACGCGGGCCCCGCGCGCGTCGTGCGCTACACCCGCGGCGCGCCGCCGCCGGGTGGCGTGGGCATCCGCGACGGCTGGATCGTGGCGGACCGGGTGGAGCGCCTCGGGGCGGTCGGCGGCGGACGCGCCATGACGGGACCGGGCGGCCGGGTCCTGCCGCTCGACGCGATCCCGCTGCCGGGCGAACACAACCACGCGAACGTGGCCGCGGCCGTGGCGGCTGGCCTGGTGCTGGGCATCGCCCCCGACGCCATCCGCCGGGCGGTGGAGGCGTTCGGCGGGGTGGAGCATCGGCTGGAGCTGGTCGCGACCGTGGACGGGGTCCGCTACGTGAACGACTCCCAGGGCACGCAGCCGGACGCGGTCATCGCGGCCGTGCGCAGCTTCCCGCCGCCGCTCGTGCTCATCGCGGGCGGCCGGGACAAGGGCGTGGACATGGAGCGGCTGGCCGCGAGCGTGGCGGAGCGGGTGTCGGCGGCCCTCGTCATCGGCGAGAGCGGACCGGCGCTGGGCGAGCGATTCGCGGCGGCGGGCCTGGCCCGGGTGGAGCGCGCGTCCACGCTGGAGGCCGCGGTGGAGCGCGCCGACGCGATCGCCCGCGAGCTGTCCGCCGAGATGGGCCAGCCCGCCGGGGAGCCGGCCACGGTGCTGCTGAGTCCCGCGGCCGCCAGCTTCGACATGTTCCCGGACTACGCCGCGCGCGGTGCGGCGTTCAAGGCGGCCGTCCGGGACGTCATCGGGCGCCGCGGCGAGGGGACGCCCTCGTGGTAGCCACCGCGCGGGGAGGTCCGCGTACGTCGCGCTCGGCCCTCCCGGATGCCGCCCGACGGAGCCACGCCGCGCCGCGGACCGCGCCGGGCGGGTCCGTGCGCACCACGGGTGCTCCCCGCACGACCGGCGCCGTGGCGTCCACCGCGCTGCGGGCGCACGGTGCGGGCGGCGTCGTGAAGGGCCCCGTCCGCGAGCGCCACGAGCCGGACTACGCGATCCTCGTCAGCGTCGTCGCGCTGGCGGCCCTGGGCGTGCTGATGATCTACTCCAGCTCCGCTGCGGACATCACGCGCGCCTCCGGCGCGGACCCGTTCCTGGCCATCCAGTCGGAGCTCCAGTGGGTGGGTCTGGGCGTGGCGGCGATGCTGGTGCTCTCCCGGCTGGACTATCGGCAGCTGCGCCGCGTGTCCGTGCCGGCGTACGTCGCGGCGGCGGTCCTCCTGGTCGTCGTGCTGCTGCCCGCGATCGGCCCCATCCGGCCCATCGAGAGCGGCGGCGCCGCGCGCTGGCTCCAGGTCGGGCCGCTGCCCCAGATGCACCCCGCCGAGATGGCCAAGCTGGCGCTCGTGGTCTACCTGGCGCACTGGCTCGCCAAGCGCGGCTCCCAGGCGGGCTCCCTGGTCCACGGCCTGGTGCCGTTCCTGGTCATCGCGCTGCCCATCATCGGGCTGGTCGCCATCGAGCCGGACCTGGGGACGACGGGCGTGGTCACCATCGCGTCGCTCACGATGTTCTTCGTGGCGGGCGGCAGCATCCTCCAGCTCGGTGCGCTGGTGCCCCTGGGCGTCGTGGCGCTGGTCAGCTACGTGATGACCAACGACTACCAGCTGCGGCGCTGGGAGACGTTCCTGGACCCCTGGGCGGTTCCCCTGAGCGATGGGTTCCACACCGTGCAGGGGCTCTATGCGCTGGCCCTCGGCGGCATCCTCGGCGACGGGCTGGGCCAGAGCCGCGGTCCCGGCGGGCTGTACCTGCCCAACGCGGACAACGACTACGTGTTCGCGATGGTCGGGCAGGAGCTGGGACTCGTGGGCGGCATCGCGGTCATCGGGCTGTTCCTGTTCTTCGCGTATCGTGGACTGCGCGTCTCGCGGGCCGCGCCGGACACCTTCGGCGGGCTGCTCGCGGTGGGCATCACCGCGTGCATCGCGTTCCAGGCGTTCATCAACATCGGCGTCGTGGTCAACCTGCTGCCGGTCACGGGCATCACGCTGCCGTTCGTCAGCTCCGGTGGGACGTCGCTGGTGGTCAGCTTCGCCGCCGTCGGCATCCTGCTCTCGATTTCCCGCGAGAGCCAACCACGAGGCGTCTTCAGCAACGATGCGGATCCTGATCGCGGCCGGTGGCACCGGCGGCCACATCTACCCGGCGTTCGCCGTGCTCCAGGCCCTGGCGCGGCGGGGCGCTGAGCCCGAGGTCCGCTGGATGGGTGGCCATCGGGGCCTCGAGTCGACCCTCGTGCCGAAGGCCGGCCTTCGCCTGGACCTCCTCAGCCTGCGGACCCTGCGGACGGTCGAGCTGTCCGTCGCGACCGTGGCCGACCCGTTCCGGCTCGCCCTCAGCGTGCCCCAGGCGACATGGAGGATGGGTCGCTGGCGGCCGGACGTGGTGTTCACCACGGGCGGCTACGTCGCGATCCCCTCGCTCTCGGCGGCGCGGGTGATGCGGATTCCGGCGCTGATGTGGGAGGGGAACCGGATCCCCGGGCGGAGCGTGCGGGCCACGGCACGGCTGGCGAGCGTGATGGCGACGAGCGTCGCCGATACCTGCCCGGCCCTCGGCGTCCGACGCTGCTACACGACCGGGACCCCCATCCGTCCGCTGGGGGAGATCGCGCGCGAGGCGGCGCGCGCCCGCCTCGGCCTGCCGACGGACGCGCGGGTCGTGCTCGTGTTCGGCGGCTCGCAGGCGGTCCGGCGCTTCGACGAGGCGGTCGGCGAGGCGCTGCCGCGAATCGTCGAGGGCGCCATCGTGATGCACATCACCGGCGAGACGGGGTACCCGGCGGCGGTTCGGCGTCGGGAGGCGCTCTCTGGATCGCGACGGGACCGCTACCGACCCTACCCGTTCCTGTGGGACGAGATGGCGGACGCGCTGACCGCGGCCGACCTGCTGGTGGGTCGCGCGGGCTCATCCACGCTCGCCGAGGCGTCCGCCGTCGGGCTGCCCATGGTCGTCGTGCCGTATCCCCACGCGGCGGACCACCAGTCGGCCAACGCCCGCCTGCTCGCGGAGCTGGGTGCCGCCCGGCTCGTCGCGGACGCGGACTTCGACGGCGCGGCGCTGGTGGACGCCTGTCGCATCCTGGACGACGAGCCGACGCGCTCCTCGATGGCCGCCGCGAGCCGGGCGGCGGGCCGGCCGGGCGCCGCGAACGCCGTGGCCAGCCTGTTGATCGATCTCGCCGCCCGGAATCCGCTCCCCGACGCGGCGCGGATCGAGCACGAATCCCGGGTCGCCGCGTGACCGACGCGCCCAGCGCCGCCCGGCGTCTCTCGCCCGAGGAGCAGCTCCGCCTGGGCACGGAGATCCAGCGCCGGATCGGCGTCAAGACCTCGCGCGACGAGCCGCTGGCACGCTTCACCACGATGCGCGCGGGCGGACGCGCGGACCTGTTCGCGGAGGTGCGCAACCTGTTCGAGCTGCGTGCCATCGTGCGCTTCGCCCGCGCGCGGGAGGTGCCGCTGTTCCTGCTCGGGCGTGGCTCGGACCTGGTGGTCAGCGACGCGGGCATCGGCGGACTGGTGGTCCAGGTGCGCGCCCAGCAGGTTCGGCTGGAGGAGGACCGATTCACCGCCGATGCCGGACTGCCGATGGCCAAGGCCGCCACGCTGATGCGCGAGGCGGGCCTGTCGGGGCTCGAGTTCGGACTCGCCATCCCGGGCACGGTGGGCGGCGCCGTGTGGGCCAACGCGGGCGCGCACGCGTCCGATGTCCGCGCGGTGCTCGTCGAGGCCGGCGTGATCGGCGCCGACGGCACGGAGCGCTCGCTGGACGCCGAGGCGCTGGGGCTGTCCTACCGCGACTCCGCCCTCAAGCACCGTCCGGCCGGGATGCCCGACACGGTGACGTGGGCCACGTTCCGGCTCGAGCCCGCCAGCCCCGAGACGATCGCCGCCCGCCTGGACGAGATCCGCCGCTGGCGCCAGCAGCACCAGCCGCTCGGGATGCCCAGCGCGGGCTCGTACTTCCGCAACCCGCCCGGCGAGTCCGCCGGCCGGCTCATCGATTCGCTGGGCCTCAAGGGCCGGCGCGTGGGCGGTGCGTCGGTGAGCGTCAAGCACGCCAACTTCCTGGTCAACGACCAGGCCGGGACCGCGACGGACGTGCGTCGCCTGGGAGACGAGGTGAAGGCGATCGTGGCCGCCGAGACCGGCATCGAGCTGACCGAGGAGGTCGTGTTCGCGGGTGACTGGAGCGGCTGGGGCGACGCGGAGGTGGCCCCGTGACGCTCGGCCTGCGGTCCATCGCGGTCCTGCTGGGCGGGCCGTCTGCGGAGCACGACGTCTCGATCGTGTCCGGGCGCGCCATCGCGGACGCGCTCGCGGCGCGCGGCCACGCGGTGACGCCCTGGCTCATCGACCTGGACGGGCGCTGGTGGATGCTGCCGGACGCCGCCCGCGACGCGACCATCCCTCCCGCGGCCTACGACGACCCCGCGTCGCTCGGCGCGACGGGCCCGTCCAGCGCCGGGGTCGCCCTGGAGCGGCTCGCCGCGCAGTCGCCGCGACCGGTCGTGTTCCCGGCCCTCCACGGCCCGTTCGGGGAGGACGGCCAGGTCCAGGCCCTGCTGGAGTCGGTGGGACTCGTGTGCTGCGGCTCGGGGCCCGCGGCGAGCGCCATCGGCATGGACAAGACGCTGTTCAAGCGGGCCTGCGGCAGCCTGGAGCTGCCGGTGCTGCCGTGGGTGGAGGTGCGGGCGCAGGACTGGAACCAGGACCCATCCGGGGCCATCTCGGAGCTGGAGTCGTTCGCGTCGTCGCTGCCCGACCCGCGCCTGGTGGTCAAGCCCGCGCGCCTCGGGTCGAGCATCGGCATCACCATCGTCCATCGCCCCGACGAGCCGCCGGAGCTGGAGCGCGCGATCGGGGACGCGCTGCGATACGACGACCTGGCGCTCGCCGAGCCCTACCTCGATCACCCCCGGGAGCTGGAGGTCAGCGTCGTGGGCAACGGCCGGCGCGACCTGGCGGTGTATGGCCCCGGCGAGATCCTGCCGGGCCGCGAGTTCTACGACTTCATCGCGAAGTACCGCTCCGACGCGTCACAGACGCTCCTGGCGGCGCCGCTCGACCCGGTCGTGCGCGAGGATGTGCGGCGCATCGCGGGCGAGGTGTTCCTGGCCACCGGCTGCAGCGGCTTCGCGCGCGTGGACTTCCTGCTCGCCGCGGATGACCTGCTGTTCGTGTCCGAGATCAACACGATCCCGGGCTTCACGCCCATCAGCCTGTTCCCGCGCCTGTGCGCGGAGGGAGGCATGGACTTCGGCGACGTCTGCGAGCGCATCGTGGAGCTCGCCCTGGAGCGCGCGGCGGAGCGGCCCACCCGGCGCCTGACGCGCGCCGACCTGCCCTGATGCGACGCGCGGGGGCGGGTCCCGCGACGGTGGCCCGGGGTCGCTCGAACCCCGTGTCGCGCGCCGTCGTGTGGCTGCCCTGGTCACGCCTCGCGGGCGCCGCCGGGCTCGTGGCGGTGAGCGCGGCGCTCTACTGGGCGACCACCGACCGCACGTTCGCGGTCGACCCCGGCGCCATCCCCATCAGCGGCGGGCGGTACACCGCCGAGGCCGACATCCGGGCCGCGCTGGAGCTGCCGCGGGATCGCCTCGTGAACATCTTCCGCATCCCGACCGGCGACATCGAGGCGCGCATCGAGGCGCTGCCCGCGGTGCGCGACGCGACGGTCAGCGCGACGCTGCCCGACCGCATCGTCGTGACGGTCACCGAGCGCAGCCCCATGCTCGTGTGGCGCACCGCGGCGGGCGCCTGGCTCGTCGATCGGGACGGGCTGCTGTTCGGCGGCGTGGAGCGCGCGTCCGCCGCGGACCTGGGCACGGGCGCCACGGGCACGGCGCTTCCCGCCGTGGACGACCAGCGCATCGATTCGCCGATGGCGCTCGGATCGGTGGTGCCGCCGCTCGAGCTCGCGGTGGTGCGGCTGCTGCTCACCGTGACCCCGGACATGCTGCGCAGCGAGGCCCCCGCGCTGTACCTGGCGATGGAGGACGAGCAGGGCTTCGTGCTCCGGGCGCCCGGCCTGTGGACCGCGGTGTTCGGTCCGTACACGCCGGTCCTGCGACCGCCGGACATCATCCCCCGCCAGGTCCAGTGTCTCGACGCGCTGCTCGCGGGGCGGGAATCGGAGGTGAGCCGGGTGACGCTGGCGCTCTCGGATGACCGGTGCGGCACGTTCCGGGAGCGGGTCCGGGCGCGTGCCTCCGACCGGCCGGACAAGTCCGGTGAGGCCCGCCAGGGCCGGCCTGATGGATCGGGCGGCGGGCGGCGCGGCCGGGCGGCGGCGACGCCCCGGCCCTGAGTCAGGCTCGCCAGCGTGGACGGCCCGCATCTTGGACAATGTGGCCGATGACCCGGGGCGGCGGAGAGCGTCCCACGGTGCGCAGCCGAGCGGGCGCATGGACGGATGGAAGAGGGAGCGGGTGGAGATCGAAGCGGTCCTCGTGGCGCTCGACGTCGGCACCAGCAAGGTGGTGGCGCTGGTCGGAGAGGTCACCCGGGAGGGGACCGTCAACATCATCGGCAAGGGGACGGCGGCGTCCAACGGCCTGAAGAAGGGCCAGGTCATCAACATCGAGCAGACGGTCGCGTCCATCCGCACCGCGGTGGAGGCCGCGGAGCGGCTGTCGGGGCTGCGCCTGGAGGCGGCCTTCGTGGGCGTCGGCGGGAGCCACGTGGAGAGCCTCAACTCGCGCGGCGCCGTGGCCGTGTCGGGTGCCCAGCGCGAGGTCAGCCGGGAGGACATCGAGCGGGCCACGGAGGTCGCGCGGGCGGTCACCATCCCGTCCAATCGCGAGGTGCTCCACGTCCTGCCGCGCGACTTCACGGTCGACGGCCAGGAGGGCGTCAAGGACCCGCTGGGCATGAGCGCGGTGCGCCTGGAGGTGGAGACGCACATCGTCCACGGGTCCGCGACGGCGCTCCAGAACCTGTCCAAGTGCGTGCGCCAGGCCGGGGTCCGCGTGGACGAGCTGGTCGTCGCCTCGCTGGCATCCGGGGAGGCCGTCCTGTCGGAGACCGAGCGCGACCTGGGGGTCGCCGTGGCGGACATCGGGGCGGGGACCACCGACCTCGCGCTGTACATCGAGGGCTCCCCGTTCCACACCTCGGTCCTGCCCATCGGCGGCATCAACGTCACCAATGACGTGGCCATCGGCCTCAAGACGAACCTCATCGCCGCGGAGCAGCTGAAGGTCCAGCTGGGCACCGCCGACCCGCGCTCGGTCGATCCCGACGAGCGGGTGCCCGTGGAGCTCATCGGCGGGCAGGACGAGCGGACGGCGTCACGGCTGGAGGTGTCGGAGATCATCGAGGCGCGGATGCGCGAGCTGTTCGAGAAGATCGGCGCGGAGATCGCCCGGGGCGGGTCCCAGCACCGACTGCCGGCCGGACTCGTGCTGACGGGCGGGGGCGCGCTCCTGGCGGGCGCCTCGGAGCTCGGCCGGGAGGTGCTCCAGATGCCGGTCCGGGTGGCCACCCCCGACGGCGTGGGCGGGCTGACGGACCACCTCCTCCAGCCGTCCTACGCCACCGCCATCGGGTTGCTCCACTGGGCGTCGCGGGTGCTCACCAGCCACGAGCCGACGCACTTCGAGTCGGCACCCGTGAACGCGTCGCTGGCGAAGATGCGGCAGTGGCTGAAGGGCCTGTTCCCGTAGGACGGCCGGGTCTGACGGGTCGGACGGCCCGGCGCGGACGCATCGCGGGGCCCTCCGCGATCGGAACTTTGTGGATAACTTCCGCCGGGTTGTCCACACTCCATCCACGATCGCTTCGCCATCGATGCACAGGCGTGCGTGGACCCACCGAATCCCGCCCGACCCGGACGAGACCCGGGGGATGCCCCGCGGAGGTCCCTCGCTATACTCGCCCCTACCCGGTCGTCACCCAGAGACGCACCCCTGACGCGTTCGCGGGCCGACCATGATGTGACATGGTGCTGGCTTGGCTGACGACTGGCCGGAGGGAGAGACCTAGATGCCGCTGCGATCGGACTCGGAGAACTTCGCGCTCATCCGGGTGATCGGCGTCGGCGGTGGCGGAAGCAACGCCGTCAACCGCATGATCCGCGCGGAGATGATGGGCGTGGAGTTCATCGCGGTGAACACGGACGCCCAGGCGCTGCTCCAGTCGGATGCGCCCCACAAGATCCGCATCGGTGACAAGATCACCCGCGGACTGGGCGCGGGCGGTGACCCGGCGATCGGGCAGCGCGCGGCGGAGGAGGACTCCGAGAAGATCCATGAGGCGCTCAAGGACTCCGACATGGTGTTCATCACCGCGGGCATGGGCGGCGGCACCGGGTCGGGCGCGGCGCCCGTCATCGCGGAGATCGCGCGGGACCTCGGCGCGCTGACCATCGGCGTGGTCACGAAGCCGTTCACGTTCGAGGGCGCCCGGCGCAAGCTCAACGCGGAGAAGGCCAGCGAGGCGCTCAAGGAGAAGGTCGACACGCTCATCACGATCCCCAACGACCGCCTCAAGGACGTGGTCAAGAAGGAGACCACGATCGTCGACGCGTTCCGGGTCGTGGATGACGTCCTGCGCCACGGCGTCCAGGGCATCAGCGACCTCATCACGGTGCCCGGGCTCATCAACCTGGACTTCGCGGACGTGCGCACGATCATGAAGGACGCGGGGTCCGCGCTCATGGGCATCGGCCGGGGCACGGGCCAGAGCCGCGCCGCGGAGGCCGCCCGCATCGCCACCTCCTCGCCGCTCCTGGAGATCAACATCGCGGGCGCCCAGGGCGTCCTGTTCAGCATCTCGGGTGGCTCGGACCTGTCGCTGTTCGAGGTGGAGGAGGCGGCCGCGATCATCAAGGAGACCGCGGACCCGGAGGCGAACATCATCTTCGGCACGGTCGTGGACGACCGGATGGGCGACGAGGTGTCCATCACGGTCATCGCCACCGGCTTCGACTCCAAGCCGCGGCGGGATGCGGCGGTCCGGGTCACCACGTCCGCCGGCGCGGGCGCGGGCGTCCAGGCGGCACGCGACAGCGTCCCGCAGGCGCGGGAGTCGGACCAGCGCGCTCCGCAGCCCGCCCAGGCACCCGTGGCGGACCCGACGGTCCAGCCGCCCGTCTACCAGGAGGCCGTGCCGCAGCCCGCCTACCAGCCGCAGCCGGCACCGCAGCCCGCCGCACCGCCGGCGCGCCAGGCGCAGGAGGTCGAAGACCTCGACATCCCCGCGTTCCTGCGCCGCAACAGCGGTCGGTAGGGTCGTCCCGATCAGGGGCCCCGAGGTTGCCCTGACCCGCCGGGCATGAGCGTCGACCGGGTCGCGTCGCTGGCCGCCGCACGGGCCGCGGTCGAGGCGCGCATCGCTGGCGCGTGCGCGCGCGTCGGGCGCGATCCGGCGGGCGTGCAGCTGGTCGCGGTCTCCAAGACCGTGCCGCTCGAGGTGCTCCGCGCGGCTCCCGCCGCGGGCCTGTCGGCGCTCGGGGAGAACCGGGTGCAGGAGGCGGCGGACAAGGCGCCCTTCCTCCCGGACGTGGAGTGGCACCTCGTGGGCCACCTCCAGGCGAACAAGGCGGGCCGGGCGCTGGAGCTGTTCGGGGTCATCCAGTCGGTCGATTCGGTGGCCCTGGCGGAGCGCCTGGACCGGCTCGCGGCCGGGCGCGGGCCGGGTCGGGTGTCGGTGTACCTCCAGGTGAACGTGGACGCGGACCCCGCGAAGGCGGGCTTCGACCCGGCCGCGATCGAGGCCTCCCTGGAGCGGGTGCTGGCGCTGCCCGCGCTGGAGGTCCGGGGGCTGATGACGGTGGGCCTGCTCAGCGGCGACCCGGACGCGGCCCGGGTCACGTTCGTCCGGCTGCGGGCGCTCTCGGAGGCGCTGCGCGGGCGGTACCCGGAGCTGGGGCCCGGGCTGTCGATGGGCATGAGCGACGACCTGGAGGTGGCCGTGGAGGAGGGGTCCACGCTGGTGCGCGTGGGTCGCGCGATCTTCGGCGCCCGGCCGCCCGGCGGGGGCGCGCCATGAGCGTGGAGATCCGGACCGTCGACCCGGCGGAGGCCGAGGCCTGGTTCGCCTCGCTCGGCATGGCGTTCCTGGAGTCGTTCGACCCGCGCGTGGGTGACGAGGTGCGCGAGCACTGGGACTTCGGGCGCGTCTGGGCCGCGCTCGAGGACGGCGTGATCGTGGGCACCGCGCGCAGCTGGGCGACCGAGCTGACCCTGCCGGGCGACGTCCAGGTGCCGGCGGCCGCCGTCAGCGGCGTCACGGTGCGCGGCACGCACCGGCGGCGGGGCATCCTGTCGCGCTGCTGGAGGCGGAGCACCGGGCATCCCTCGATCGCGGCGAGCCGCTGACCATCCTGCACGCCTCGGAGGCCCCGATCTACGGCCGGTTCGGGTACGGGTCGGCGGCACCCTGGGCCACCTGGACGTGGGACCGGCGCTCCGGCGCGATGCGCCCCGTCGACGACGACGGATCGATCGAGCTCGTCACGCCGAGCACGACCACGCGCGACCAGATGCGGGCGGTGTTCGACGCGAAGCGGCTCCGCCAGCCCGGCGAGCTGCGCCGGCGGGACCTGAGCTGGGACTGGGACCTGGACCTGCGCCCGTCGGTCGTCGGCCGGCCCTGGAAGGGGTGGGTGGCGCTGCACCGTGATGCCGCGGGGTCGGCGGACGGATACGCCCGGTACCACGCCGATGCCAAGTGGGAGCACAACGAGCCGCGGTCGATCGTGCACATCGATGACCTCCACGCCCAGTCGCCGCGGGCCGAGGCGGCGCTGTGGGCGCTCTTCGGGGCGATGGACCTGGTGGTCACCGTCCAGGCGGAGCGCCGCCGACCGTCCGAGATGCTGCCGTGGCTGCTGGCCAACCCGCGGGCCGCGACGCCGTCCGACCTGTGCGACGCCCTGTGGGTGCGGGTCGCCGACCTGCCGCGGGTGCTCGCCGCGCGGCGCTGGGAGTCATCGGGGTCGGCGGTCATCGACGTCGTGGGGCGCGGAGCCGCGGGCGCGCCGGAACGGACGACGCTTGCGCTCGACGCGTCGCCCGATGGCGCCAGGTGCGTGACGACGTCCCGCGCCCCGGACCTCACGCTGCCGCTCGGGGCCGTGGGCGCCGCGCTGCTGGGCGGCACCCGGCTGCGCGACGCGGTGCTGGCGACCGGTGCCGACGAGCATCGGGCCGGTGCGCTCGCGACCGTGGACCGGCTGTTCGCGACGCTCGACGCGCCGTGGTGCTCCACGTTCTTCTGAGACGGTCGTGAGCGCGGGCCCCATCCGATTCGCGGTGCGGGTGACGCCGCGCGGCGGTCGGGACGCGGTGGAGGGCGTGACGCCCGACGGGGCGTTGCGGGTCCGCGTGCGCGCGGCGCCGGTGGACGGCGCCGCCACGACGGCGGTGCTGCGGGTGGTCGCGGACGCGCTGGACGTGCCCGTGACGCGGGTGACCCTGGAGTCCGGCGCGGCCGCGCGGACCAAGCGGCTGCGGGTGGAGGGCGCCGATGCCGACCGGGTGCACGCCCGTTGGCCCGGCCTCACGGTCCACGTTTGACGGTTCCCGTCCGTCAGGGGATACTTCCGGCTCCGGGCGATTGGCTCAGTCGGTTAGAGCGCACGGTTCACATCCGTGAGGTCACTGGTTCGAATCCAGTATCGCCCACCATCCTGATCACGCATGAGCGCGGGGAGCGATTCCTCGCGCTCGTCGTCCATGGCGGGATGCATCGTGGTGGATGCGTCGGTCGCGGCCGCGGTGCGCATCACGGATCGACCACCTGGAGCGTCCCCGACGCGAGCACCTCGCCATGCTCCCGGTAGGTGACGCTGAACACCGCCTCGGTGGTCAGCGGGAAGGCGTCCATCAGCCACACGAACTCCCCGCCCTCGGGCAGCGTGACCGCGAGCGGGCTGAACGGCACGCCCTCGCGCGTGATGAGGAGCTCCAGGCCGTCACCCGACGTCGGCCGCGAGAGCCGCCCGGCCCACGTGGCCATGGCGCCGACCGGGAGCCTATCGCCGGCGTCCTCGAGGGTCGCGGTGTCGATGTCGATGCGCGAACCGAACAGGACGGTCCCGGGCGGGATGTCGACGATGACGATGGCCGAAGCCCCCGGCGGGCCGGTGGGCGCGGCCTCCGGCGGCCTGCCCGTCCCATGGGCCCAGATCGCGAGGCCGACACCGAGCAGGAGCGTGGTGCCTGCCGCGAGTCGCCATCCCGTGTCGAAGGCGTCCACGCGCGTCAGGATCGATGGAGCGTCGATCAGGGGGCGGTCCAGTCGCGGGAGCCGCCGCTCGCGGCCCCACCACGCGTGGACGAGGGCGACCCCGACAGGCAGGGCCATCAGGAGTCGCGCGAGCGATGTCATTCCCGCGTCCGGCCGCTCGCCGAGAGCCAGCGGCATCATCGCGAGCAGCAGCAGCAGGGCCGACGACGCGAGGATCCAGACGACGCGGAAGGGGCGGCCCGGCCCCGGCAGGTTGAGCGGTGCGGCGTCGACCAGCAGCGTCCAGGCCACGGGATAGATGAGCAGCAGCGCCATCATCGGCAGGGCGACGGGCTCGGGGATGAGCAGCCCAGTGTTGGCCGCGATGCCCGTGACCAGCATGGCCACGAGGAGCAGGCGCGGATCAAGCGTCCAGCGATGTCCCAGGCGGGCGTGGACGCAGACCACGCCGGCGCCCAGCGTCAGCAGCGTGTCCACCGCGAGCGGACTCGGCAGGAGCGGATCGATCGGTGAGCCCGACGCGCCGAGGGTCGCCATCGGCCACGCCGTGGCGATGCCGAGCGGCACCAGCCAGGCGGATGCGACCGCCAGCGTGAGTCCGATGGATCGCTCGCCGAGCCGCCAGGCGACGGCCGCCAGGAGCGGCAGCACGAGGGTCACCGCGAGCTGGACGGGCAGGATGAACCCGTTCGCGACGTCGACGGCGCTTCGGACGGCGCTGAGCGACGCCTCCCCGGCCAGATGCGCCAGCGGTGCCGACATCACGAGGACCGTCCCGATCGCCGTGGGGATGGTGAAGGCGCCGACCAGCACCCAGAACCCGCCGCGGACGCCCCGCTCGTCGATGCGTCGGCGGGCCCGGGTCACGAGCAGCACCGCGCCGCCCGCGATGATCCCGGCGGCGATCCAGGCCCACGGTCCGTCATCGCCCGCGCGCCGCCACGCCTCGGCGGCCTCGGGCAGGTCGGAGGGGACCCGGCCGGTCAGCCCGATGCCGATCCATGCGAGCTTCGCGACCAGCACACCCAGGAGGACGGGGACCGCCCCGATGACCGATCTGCCACCCAGCGCGCCCGCGCTCCGGGCCGTCCGAAGGATCGCGAACGTGCCCCACAGCACGAGGACCCCGCTGGCGACGTCAGAGAGGCGGAGGTAGTCCATCACGCTCGTGACCAGTGCCGCCTCGAGGCCCGTGTCGCCCGTGGCGACCGCCCAGATCTCGGCCCCCAGCCACGCGACGGGCGCGAACGCCGCGGCGGTCGCGAGCGCCCCGGCGCCGGGTCGGTGCCATCGGGCGGCCGCCACGGCGAGGAGCATGGTCGCCCCGCCCAGTCCGGCGACCCCCAGGATCTGGGGCGCCGCGCCGGCCGCGTCGGGAACCTGGAACATGCGTGCCCCGACCGACGCGGTGCACAGCGCGATCGCGAGGAGCAGGGGCGCTCGGAACCGCGCCCCGGGCAGCGCCGTGGCGGAGGCCGTGGCACCGGCGACGATGGCGAGCCCGCCCATGAACAGGAGGAACGCGAGCCGCGGCCAGGCGCGTTCCGGCACGGCGAGGGTGCCGCCCGGCAGGCCGCTGCCCAGCGTGGCGGACAGCACGACCACGACCGCCGTCGTGACCAGCAGACCCACGAGCGCCAGCGCGGCCAGGCGGGCCGGTCGGGGAACGCCACCGAGTCGGAGCCGCTTCCGCGTGATGCGCCGCAGCGGCCGGCCGAGCAGATCCCCGGCCCGCGTCGCTGATGCCATGGTCCAGGTCTCCCGGTGGACGTGGCGTGGACCGCCCATGCTAGCAGTCGCTGTCACCCTGTCGCGGCCGGCGGTCCCGCGGCGAGGAGGGCGCCCTCGGGACCGCGCCCGTCGGGCCGAGCTACCGCGCCCGACGGGCCGAGCGACCGAGGTGACGCTCCGTCCCCAGTGACGAGCCCTCCGGCACGACGACCCTGTGGCCGATGGCCCTTGGCGGGCGAATGTCCGCGCTGCACGATCTGGAACAGCGCGGCGACCGGGTCGATGCTCGGTCCCGCGGCTGGCCCCCGATGTCGTGCCGCGGGCACACCCATGTTCGACGAGGGGGTCTCCGATGTCCGCCATCCGCTCCACGGTCGTCCGGCATCCGGCGCTGCCCCGGCGCGTCTCGTCGGCGGCACTGCCTCGCCCGATGCGCCTGGCCATGGCCATGGTCGTGGCGGCCCTGGTGGCCGCGGCGATGGCGTGGCTGACGCCCCGAGGTCCGGCCACCGCCCGCGATGTCGCCGTCTGGATGGCCGTCCTGACGCTGCTGGGCGTCGCCACCGCCTGGATCGCCGCCAGTCGCTGGTCCCTGGCGTTCGTGCCCATCGCGGCCCTCGTCGCCTTCGAGATCGGACGTGCGGGTGCGAGCGGGCCCACCGTCGATGCGGTCTCCCTGGGCTCGACCTACGGCATCATCGCCCTGGTCGTGGGCCGCGGCGTGACCCTCGTGGTCAGCCTGCCGTCGCTGATGCTGGGGCTGCTCGTCGGCCTGTGGCTCGCCGCGCGCGCGGACCCGTCGCGCGCGGCGCCGCCCGGGTGGCCGCGACGCGTCGCCACCGCGGCGGCCACACTCGCGGTGGTCCTCCTCGCGACATCATTCCTGCGCCCCGCGAGCACCGCTCCCGTCGTGGGCGCTGACGGCGGCGCCCTGGCGGGCAGCATCGCGGAGCTCGTGCGCCTGCCCATCGGCGGCCGCGACCAGGCGCTCATGATCCGCGGACACAGGGCAGACGCGCCTGTGCTCCTCCATCTCGCCGGCGGACCGGGCGGCACCGACATCGGGGCGATGCGAGCCGACACGGGCCTCGAGCGCCTGTTCGTCGTGGTGACCTGGGACCAGCGGGGCACGGGCAAGTCCTACGCGTCGCTCGATCCGGTGGAGACGCTGACCCTCGACGGCATGGTCAGGGACACCATCGAGCTGACGGAGCACCTCCGGGACCGCTTCGCCCAGGAGCGCATCTACCTCACCGGCAACTCCTGGGGCAGCACGCTCGGGGTGCTCGCCGCCCAGCGCAGACCCGACCTCTACCATGCGTTCATCGGCACGGGTCAGATGGTCAGCCAGCGGGACACCGACCGGATGTTCTGGGAGGACACACTCGCGTGGGCCGAGCGGGTGGGCGATCGCGCGCTCGCCGGCCGACTGCGGGCATACGGTCCACCGCCCTACGCCGACATCCTGCGCTACGAGGACGCCCTGTCGCACGAGCACGACTGGAACCCGTACCCGGAGTTCGACAACGACCGGGAGATGCCCGCGAACCTGCTCGTCCCCGAGAACGACCTGATGGACCAGGTCAATGGGCTCCGCGGGTTCCTGGACACGTTCTCGGTGCTGTACCCCCAGCTTCAGGAGATCGACTTCCGGGTGGATGTCCCGTCGCTCGGCGTCCCGGTCTACCTGGTCATGGGCGCTCACGAGGCCCGGGGTCGGATGACCCTCGCGCGGCAGTGGTTCCAGGATCTCGCGGCGCCCGCCAAGACCTGGGTCGAGTTCCCGCACTCCGGTCACCGCCCCTCGTTCGAGGAGCCAGGCCGCTTCGTGGAGGTCATGGAGCGGGTGCTCGCCGAGACCCGATGACCGTGGTCGTCCGCGTCGACCGGGCGGCCATCCCGCCCGCCGGGCCCGGTCGCACGCGCGTGTCGCAGCCTGGGGCGCGCGTGTCGCAACCTGGCAGGCGCGTGTCGCAGCCTGGGGCGCGCGTGCCGACCGCCTGCTAGCCTCGGCCAGATGACGACAGCCACCCCGCGCCGCGCGTGAGCGGTCCAGCCGCCGCGAGCCATGCCCGGACGAGGGCGTGGCTGCTGATGGCCCTGCTGGCCCTCGTGTGGGGCGTCCACTGGTCCATCCTCAAGGTGGCCATGGGCGACGTGCCGCCGTTCACCTACGCCGTCCTCCGGGTCGTCGTGGGCGGCCTGGTCCTGGCGGGCTGGCTGCTGGCCTCCGGACGGCTCCACCGGCCGGCGCGCGGGGACGCCTCGATCGTCGTGTCCTACGGGATCGTGGGCATCGCGGCGACCGTGGCGCTCGCGAACCTCGGGCTCGTGCGCATCACGGCCGGCCACGCGTCGATCCTCGCCTACACCCTGCCGCTGTGGGTGGTGCCCATCATGGCGCTCGTCCGGCGCTCGCTCCCGTCACGCTCGGAGTGGCTGGGGCTCGCGCTCGGCATGACCGGCCTGGTGCTGCTGCTCCAGCCCGGCGAGATCGACTGGAGCGCGTCGGGGACCCTCGTGGGCGCCGCCTGCCTGCTGCTGGGGGCGGTGAGCGGCGCGGTCGCCATGGTCCACGTCCGCCTTCATCGCTGGATCGGAACGCCCCTGGAGCTGCTGCCCTGGCAGTTCCTGGTGGCGCTCGTGCCGCTGGTCGTGCTCGCCCTGCCGGAGGTGCGCGACATCGCCTGGGACCCGGTGCTCCTGGCCGCGGTGCTCTACAGCGGCGTCATCGCGACCGCGTTCGGATACTTCGCGCAGCAGACCGCCGTGCGCACGCTGGGCCCGCTCCAGACCGGCGTCGGCTCGCTCTCGGTGCCCGTGGTGGGCGTGGCCGCCGGCGCGATCCTGCTGGGCGAGGCGGTCACGCCCGCGGAGGTGGCCGGGCTCGCCGTCACGATGGCGGGCGTCGCGGTCGTGGCGCTCGGCTCCCGGCCGGTCAGGGCAGCGCGTCGGCCGTGAGGTTCCCCCAGCCCGCGGTCATCCATCGCTGGAACCCCTCGGCGTGGCGGACGCCCGCCTGGAGTCCCCGGAATCGCGCCACCGCCGCCGCCTGTTCGAGCACGTCGATGCCGAAGTAGCGCTCCAGGAAGGGCAGCTGGCTCTCGAAGCAGGCGATCATCGCGAGCTTGCGCTCCAGGTGCCCCGAGATGTCCACGTAGCGGGTGGGCTCGAACCCGCGGCCGTTGAGCGTGTCCATGACATACAGCGCCGGCAGCGCGTCGAGGTGGGGCGACGGCGTCCGGTACTGGGGCATGCCCAGCAGCGGACCGGTCCAGCGGACCAGCTCGAACAGGTTCGTGTGGTCCGTGTGGTAGTCCGCCGGGGAATGGGTGAGGATGACGTCCGGGCGCACGCTCCGGACGAGCTCCATGACCAGGTGCTGCTGGGCGTCGTCGTGCGGGTTCAGGGTGTCGTCGGGGATCATCAGCGCCCGGTACTCCGCCCCCAGGAGCGCGGCCGACCGGGCGGCCTCGGCGTGCCGTGCGTCGGAGCACGCCTCCGGTTCCAGCTCGTAGGACCCGAATCGGCACCAGGTCGCCGTGGCCATGGTCAGCCGATGGCCGGCGTCCGCGAGCCGCGCGAGCGTGCCGCCCGCGAGGATCTCCAGGTCGTCCGCGTGGGCGCCGAGCGCGAGGATGCGGAGCGGCCGGGCGCCCGTCGCGGCCTCAGGCACGGACCGCGTCCGGGGACCGCCAGTCGCGGGCGGCCCGCACGAGCGCCTCCACGTTCTCGTCCGGCGCCGGGTAGGGCAGGGAGCAGCCCGGGCTGAGGATGAATCCACCGCCGGGAGCGAGCACCCGCAGGTCCGCCTCGGCCGCCGCGCGCACGGCCTGCGGGGTGCCGCGCGTGATCACCTCGCTGGGATCCACCGTGCCGATGACGGTCGTGCGACCCGCGGTCGTCGCCTTCACGCGCCCGCGATCGATCTTGTGGTCCAGTTGCAGGAAGCGGGCGCCGGTCTGGACCATGTCGTCCGCGATGCGCGTGGCGTCGCCGCAGATGTGGATGCCCATGGTCCCGCCGCGCGCCGCCACGGCGTCCACGACCCGTCGCTCCCAGGGCAGCGCGATCGACCGGTACTGGTCGGGGGCGCACACGTCCGGTCCCGCGATGCTCTCGCCCATCATCGTCAGGTGCGCCCCGGCGTCCAGCAGCGCCAGCGCGTAGCGGGTCACCTGCTCGGTGGTGTAGGCCAGGAGCGCCTCGACGAAGCGAGCCCGGTGGGGCTCCATGATCGCCATCAGGAACTCCTCGATGCCCACGATCTGGGCCGCGAGGCTGAACGGGCCCTGGTCCGCCTCCGCGAGGATGCACACCCGGTCGCCGACCTCCCGCCGCAGGATCCGCGTCGCCTCCAGCATCGCCGGGAGGGTGCCGTCCCGCTGGGGGTCGATGGGGCGCAGGAGGCCGACATCCTCGATCCTCTCGAGCGCCGGGGCGATGACCCAGGGCGGCGATTCCGCGTCCGGGACCTCCACGGTGCAGCCGACCGCGCCCGCGAGGGCGCACACCCCGTTCTCCAGGTCGATGAGATCGTGTCCGAACCGCTCCCAGGCGACGATGTGGGTGCGCGCCATCACCGCTCCGTCCGCAACGTAGTCCTGGAGCGAGACGTCTGCCACCCGGCACGCGTGCATGAAGTTCTCGAGGCAGACCGGGACGCGGTCGGGGATGCCGCCATCGAGGACGGTCAGGCAGCGTTCCAGGGAGTCCACACGGCAACGGTAGCAGGCGTCCGCGAGCTGTCGGGATACCGCTGCCCCCGTTGGGCCATGCCGCCGCGGGGCGCGGCAGTCAGGGACGCTACCCTCCCTCGAACCCCGCGAGATCGGGTGCGGGCATGCCCATGGAGCGTGCCGCCCCCCACAGCCGACGATCCAGGGTGAGCATCACGATCTCCGAGCCCCCGCGGCGCAGCGCCGCTGCCAGGTGAAGCGCGTCGAGCGTGCGGATTCCGGTCCGTTCGGCCAGGGCGGCGGCGGAGGCGCAGACGTCGGCGTCGACCTCGATGATGCTGGTCCTGTCCCAGTGGAGCATGAATGCGCGACGAGCACGCTCGACGTGCTCAGGTGCGACGAGCCGTACGATGTTCCGCCGCGCCTCGACCAACGTGTGCCGCGCTGTGGACCACTCGGCATCCCGAGCGAGTCGGTCTCGGACCGCATCCGCCCTGGGCTCGTCAAGGATCACTGACAGCAGCGCGCTGCTATCGAGGTACTGGGTCACGACCCTCTGTCCTCATCAAGGACCTCCTGCATCGGCCGGATCGGCGTGAAGCGAGGGTGATCGAAGTCGGGCGGACCCGGTCGCGCCGGTGGCGTGATCCAGCCCTCGCGGACACCCTGAGCCAGCCGCTCGGTCGCGGTCAACGGGCCGAGCCGAGCCTTGGGCCAGCCGCGGTCGGTGACGACCACCACCTCGCCGCTGGCGGCGCGGTCCAGGTACTCGGACAGGTGCTTCTTCAGTTCGCGAATGCCGACCTCGGTCATGTGGTCACGATAGCATCCCCAAGGGAACATCGGCGACAGATGACCACAATCGCCGACGCGGGCCCCCAGCTCCTCCAGTGCAAGGCCGACCCACGGGTCGCTGCGCCCGATGCGGCACGCGGGTCTGCTGCGAACGGCGTTGTCGGGCTGGCGCCGGCAGCCCCGCCCAGAACCCTGACCCAGGAGGGTGGCCGGCGAGTGCTCTCCGCGGGAGACCGCGTCCTCAGGTCTCGCCGGCGCCCGCCGCGAACGCGTCCGCGGGCCCCTGCCCGGGCCCCACGATGTGGACCTCCAGGTGCGGCGCCCGCTCGATGACCTGGGTCGCGAGCGACCGGTGGAGCAGCCGGTCCAGGCCGCCTCGCGCCCGGTGCCCGATGACCACCTGGGTGGCGCGGTGCGTCCGGGCGGCCTCCACGATGGCGGTCACGAGGTCCTCGTGCTCCACGGTCACCACGTCCGCGCCCAGGTCCCGGGCGTACTCGATGTGCTCCGCGAGGTCCCGCCGCCGGTCGAACGGCAGGGCGCCGTCGTCGGGGTCGCTGACCACCAGCGCCACCAGGCGCGTGCGCATCGCGCCCGCCAGGGCGGCCGCGCGCCGGATGGCCCGGCGGGCCACCGCCTGCTCATCGACGACCACGACGATCCGGTCCAGGACCGCGGGCAGCGGCACCCGCTCGGACCAGTCGTCGAGCTGCGCCTCCACGCGTCCCGCGGTGAACCGGAGTGCCAGCTCCCGCAGCGCGGTCAGGTTCGCCTCCGTGAAGAACCGGTCCAGCGCGATGGCGGCGCGTTCGGCCGGGTAGACGTTGCCGTGGCGCATCCGCTGGCGCAGCGCGTGCGGGCTCATGTCGATGAGCTCCACCTCGTCCGCCTCCGCCAGGACCGCGTCCGGCAGCCGCTCGTTGATGGGCGCGCCGGTGATCGTGGCCACCGCGTCCGCGATCGAATCGAGGTGCTGCACGTTGCAGGTGCTGATGACGTCGATGCCCGCGTCGCGCAGCACCTCCACGTCCTGCCAGCGCTTCTCGCGCGCCGACCCCGGCGCGTTCGTGTGGGCCAGCTCGTCCACCAGCACCACGGCGGGCGCCCGGGCGAGGATGGCGTCGGTGTCCATCTCCTCGATGGCCACCCCGCGGTGCTCCAGGCGCCGGCGGGGGACCACCTCCAGGTCGCCCACCTGGTCCGCCGTGTTGCGCCGGCCGTGCGTCTCCACGAAGCCCACGACCACGTCCGTGCCGCGCTCGCGCCGCCGGTGCGCCTCGCGCAGCATCTCCCAGGTCTTGCCCACGCCGGGTGCCATGCCCAGGTACACCCGCAGCCGACCCCGACCGGGCCGGGCATCCGGGGTGTGGGGCACCGGCGACGGGGGCTCGGTCACGGCAGTCGGCCGTCCAGGTCCAGGTTGACCAGGAGCACGTTCACCACGGTGGGCCCGAACAGGCCGCCGAACGGGCGCTCGGTGCGGCGCTCGATCGCGGCGAGCACCGCTTCTGCGGGGATGCCCCGCGCGGCGGCGATGCGCCCCGCCTGCGAGCGGGCGCCCTCGGGCGAGAGGTGGGGGTCCAGGCCCGATGCGCTCGCGGTCACCCGCTCGATCGGCACCGACCCCGCGCCGTCCGCGGCCTGGATCCGCCCCAGCTCGGCCGTCACCCGGTCGATGAGCGCCCCGCTGGTGGGCCCCAGGTTGGATCCGGCCGACGCCATCGCGTCGTAGCCGGACCCGGCGGCGGACGGTCGACCCCACAGGTACCGGGGATCGTCGAAGACCTGGCCGATGAGCCGGGAGCCGACGGGCGTGCCGTCGATGCGGACGAGCGAGCCGTTCGCCTGGTCCGGGAACGCGAGCTGCGCGGCGAGCGTGATGCCCAGGGGGTAGGCGATGCCGGTGATGATGCCCAGCATCAGCAGCACGCCCAGCGCGGGCCGGATCGTGCGCACGATGGCGGTCGGGTTCATGTCCGGGGGTCTCCTATGCCAGGCCGAGCGTGCTCACGACGACGTCGATGAGCTTGATGCCCACGAACGGCGCCACGATGCCACCCAGGCCGTAGACGAGCAGGTTGCGCCGCAGCAGCTCCGCGGCCGGAGCGGCCCGATACGCCACGCCCCGGATGGACAGCGGCACGAGGGCCACGATGACCAGCGCGTTGAAGATGACCGCGGACAGGATGGCGCTCTCGGGCGTGGACAGCCCCATCACATCCAGCCGCTCCAGGTCCGGGTAGGCCACCGCGAACAGCGCGGGCACGATCGCGAAGTACTTGGCCACGTCGTTGGCGATGGAGAACGTGGTGATGGCGCCGCGCGTGATGAGCAGCTGCTTGCCGATCGCCACGATCTCGATGAGCTTCGTGGGGTCGGAGTCGAGGTCGACCATGTTGGCCGCCTCCTTGGCCGCCGACGTGCCGCTGTTCATGGCCACGCCGACGTCCGCCTGGGCGAGCGCCGGCGCGTCGTTGGTGCCGTCGCCGGTCATCGCCACGAGATGCCCGTCGGCCTGCTCGCGGCGGATGACCGCGATCTTGTCCTCGGGCTTCGCCTCCGCCACGAAGTCGTCCACGCCGGCCTCGGAGGCGATGGTCCGGGCGGTCACCGGGTTGTCGCCGGTGACCATGATCGTCCGGATGCCCATGCGCCGGAGGTCCACGAACCGCTCGCGCATGCCCGGCTTGACGGTGTCCTTGAGCTCGATGAGCCCCAGCACGCGGTCGCCCCGGATGACCGCCAGGGGCGTGGCGCCCAGACCCGCGATCTCGTCGGTGAGAGCGCGCAGCTCCGCCCGCGGGTGGTCGGGAGCGCCTGCCACGATGGCGTCCACGGCACCCTTGAGGACGGCGGTGCCGTCCGCGAGGATGACGCCGCTGGTGCGCCGCTCCGCGCTGAAGGGCACGGTCTGGGCGATGGCCGGACGACGGGCCGTGGCGTCGGCGCCGCCGGCGCCCTCATGCATGCCCACGTCGCCCGCACCCGGGTCGCCCAGCACGGACCGGGCGAGCGTGACGACCGATCGACCCTCCGGCGTCTCGTCGTCCAGCGAGCACAGCAGCGCGGCCTCTGCCAGCTCCCCGCGCGTGACGCCGGGCAGCGGCTCGAAGCGCGACGCCATGCGGTTGCCGAACGTGATGGTGCCGGTCTTGTCCAGCAGCAGCACGTCCACATCACCGGCGGCCTCCACGGCGCGGCCGCTCATGGCCAGCACGTTGAAGCGCGCCACGCGGTCCATGCCCGCGATGCCGATGGCGGAGAGCAGGCCGCCGATGGTGGTGGGGATGAGGCACACGAACAGGGCCGCCAGGACCACCACGCCCAGCTCCGCGCCCGCCCACTGCCCGAACGGGCGGAGCGTGACGGTCACGATGAGGAACACCAGCGAGAGACCCGCCAGCAGGATGGACAGGGCGATCTCGTTGGGCGTGCGCTTGCGCTTGGCGCCCTCCACGAGCGCGATCATCCGGTCCAGGAAGGATTCGCCCGGGTTCGCGGTGATGCGGATGACCAGCTGGTCGCTGACCACGGTCGTGCCGCCCGTGACGCTGGAACGGATGTCCGTGCCGGGCTCCTTGAGCACGGGCGCCGACTCGCCGGTGATGGCGGCCTCGTTGACGTACGCCACGCCCTCCGCCACGTCGCCGTCGCCGGGGATGGTGCCACCCTCGGCCACCACCACGAGATCCCCGACGCGCAGCTCGCCGCTGCCCACGTCCTCCAGCGACCCGTCGGGCCGCCGGCGCCGCGCCCGGGTCTCGGAGCGGGTCCTGCGCAGCGTCGCCGCCTGGGCGCGTCCGCGGGCCTCGGCGATGGCCTCCGCGAACGTGGCGAACAGGACCGTGAACCAGAGCCACGCCGCGATCTGGGCGGTGAACCCCAGGTCCCGTCCCACCTCTCCCGGGGCGGGCGCCGTCACGCCCAGCGCGTCCAGGACGAGCACCATCGTCGCGAGCGCGGCGCAGACCTCCACCACGAAGATGACCGGGTCGCGCACCAGCCGGCGGGGGTCCAGCTTGCGCACGGCCTGGGGCAGGGCCGCCCGCAGCAGCCGCGGGTCCAGGATGCCCCGGTTGCGGGGATGGCCGCCGGAGCCGCCCGGGCCACCCGGGTCCGCCTGCTGCGCGTCGCGCTCCGCCCGGGCTGCGCGTCGGGTGCCGCGGGAGGTGTCGATGACGGTCGGCGCCGTCGTCACCTGGGTCATCGGTCGATTCTCCCGGCCGCCATGGCCAGCTCCTCTGCGATGGATCCCAGCGCCAGCGCCGGGAAGTAGGTCAGGGCGCCCTCGATGAGCACGACGCCCACGAGCAGGCCCACGAACAGCGGTCCCGTGGTGGGGAAGGTGCCCGCCGATGGGGCGACGCGGCGCTTGGCGGCCATGGAGCCCGCGATCGCCAGGACCGGGATGATCATCCCGAAGCGGCCCAGGAGCATCGCGACGGCGCCCGTCACGTTGTAGAAGGGGGTGTTGCCGGTGAGGCTCCCGAACGCCGACCCGTTGTTGCCGGTCTGCGATGCGAACGCGTACAGGATCTCGGTGAAGCCGTGGGGGCCGCTCTCCAGGGGTCCCGCCCGGCCCTCCGCCCAGGACACGCCGACCGCGGTGAGGACGCACACGGAGAAGGCGCCCACGAGCACGAACAGCATGCTCATCTTCATCTCGTACGCCTCCACCTTCTTGCCCAGGTACTCCGGCGTGCGACCCACCATCAGGCCCGCGAGGAACACCGCGAGCATCGCGAACACGAGCATCCCGTACAGGCCCGAGCCGTTGCCGCCGGGCACGATCTCGCCCAGCAGCATCAGCGTCAGCGGCACCAGGCCGCCGATGGGCGTGAAGCTCGCGTGCATCGCGTCCACGGCGCCGGTGCTGCTGCCGGTCGTGATGGCCGCGAACACGGCGCTGCCCACGGACCCGAAGCGCAGCTCCTTGCCCTCGAGGTTGCCCGCCGCCTGGTCCAGGCCCGCCGGGAACAGCGGGTTGCCGCGCAGCTCGGCGGCGACGGCCACCGCCCCGAAGCCGACGAGGATGAGGGTCATCGCCCCGAACAGGACCCAGCCCTGGCGCCGGTCGCCGGCCATGTGGCCGAGCGTCGCGGTCAGCCCGAAGGGGATGACCAGGATGAGCAGCTGCTGGAGCATGTTGGTGAACGCGGTGGGGTTGGAGAAGGGGTGCGCGGAGTTGGCGTTGAACACGCCCCCGCCGTTGGTGCCCAGGACCTTGATGGCCTCCTGGCTGGCCACCGGACCGAGCGCGATGGTCTGGCTGTCACCGGTGAGCGTGGACAGCGTGAGCGGGCCGTCCAGGGTCTGGATGGCGCCCTGCGCGACCAGCACCAGCGCGGCCGCGATGGCGACCGGCAGCAGGATGTAGAGCGTGGCCCGCACGAGGTCGGTCCAGAAGCTGCCGATGGTCGTGACGCTCCTGCGCGTCAGGCCGCGCACGAGGGCGACGGCGACCGCGATGCCCACGGCCGCCGACGCGAAGTTCTGGACGGTCAGGCCGATCATCTGAAGCAGGTGGGACATGCCCGTCTCGCCCGCGTAGTTCTGCCAGTTCGTGTTCGTGGTGAAGCTGACCGCGGTGTTGAACGCCAGATCCGGCGCGGTCGCCGCCGCACCGGTGGGGTTGAGCGGCAGGACGCCCTGGAGGCGCTGGAGGAGGTACAGGACCGCGATCGAGGCGAGCGAGAACACGATGAGCGCGACCGAGTAGCGGATCCAGGTCTGCTCCCGCGTCGGGTCGATGCCCGCGACACGGTAGACGGTCCGCTCCACGGGGGCCAGGACCGGCGAGAGCAGCGAGCGGCGCCCCTCCAGCACGTCCGCCATGTAGCGGCCCATGAGCGGGGTCACCCCCAGGAGCACCAGGAACAGGACGATGACCGGCACGAGGTCCGAGATGGACGGCACGGCTCAGATCTCCTCGGCGCGGAACAGCGCCACCAGCAGGTACAGCGCCACCGCCAGCGCGACGAGCGCGACCGAGGCGTCGATGGCGCTCATCGCGCGAGCCGCGCGCACAGCGCGAGCAGGCCGAACATGGCCGCGCCGGCCAGGGCCAGGAGCCCCAGCATGCCCACATCGTCGATCACGATCGTCCCTCGTCGTGCTCCGGCGCCTCGGCCGGCCGCAGGTGGCGCTCCACCACGTCCATGAACGTGCGGAGCGGGAATGGCTTGGGCAGGTACCCGGTGATGCCCGCCGCGGCGAGCTGCTCCGGGCGGACCGCGACCGCGGAGGCGACCACGACCGGCGGAGCGCCCGCCGCGATGTACGCGGGATGCCGGGCGACCTGCCACCCGGCACCGTCGGGCAGGTTGATGTCCAGCACGACCAGCGCCGGTGGGTCGTCCGGACGGAGCCGGGCCACCGCGTCCGCGATCGTCTCGCAGCGCCGGGCGTCGATGCCGCGCCGGCGCAGGTGGTCGGTCAGCAGGCCGCCGAGCGTCTCGTCATCCTCGACGAGCAGCACCCAGCGGCGCGTGGCGGTCTCCATGGCTCCACCATGGCGCCGACCCCCACGAGGAAATGGGCCGCGCACCCTCCCGACCGCTCAAGGAGGGCTCAAGACCGGACGCGGTAGCCCACCCCCGGCTCGGCCACGATGAGGTCCCGCATGGCACCCGACGGATCGGCGGCCGCGAGCTTGCGGCGGATCTGGCTCACGTACACGTGGACGTAGTGCGATTCGTCGTCGTACGCGGTGCCCCAGACGGCACGCAGCAGCCGGCCGTGGGTGACCAGGCGGCCGGGGTGCGACAGCAGCACCTTGAGCACCTGGAACTCCCTGGGCGTGAGGGCGACCGGCCGCCCGTCCACGGTCACCCGGTGGGCCGAGATGTCCAGCTCCACCGCTCCGGCACGCAGGATGCCTGCCGGGTCCGCCGCCCCTCCGCCCGCCCGCCGGAGCAGGGCGCCGATGCGCGCCATGAGCTCGGCAGCCCCGAAGGGCTTGGTCACGTAGTCGTCGGCGCCCGCCTCCAGCGCCGTGACCTTGTCCGGCTCCCGGTCGCGGGCGGACAGGATGAGGATGGGCGTCGTCGCCTCGCGACGGACCCGGCGGATGACGGCCGTGCCGTCGGCGTCGGGCAGGCCCAGGTCCAGGATGAGCAGATCCGGGCGGGCGTCCTCCCAGCGTCGCATCGCCGTCGCGGCGTCGCCGGCCTCGCCCACCTCGAACCCGTGCCCGCGGAGCAGCACCACGAGCGTCCGGCGCAGGTCGACGTCGTCCTCCACCACCAGGACCGAGGCGCCCGTCCCCCGCGCCAGCTCACGCGCCATGCGGCACCGCACCGTGTCCCCGGGTGCCCGGGATCGCCGCCCGCAGCCACACGTCGACCGCGAGACCGTGCGGCTCCACGGCCCGGGCCGCGATCGCGCCGCCCATCGCCTCCACGAGCGCCACCGCGACCGACAGTCCGATGCCCGAGCCGCGCCGCGACCCCTCGGCCGCCCGGGGCGCCCGATAGAACTTCTCGAACAGCCTGGCGAGCGCCTCGGGCGAGACGCCCGGACCGTCGTCCGCGATCGTGACGCGCACCCGGTCCGCCTCGGCCGCGGCGGTCACGCGCACGGTGGTGCCGGCGGGCGTGTAGCGCGCGACGTTCTCCAGCAGGTTCGTGAGCACCTGGTCGGTCCACACCTCGTCGACCAGGACGGGGACGAGCTCTGGGGGGACGTCGACCACCGGAGTCCGCGGGGCGAGCAGCGGCGCGACCCGCTCCACCGTCCGCTCCACCAGGTCGGCGAGCACATGGGCAGCCAGCATGGGCTGGAGCACCCCGGCATCGATCCGGCTCATGTCCAGCAGGTTGGACACGAGGCGATTGAGCCGGTCGGCCTCGCGGTCGATGGCGCCCGCGGTCCGGCGCATCTCGTCGGCCGTCCAGTCCACCTCCGGGTCCATGAGCGCCCCCGCCGCCGTGCGGATCGAGGCCAGCGGCGTGCGCAGGTCATGGGAGACGGAGTCCAGCAGCGCGGTCTTGGCGGCCTCGCTGCGGCGGGCGACCTCCGCGTCGGTGGCGGCCGCGGCCAGGCGTCGGCGCACGATGGCCCCGGCCAGCTGGTCCGCCGCGGCGGCCACGAGGCGGGTCTCCGACCCGTCGGGAGTGGGCAGCCCGCGCCTGCGGAGGCACCACAGCGAGCCGAGGGCACGCTCTCCCTCGAGGATGCGGGCCCGATGGGCGAGCACGTCCGGCCCGACGGTGCCGGACCTGCCGGGCTCGTGGACGCGCGTCCAGACCGCGGGCTCCTCGCCGGGCATCCGGCGCAGCACCGCGAACGATGCCGGAGCGGGCAGGCTGGCCGCGGGCGCGGTGTCGGCGAGCGTGCTCGCTGCCCCGCCCTCCTCGCCGAGGCGGATCCAGACCCGCTCCATGCGCGCGCCCCGGGCGACCATCCCGACGATGCGCCCGGCGGCCGCCTCGAGCGTCGGCTCGGTGGCGATCGCGTGGCTGATGCCGAACAGCGCGCGCGCGTCGTGCTCTCGTGCCTCGGCCGCGTCCGCGCGCATGCGCTGGAGGCCCGCCAGCTGACCCACCACGATGCCGACCAGCGTGAGCAGGAGCAGATGCAGCCACTCGCCCGGATCGCTGACCGTGAGGGTGTGGATGGGCGAGATGAACAGGTAGTCGTAGGCCAGGAACGCGCCGACGGCGGTGGCGATGGCCGCCCGCGTGCCGACCGCGACCGCCACCGCGACCACCGCGAGGAGGTAGCTGGCCGATGCGTCGGGGACGCCCAGCGAGCCCTCGAGCAGCGCCACGAGCAGGGATGCCGCGATCAGCGCCCCGATGACCACCAGGACGTGCGCCGCGATCCGGGAGCGGGGGCCGAGCGATGAGGGGGTGCGCATCGGCCGCATCCTATCGGTTCGACGGCGGCCACCCCCGGCGCCGCGGCGGTATGGTGATGCCGTGCACCCTGCCGACGCGCCGCCCGTGCTCATCGTGGGCGGGTTCCTGACGGAGCCGTTCCACTATCGCCGCCTGCGCGAGCGACTGCTCCGGCGCGGGGCCCGCTCGGTGGCCATCGCGAACGTCCATGCCGTCGACTGGCTGGCGGCCGGCCTCGTGGGACTGGGGCCGCTGCTCCTTCGGACGGGGCTCGCGGTGCGACGCGCGCATCGGGCGGCGGGCGGCGATCGGCCGCTGCTCGTCGTCGGCCACAGCGGCGGCGGCATCCTCACGCGGCTCGCGCTGTCACCGGAGCCGTTCGACGGCCGCCGCGCCGACGTCCGGGATGCCGTGGGCTGCCTGGTGACGCTGGGCACGCCGCACGGGCTGGCGCACGCCCCCGTGCTGCTCCGCCATCAGGGCGTGCGGGCGGCCGCGTTCCTGGACGGCGTGCCGGAGACCGGGCCGGGCGACCCGCGCCGCAGGTTCGTGACGGTCGGGTCCCGCGCCATCGATGCCTCGATATCGGCGAGGGCGCCGTGGTGGCTGCGGGCCCTCGACCTGCCGTATCGCCTGGTGGTGGGCGCCATGGGGGAGGACGGCGGCGACGGCATCGTGGGGCTCGCCGCGGCGCATCTCGCGGGTGCCCGACAGGTGACCCTCGATGACGCGACCCATGGCACGCTCGGGTCGCGCTGGTACGGGGACGAGCCGATCGTGGACCGATGGTGGCCGGAGGCGCTCGCCGCATGGCGGGACGCCCTGACCGCGCGCGCCGAGGTCTGAGCGGCCCTGAACATCTCCCGGCGCAGGGGATCCCCAGCCCATGGCTGGTGCAGCCACGCTCCAGCCATCGATGACGAGCACGATCCGGGCACCGGGACCCTGTTCGACCTGCCCGCCGACCCGAACACCCGTTCGGTCCCCGAGGCGCCACGAGGCCTGGCCGCCGGGCATCGGGCGCCTGGCCGCCGGGCATCGGGCGCCCGGCCGCCGGGCGGACACGACCGCCGGACATCGGGCGCCCGGCCGCCGAGCGGACACGACCGACATGCCCCGGGCCGGCGCGTCCGATCCCGGGCCGGTCATCGACCCCGATCGGACCGTGCGCGTCCGGATGGGCCCCTCGGCGGCCCGCATCGGACCGTGCGTGTCCGGATGGGCCTGCCAGCGGCCCGACCCGACGGGATCGGGTCCGGACGCGTCGGCCATGGCCGCTGGGCGGACACCGCGGGGCGACCGCTGGGCGGACACCGCGGGGCGACCGCTGGGCGGACACCGCGGGGCGACCGCTGGGCGGACACCGCGGGGCGACCGCTGGGCGGACACCGCGGCACGACTCCGGGGCGGGCCGGACCCGGCCGGGCGGGCCGGACCCGCCGCGCTGGCCGCGACCCGACGGGCGGCCGATGTGTTCACAGCCTCTGGGCTGAGGCGCCGGGCGCACGGCGGTGCCCGATGGCGTGTCGCCGCAGCGGGCGTCAGCCCGCGTCCGCTCCATCCCGCGGTCCATCCGCCTCGCGGTCCGCGGAGCGTCGCTCGGCGAGGGCGCCGCCCATCCGCCGCCCCGCGGCCAGGGACGCGCGGCCCGCCCGTCGCGTCCCGGCGACCGCCGCCGATCCCATCGTCCGGAGCCCGCGGCCACCGACCGGCGCCGCCCGGCGTGCCGCGTCCGCGCTCAGCCGCGCACCGCGGCGACCCGCGCCCAGGGCGAGACGCGCGGCGCGCCGGGCGACCCACGCCCCCGCGAGGCCGACGGCGCGAGCGTCCTCCGCGAGCATCGCATCGGACAGGCCCGCGGCCGCCAGGCGCGCGCTCCGCTGCTCGGGGTCGAGTCCGGCCAGCGCCAGGCGCAGCGCCGCGAGCAGCACCAGCAGGTCGTCGAGCTGGCCCAGGAACGGGATGAATCCCGGCACGAGGTCGATGGGCGAGACGACATAGCCCGCGGCGGCCAGCACCGCGGCTCGTCTCGCGGGCGTCACCGCCGGGTCTCGCGCCAGGTTCCAGGCGAGCCGCGCGTAGCCCGGCAGCCGGTGCACCAGCCGGGCGGTCTCGTCGCGCGGGAACCGATCGAGACCCTCGGTCGGGTCGGGGGAGGGGGTCAGGCCGGAGGCCACCGACGCGTCGGGGCGCGCGGGGACCGCGTGGGCCGCGGGAACCGCGTGGGCCGCGGGGACCGCGGGAACCGCGTGGGCCGCGGCTGCCCGTCCCGCCTCCCGGACTGCGTCGCGCACCGGTCAGTCCCCCGATCGCGCCGCGGACGCGCCGACCGGGATCCCGAGGGAGGCCGCCGCGACGATCTCGGCGATCCGCTTCTGCCGGGTCTGGGGGCGCTTCGCGAGCGTCACCCAGGCGATGAGGCCCTTGCGCGTGCTGCGGGAATAGGCGTCCCAGCCGGGCATCGCGTCCGCGGCGCCGAGCGCCCCGGCCAGGTCTTCGGGCACGATCCCGTCCTCGGCGCCGTCGAGGACCGTCCACGAACCGTCCGCCCTCGCCCGCTCGATGACCGCCCGACCCGCGTCGTGCATCAGGCCGTCCGCCTCCAGCTGGGCGACGCGCAGCTTGTTGGGCCGCGACCAGACGCTGCCCCTGCGCCGCGGGCTCATCCAGATGGCGGCGCGCAGCTCGTCGATCGTGTTGACCACGCTGTCCACCCAGCCGAAGCAGAGCGCCTCCAGGATCTGCTCCTCGTAGCTGACGCGTGGCCGATCGCCGGCGCCGGATCGCCATGCCACCAGCCAGATGCCCTCGCGTCGCGCATGGTTCTCCGCGAGCCAGGCGCGCCAGTCCGCGCGGGTCTCGGGATGCACCAGCAGCCTGCCGTCCGGCCGGACCTCGATCGTCGTGGTCATCGACCGGTCTCGCCCGGCGACGGTCCGGCGGGCGCGGACGGTGACGGGGCGGGATCGGCGGACGGTGACGGGGCGGGATCGGCGCTCGGTGACGGGGTGGCGGCGGGCTCGCGCGGTCGAGGCGCCGCGACGCCCGCCGGTGGCGGCAGGCGCTCGGTGACGTCCGTGAGATCGTACGGCCGGTACCAGCCAGCGGATGTCCACGACCGGTCGGGCAGCAGCCGCCAGTCGCCCGCCCAGTAGTGCGACAGCGCGACCGGGAACGTGTTGATGGCGCTCATCGTGTCGTACGGCCGGAGCGCTTCCGGGCGGGTGTCGCCGGGCAGGTAGAACGCGGTGAGGATGCCGTACTTCGTCTCCAGCTCGTCCGTGGACGCGGTCCCCCAGTCGTAGCCTGCCTGGTTGGCCGCATACCCGTCGGGATAGGGCCCCTCGTCGCCGGTGATGATGATGATCGGCCGCTGCTCGGCAGGCACCGCGAGGAGCTCCGCGATGAACCCGCGGATCTGGTCGTTGGTGAAGCGCAGCTGGCGTCGGTATCCCTCGGCCAGCGTCCGTGCCGCGCGCTGCTCCGGCGTGGGGTACGCGCCGAACTCGTCGAACACGTATGGCTCGTGCGGCAGCAGCACGTGCGCCATCACGAACTTGGGCCCGCCCTCCGCTCGGATGCGCTCCAGCTCCCGCAGCTCGAACAGCGCCGCCGACCGGTGCAGCACATGGTGCTTCGGTGGGTCGGGCAGGCTGCGCAGTGACGCGAGCGTGGGCGCGAACGTGGTCCGCTCCAGCAGCGCGTCGAAGTCCGTGGCCGTGTCCAGGGTGGGGTTCTCGTCCGCGATGCGCGCCGTCTTGGTGGCGCCGAACCACGAGCCGAGGTGGACGTAGCGGTAGCCCAGGCCCTGGAAGAAGCGGCCGACCCAGTGGTCCTGGAGCTCGTCATTGACCGGTCCCATGTCCTTGGATGCCGGTCCCATGCGCCCGGCGACATCGTCGAGGAAGGCGAGGTTGAGGGTCGCCGCGAGGGACATCGCCGTGCGGCCGTAGTTGGCGTGGGCGTGACGGACCACCTGGAAGCCCTGCGACTCCAGCCAGTCGGGCAGGTCGTTGGTGATGCCGCCGAGCGCCTGGAGCGACGATTCGGAGCCGTACCGGTCGAACACGAAGTACCACACGTCCCGCGAGCCCGCCGCGGGGACCGGGCGCGATGCGCTGTCGCGCGTCGGCGCCTCGGCCGCGGACACCGAGCGCGACACCTCCACGGGCACCACCTGGACGAGCGTCAGCAGCACCAGCAGCGTGACGATGATGTCCAGCGCCGCGGTGAGCCGTGCCAGGCGCCGCTCGCCCAGCCGCAGCGCGGCCAGCGCCGCGAGCAGCAGGAACAGCGCCCAGCCCGCGAGCAGCGCCTCGCGCGACACGCCCGCCGGGGCCGCCAGGTCGGCCACATGCCCGTAGCCCATCCAGAACAGCAGCAGGGCGCCCGACACGAGGGCGCCGCGCCGCAGGTCGCGGAGCAGCAATCCGGCGACCAGCAGCAGCAGCGACGCGAGGATGATGCTGCGACCCAGGGGTGGGATCGCGTCGCGCAGCTGCACCTCGGCGATGTTCTCGGCGAACAGGAACAGCACCGGGTACGCGCCGACCAGGATCGCCCACAGCGGGAACGGTCGGACCGGCCACGGGCGGCGTGGGGCGCGCACCATGGGGGCCCGGGGCGGCGCCGAGGTGACGCGGGTGGCTCGCATGGCCGACATCATCCGACAACACGCGTCCCGGGCGCCGGCGGTTGCTCCCATCGCCTCGCGACCGTGCTCCCGATGCGCGGTCCGACATCAGGGACGCCCCTCAGGGTCGCTCGCCCCCGGGGCCGATGACCCGCTCCAACTGCCCGGGCGTGACCGTATCGGTCGGGACGTCCGCCTCGCGCCGGAACGGCACGTTCGCGACCACGGTGTGCGGCCGACCCAGGAGTGCCTTGCGCAGCGAGTTCGCGGTCTGGTTGTAGAGGATGCGCTCCCACCAGTGGCGGGCGACGTACTCCGGGATGATCACCAGGGTGATGGCGTCGCGATCCTTGGTGGTCACGTCCAGATAGGTCACGAACGGCCGCACGAGCGACCGGTACGGCGACTCAACGATGACGAACGTCACGCCCGGCAGGTGGCGCTCCACGCGCTCCCGCAGCCGCTCCGCTGCGTCGATGTCGTCGGTGATGTGGACCATCTGGACGTCGTCCGAGAGCGACCGGCCGAACTGGACCGCCTGGATGACGGCGCGCGTGAGCCCCGGCACCGGGATCACCACGTGCTCGTGGCGGTGGGGCGGCCCGAATACCTTGTCCTCGCGCACCTCGAGCTGCTTCCAACTGTTGTGGTATTGGCGCGCGATGAACATCATCATCCCCACCAGACACGGGATGAGCACCACCACCACGAGCGACTGGGGCGCCTTCACCCCGGTCACCACCACGGCCACGATGCCGGTCACGATCGCCCCGAAGGCGTTGATCGAGAGCCGATAGAGATAGCCCCTCGGCTTCTCGCGGAGCCAGTGGCGGACCATGCCCGACTGGGCGATGGTGAAGTCGATGAACACGCCCACGGCGTACAGCGGGATGAGCGCGTGGGTCACGCCGCCGAAGCCGATCACCAGGGTGCCGGCGACCGCTCCCAGCACCACGATGCCGGTGGTGAAGGCCAGGCGATCGCCCCGGAACGCGAACTGGCGGGGCATGAAGCCGTCCTCCGCGAGGATCGCGGCCAGCCGTGGGAACGCGTTGAACGAGGTGTTCGCGGCCAGGATGAGGATGAGCGCCGCGAACGCGAGCAGCAGGTAGTAGCCCAGGGAACTGACACCGAACACGTGGGCGGCGACCTGGGCGATGACCGTCTGGTGGTCGTTGGGCAGGACGCCGTAGCCGTTCGCCACGAACGTGATGCCCACGAACAGCACGGCCAGGAGCATCGCCATGACGCTCAGGGTGGTGGCCGCGTTCCTGGACTCCGGGGGCTTGAACGCCGGGACGCCGGTGGCGATGGCCTCCGTTCCCGTGAGGGCCACCGCGCCCGATGCGAACGCGCGCAGCAGCAGCAGCAGCATCGCGGTGCTGGCCAGGTCCACGGCGTTCTCCGCGGTGGCGTAGGCGGGTGCCCCCTGGCCCAGGACGACGATCTGGTACGTGCCCATGCCGATCATCAGCAGCGCCACGCCCACGAACAGGTACGTGGGCACGGCGAAGATGTTGCCCGACTCCCGCAGGCCCCGGAGGTTGCCGATCGTGATGAGCACGATGGCCGCCACCGCGATCTCCACCTGGAACGACCGCAGGCCAGGCATCGCCGCCACGATCTGCTCGCTCGCGGACGAGATCGACACCGCCACGGTGAGCGTGTAGTCGATGAGCAGCGCCGACGCCGCGATCAACGACGCCAGCCTCCCGAAGTTCGCCTTGGATACGGAGTACGAGCCGCCCCCGGTGGGATAGGCGAGGCACACCTGTCGGTAGCTGATGGCCACCACCGCGAGCAGGATGGCGATGCCGATCGCGACGGGCACGCTGTAGGCCAGCGCCGCCAGTCCGATGGCGCCGCTCGCGAGAAGCGCCCGCAGGATCTCCTCGGTCGCGTAGGCAGAGGACGAGATCGCGTCGGAGCTGAAGATCGCGAGTGCCTTCGTCTTGCCCAGGCGCTCGCCAGCCTCCTCCTCGGAGGCGAGCGGGCGGCCGAAGAGCTTGCGCCGCGCCTCCGCTACCGTGCGGCCGATGGCGGTCGTGGGTGCGTGCGCGGCCTCCTTGGCCGTGAGCACGTTCTTCCCCGAGTACCGGAAGTACGGGGCGTGCGGACGTTCGACCCGCACGCGTCGATCTCCCGGACGGCGCCCGCGCAGGGGCTCGCGTCCGCCGATCACTCGAAGCTTCCTCCTTGGCGGCCCCCGTCGGCCGTGGTCATGCGCTGGGTGATGGCGCCGCGGTCAGGCGTCCGCGAGCCGACGCAACACCGCGGGCAGGATACCGCCCTGACGGTAGTAGCCGACCTCGATGGGTCCGTCCAGCCGGCACACGGCGTCGAACTCGCGCACGGAGCCGTCCGGGGACACCGCCCGCACGCGCAGCGTCATGTGCGGCACCAGGTCGTCGGCGAGCCCCGCGATGGTGAACGACTCCCGGCCCGTCAGCCCCAGCGAGGCGGCGCCCTCGCCGGGCAGGAACTGGAGCGGCAGCACGCCCATGCCCACCAGGTTGGATCGGTGGATCCGCTCGTAGCTCTGGGCGATCACGGCGCGGACGCCCAGCAGCCGGGTGCCCTTGGCCGCCCAGTCGCGCGACGAGCCCGAGCCGTACTCCTGGCCCGCGAGGATGATCAGCGGCGTGCCCTCCGACTGGTAGCGCATCGACGCGTCGTACAGGAACATCTCCTCGCCGGACGGCTGGAGCGCGGTGTACGGGCCCTCCCTGTCGACCAGCCCGTTCCGGAGGCGGATGTTGCCGAACGTGCCGCGCATCATCACCTCGTGATGGCCGCGCCGCGCGCCGTAGCTGTTGAACTCGTAGGGCGTGACGCCGTGCGCCTCCAGCCACTGGCCGGCGGGCGACCAGGTGGCGATGGAGCCCGCGGGCGAGATGTGGTCGGTGGTCACCGAGTCGCCCAGCACGGCGAGCACGCGGGCCCCCTCGATGTCCGTGACCGGCGCGGGCTCGCGCGTGAGTCCCTCGAAGAACGGCGGCCGCGCGATGTAGGTGGAGGCGGGATCCCAGTCATACCGGTCGCCCGTGGGCACCGGCAGGCCGCGCCAGTGCTCGTCGCCCTCGAACACGGACGCGTAGGCGGAGCGGAACAGCTCCGCCGACACGGATCCCGCGATGGCCGCCTTCACCTCCTCCGGCGACGGCCAGATGTCGTCCAGGAAGACGGGGCGACCGTCCGACCCGGTGCCCAGCGGCTGGCTCGTGAGGTCGATGTCCACCCGGCCCGCCAGCGCGAACGCGACCACGAGCGGCGGTGAGGCGAGGTAGCTCGCGCGCACGAAGGGATGGATGCGGCCCTCGAAGTTGCGGTTGCCCGAGAGCACCGCCGCGACGACCAGGTCGTTGTCCTCGATGGCCCTGGCCACCGGCTCGTCGAGCGGCCCGGAGTTGCCGATGCAGGTGGTGCAGCCGTAGCCCACGACGTCGAAGCCGAGCCGCGCGAGCGGCTCCAGCACGCCCGCCCCCTCGAGGTACCGGGTGACCGCCCGCGAGCCGGGCGCCAGGCTCGTCTTCGCGGTGGGAGACGCGGAGAGGCCCCGGGCGACCGCGTTCCGGGCGAGCAGGCCGGCCGCGAGCATCACGCTCGGATTGGAGGTGTTGGTGCATGAGGTGATCGCCGCGATGGCCACCGAGCCGGTGCCGAAGGCGACCGAGGAGCCGTCCGCGCCCTGGACCGTGAGCGTGGGGTACCCATCGGCGCCGTCGGGCGGCGGGAACGATGCGCGGAAGCTGTCGTCCAGGTCGCCCAGGGCGACGCGGTCCTGGGGCCTGCGCGGGCCCGCCACGCTGGGCAGCACGGTCGACAGGTCGAGCTCGATCGTCTCGTCGAAGTCGGGCCCGGGACCCGGCTCGCGCCACAGGTGATTCGCCCGCGCATACGCCTCCACGAGCGCGACGAGCGACTCCTCCCGACCCGTCAGTCGGAGATAGGCGAGCGTCTCGCCGTCGATGGGGAAGATGGCGGTGGTGGCGCCGTACTCTGGGGACATGTTGGCGATGGTCGCCCGGTCCGCGAGCGGCAGGCCGGACAGGCCGTCGCCCGCGAACTCCACGAACTTGCCGACCACGCCGTGCCGGCGCAGCAGCTGGCTGATGACCAGCACGAGATCCGTGGCGGTGGAGCCGCGCGGCAGCTCGCCCGTCAGGCGCACGCCGACCACCCGGGGCAGCGGCTGGTAGAGCGGCTGACCCAGCAGCACGGCCTCGGCCTCGATGCCGCCCACGCCGTAGCCCAGGATGCCCAGCCCGCTGATCATCGTGGTGTGGGAGTCGGTGCCCACGAGGGTGTCCGGGAAGACGAGCGTGCCGTCCGCCGTCTCCTGGGACATCACGACCGAGGCGAGGTACTCCAGGTTGACCTGGTGGATGATGCCCGTGCCGGGCGGCACGACGCGCAGGTCCTGGAACGCCGTCTGCGCCCAGCGCAGCAGCTGGTAGCGCTCGCCGTTCCGCTCGTACTCCCGGCCCACGTTGAACGCGAACGCGTCAGACGTGCCGTACCGGTCCACCTGGACGGAGTGGTCGATGACGAGGTCCGCGGGCACGAGCGGGTTGATGCGCGCCGGGTCGCCCCCGAGATCGGCCATCGCATCGCGCATCGCCGCGAGGTCCACCACCGCGGGCACGCCCGTAAAGTCCTGGAGGATCACGCGGCCGGGCATGAACGGCACCTCGGCCTCCGCCGTGCCCCCGGGACGCCACGCGGCGAGGGTGCGCACGTCTTCCTCGGTCACGATGCCGCCGCCCGCATGCCGCAGCACGTTCTCCAGGAGCACCTTGACCGTGAACGGCACGCGCGCCAGGTCCGGCATGCCGGCCGCGTCGATGCGGCAGTAGCGGAACGACCGATCGCCGACGCTGAGCGTCGAGCGGGCGCCGAATGGGTCGGGATGGGCGGACATGTCCAAGGGGTGCCTCCACGGTCCCCGCGCATGGGCGGGAGCAGGGTCGGCGCCTGGCGGGTGTGCCCGCCTCGGGTCGAGGGTGTCGGATGGTCGGTCGGCAGTATACGCCCGCGGGGACCGCGACACGGGCTCCCGCCATCCTCCTCCCCGGCCGGTCGACGCGGCCGACGGCGGGGCCGCTGCCGGCGCCTCGCGGCGTGGCATGCTCCCGCCATGAGCGCGCATCAGCCCGACGGGGACCCCGCGCGGGCCTGGGATCACGTCGACGACCACGGCCTGCCCGGCCACCGCCATCCCCACCCGCCCGATGACCCGAGCGGCCACCCCAGGCTGGGGTTCATCGGGGCCGGGCGCGTGGGCACGACGCTCGCGGTCGCGATGGCGCGCGCGGGCTGGCCCGTCGTCGCGGTCGCCAGCCGAGACGCCGCCCGCATCGGGCGCTTCCGGACGCTCGTGCCCACCGCGCGCCCGGTCCCGGACGCG
>DAOTUU010000043.1:0-7859 GCA_034436555.1 Chloroflexota bacterium | reverse complement strand
CTCCCGGCGCAGCACACCTCGCCCTGGTTGAAGAAGATGCCGTTGACCACACCCTCGATCGCCTGGTCCAGGGGCGCGTCGTCGAACACGATGTTGGCGGCCTTGCCACCCAGCTCCAGGGTGAGCGCCTTGTCCGACCCCGCGATCGCCCGGCCGATCTCCTTGCCCACGGCGGTGGAGCCGGTGAACGCGACCTTGTCCACGTCGGGATGGGTGACCAGCGCCATGCCGATGGCACCCGGGCCGGTGATGACGTTGACCACGCCCGGCGGCAGGTCCGCCTGGCGGCAGATGTCCGCGAACAACATCGCCGAGAGGGGCGTGGAGCTGGCGGGCTTGAGCACGACCGTGTTGCCCGCCGCCAGCGCCGGTGCGATCTTCCAGGCGAGCATCAGCAGCGGGAAGTTCCAGGGGATCACCTGGGCCGCCACGCCCAGGGGCCGCGGGCTGCGACCCGGGAAGGCGTACTCCAGCTTGTCCGCCCAGCCCGCGTAATACCAGAAGTGCGCCGCGGCGAGCGGCACGTCGACGTCGCGCGTCTCCTTGATGGGCTTGCCGTTGTCCAGCGTCTCGCACACCGCGAGCTCGCGTGCCCGCTCCTGCATGATCCGGGCGATGCGGAACAGGTACTTGGCGCGCTCCCGGCCGGGCAGCGCCACCCAGTCGCGCCGGAACGCGCGCCGGGCCGCGGTCACCGCCGCCTCCACGTCCTCGGCGCCCGCCTTCGCCACCTCCGCGAGCGGCTCCTCGGTGGCGGGGTCCAGGGTCGTGAACCACTCGCCGCTGCGAGGCGCGACCTCCTTGCCGCCGATGAACAGGCCGTAGCGTGCCTGGAGCGAGACGACGTCGCGCGACTCGGGAGCGGGCGCGTACTCCCACGGGATCGCCTGGCCCTCGCCCAGGGCCCAGGAACTGGGCTGGGAGGTGCCGCGGCCGACGGCGTCAGACGGCGGGCGGGTGATCAGTGCGCCGCCGGCGGGGCGCTTCGCTCGCGTTCGTTCGGCCATGACCCCGAGAGGGTACACCCGGTCCCGACCGGCCTGGTGTCGCCCCTCCACACCATGCGTGTGCATCCGCCACGAGCGGTGTGGATCGGCCACGTCCGGTGTGGACCCGTCAGGCGCAGTGTGGATCGGCCAGGCAAGGAGCATCGCTCGCGGGCGCCGCCGAGGCGGCATCAGCCGATCGACCTTCCTCCGGCACCGAACGCGGCCACCAGGGCTCGGTCGAACGAGAGCAGCCCGGTCGCACGATGTCTGCATCTGGATGGCCCCGCTCATGACCCATTTCAGTGCGTGCGCTCGCGCGCGCGGTCCACCTGGGCCATCATCATGGGCAGGGCCCGGCAGAGGTCCGGGACAGGCCACTGGGGAGGACGCATGCGCACGACACAGACCTGGAGGCGGCTGCTGCCGCTCACCGCTGGGACACTGCTGCTGGTTGCGGGCGCCGCCCCGGTCGCAGCCCAGGACATTCAGACCGACGGCTGGGAGTCCCTGGGCGACGTGACCCTGCGGCTCGCCGGCGAGAAGGCGTCGGAGGTCACCCTGACGCAGCTCGCCGGGCAGTTCATGGAGCAGTACCCGAACGTCACGGTGCAGCTGGAGTTCAAGGACTTCGACAGCTTCATGGGCACGGTGCTCAACATCGCCGACTCCAACGACGCGCCGGACATCATCTTCGGCAACCAGGGATACACCGTCGACGGACCGCTCGTGGAGGCGGGCCTCATCACGAACCTGGACCCGTACTACGACGCGTACGGCTGGAACGACTGGTACGGCGAGGGCATCAAGGACCAGTTCCGCTTCACCGAGGACGGCGTGTCGTTCGGGTCGGGACCGCTGTGGGGCATCGCGGAGTCGGCCGACTTCGTGGGCGTCTACTACAACGTGGACAAGCTCGCGGCGCTGGGCCTCCAGCCGCCCAAGACGTTCGCGGAGCTGGAGACCGCCCTGGCGGCCGCCAAGGCGGCGGGCGAGCTGCCCATCAAGCTGGGCAACCAGGCGGGCTGGCCGGCGACCCACGCGCTGGGCATCGCCCAGGGTGCGTTCTGGCCCGCGCCCGACGCGCGCGCCTGGGTGTTCGGCCAGGAGGGTGCGGACTACGCATCCGAGGCGAACCTGGCGGCCGTCACGGCGTTCAAGAACTGGGTGGACCAGGGCTACATCAACGACGACGCGAACGCCCTGGACTACGACCAGGCGTGGCAGGACTTCGCCAAGGGCGACGGCGTGTTCCTGCCCGCGGGATCGTGGCTGGCCGCGGGGCTGCGCGACGCGATGGGCGCGGACAAGGTCGGCTTCATCGCACCGCCCGTGGGTGAGTCGGGGGAGGTCGTGGCGGTCGCCGCGCTCTCGCTCCCGTTCCACATCTCCAGCAAGTCGGCCAACCCGGATCTCGCGGCCGGCTTCATCGACTTCGTGATGAACCCCGACAAGGGCCAGGTGTACTTCGACAACGGCCGCATCCCCGCGTCCGCGGGATCGGTGGGCACGCCCGGCGATGCCGTGACCCAGCAGCTCACCGATGCCTGGAACGCGATCGCGGCCGATGACGGCCTGATCTACTACCAGGACTGGGCGACGGACACGATGTACGGCAATCTGACCGCCAAGCTCCAGGAGCTCATCGGCGGGCGCATCTCGCCGGAGGACTTCGTGGCGGCCATCCAGGCCGACTGGACGGAGTTCCAGTCGTCCCGGTAGGCGTCACCCCTCGGCGCGGGTAGGCGTCACCTCCGATGCGACGCTCGGTCGCGGCTCGCCGGCGCCCCCCGCCCGGCGAGCCGCGCCTGGTCGGGCTGCTGTACGTCGCGCCGACGCTGATCGCGTTCCTGGTGTTCGGCATCTGGCCGTTCCTGATGACGGTCCAGATGTCCACCTGGAAGTGGCGCGGCATCGGCGAGCCCACGGACGTGGGCCTGGACAACTACGCCCAGATCCTCAACGACCCGGACCTGTATCTCGCGTTCTTCCGGTCGGGCGTGCTCATCCTGTTCGCGGCGGTCCTGCCGGTGTGCATCGGGCTGCTGCTGGCGGCGCTCCTGTCGCGCATCCGCATCCGGGGCATCGGCGGCTACCGGGTGCTGCTGTTCCTGCCCCAGACGATCGCCATGGTGGTCATCGCGATCGCGTGGGGCTGGATCTACGCCAAGAACGGCATCATCAACGAGGGCCTGCGGATGGTCGGTCTGGGCGGCCTCGCGCGGGCCTGGCTGGGCGACTTCGACCTGGCGCTCGTGGCCATCGGCCTGGTGGGCACCTGGCTCAACGCGGGCCTGTGCATGGTGTTCTTCATCGCGGGGGTCCAGAAGATCCCCCTGGACCTGTACGACGCGGCGCGCGTGGACGGGGCCGGACCATGGCGCGAGTTCCGCGCGGTGACGCTGCCCGGGCTGCGCAATGAGATCGTGGTCGCGCTCACCCTCACGGTCATCTTCGCGCTGCGCAACTTCGACCTCATCTGGGTCACCACCGGGGGCGGGCCGGGCGACGCCACCACCGTGCCCAGCATCCTGCTCTATGAGTTCGGCTTCCAGTCGCGGCGCCTGGGCACCGGCTCCGCGATCGCGGTCGTGATGACCGGGCTCATCTTGGTGGTCGCGTTCCTCATCGTGCGCCTGGGCGAGCGCGGGGAGACCTCCTCGCCATGAGGTCCATGACGTTCGAGCGGACGCTCACCCACGGCCTGCTCATCGTCTTCAGCCTCATCGCGGTCTACCCGCTCGTGTCGGTCCTGTTCCTGGCCCTCAGCCGGCCCAGCGACCTGGTGACCGGCTTCACCATCCCCACCGACCCCAGCCTGGACGCGTTCCGGATCGCCTGGACCGACGGCGGCTTCGATCGGGCGCTGACCAACTCGCTCATCGTGGCGTCGCTGGTGACCGTCGTGTCCGTGGCGCTGTCCACGCTAAGCGGATACGCCCTGGGCACGATGCGCTTCCCGGGCGCCACGCTCGTGTTCTTCATCCTGATGACCGGCCTCATCATCCCCTGGGAGTCGCTCATCATCCCGCTCTACCGCATCTTCAAGGGCTGGGGCCTGACCGAGAGCCTGCCGGCGCTCATCCTTCCCCAGATCGGGGTGTCGGTCTGCCTGGGCACGTTCTGGATGCGCTCGTTCTTCCGCTCCACGCCCCGGCCCATCGTGGACGCGGCCCGGGTGGACGGGGCGGGCCATTTCCGGACGCTGGTGGGGATCCTGGTGCCCAGTGCCGTGCCCGCCATGCTCACCTTGTCGGTGCTCGTGTTCATGTACACCTGGAACGACTTCCTGCTGGCGCTCGTGATGAACCCGGGCGGCGACGTGCTCACGGCGCCGCTCGCCCTGTCCTACTTCGCGGGCAGCCAGCGCCAGACCGACCAGACCGTGGTGGCCGCCGCGGCGGTGCTCGTCGCCCTGCCCATCGTGGCCGCCTACGTGGTGCTCCAGCGTCAATTCATCCGGGGCTTCCTCACGGGGGCCGTCAGGGAGTAGTCATGGCATCCATCAAGCTGGCCTATCTGGGCGGCGGCTCCACGCGTGCGCCGGGCACGATGGCCGCGTTCCTGCACAACCACGGCGCGAACTTCCGGGGCTCGGAGGTCGTGCTCATCGATCTTGTGCCCGAGCGGCTCGCGATCGTGGAGCGCCTGGCGCGGCGCATGGCGGAGGTCCGAGGGCTGGACATCCGCATCAGCGCCACCACCGACCGGCGCGCCGGCCTGACCGACGTGGACGCGGTGCTCAGCTCCTACCGCCCCGGCGGCTTCGAGGCGCGTGTGCTGGACGAGCGGCTGCCCCTGGCCCACGGGGTCATCGGCCAGGAGACCCAGGGGCCGGGCGGCTTCTTCATGGCGCTCCGCTCGATCCACGTGCTCCAGGGCGTGGTCGACGACCTGCGCGCGGTGGCCCCGCGGGCGCGCATCTTCAACTACACGAACCCGGTGAACATCGTGGCGCAGGCGGCGACGCAGTTCACGGAGATCCCCTTCGCGTCGTTCTGCGAGGGCACGTACGACTTCCCCAAGGAGCTGGCCGATGCGGCGGGCCTGGACCGCTCGCGCATCTCGGCGCGCATGATCGGGCTCAACCACACCACCTGGAGCGTGGCCAGCCGGTACGGGGACGCGGACGATGCGCTGCCCGCCATCCGGCAGGCCTGGGAGGGCATGCGCGACGAGCCGGACGTCCACCCGCACGACCGGCGGTTCGTGGAGCTGGCCGTGCTGATGGATGCCATCCCGTCCCAGTACCTGCGCTACTTCTACTTCCACGACGAGGTCCTGGCGGAACTGCGGGCCAAGCCCACCACCCGCTCGGAGGACATCCTGGCGCTGGTGCCCGACTACTGGGCCCACTACACCGAGCAGGCGGACGCGCTCGACCCGGTGCTGGACCCTGCGCGATCGCGGGGCGGCATCTTCGAGCTGGAACTGGCGCTCGACGCGATGGACTCGTTCTACAACGACCTGGGCCGGGTGCTGCCCTGCAACATCCCCAACGCCGGGAGCCCGCTGGCGGGATTCCCCGAGGAACTGGTGGTGGAGGTGTTCGCGCGCGTGGACGCCCGTGGGTTCCACGCGGAGGCGCACCCGCCCCTCCCCCACCATGTGCGGGGCCTCATCACGATGCTCGGGGAGTACCAGCTGCTGGCCGCCCGTGCCGCCTGGGAGGGCACCCGGCGGGACGCGATCCGGGCCCTGGCGTCCCACCCGTGGCTGGTGAACCTGCACCGGGCGGAGGCGCTCTACGACGAGATGGCCGCGGCGCACCGCGCGTGGCTGCCGGAGCGCCTGCTCCGATGACGTTCCTCCTGGGCGTGGATGGCGGCGCCACCAAGACCGTCGCGCTCATCGCCCTGGCCACCGGACGGATCGTGGGCGCGGGTCGCGCCGGATCATCGGACATCCATGCCGGCGAGGATCCGGAGGCGGCCGTGGACCGCGTCGCGGACGCGGTGCGCCAGGCGGCGGTCGCGGCCGGGCTCACGACCGCCGCGCCGACCCACGCCACGTTCAGCCTGTGCGGCGCCGACTGGCCGGAGGACGTGGCGCTGTACCAGGCGGGCCTGGCCGAGCGACTGTGCCTCGCCCGGACTCCGGAGGTCGTGAACGACGCGATGGGCGCGCTGCGCGCCGGCACGCCCGACGGCATCGGCGTGTCCATGGTGCTGGGCACGGGTGGGGCGATCGGAGCCCGCGGGCCGCTGGGCGCCACCTGGTTCACGGGATTCCGCGTGGAGCCGTCGGGCGCGGTGCAGCTGGGGCGCCTGGCGTACGACCGACTGCTGCGGGGTGAGTACGGCATGGGCGCGGTGCCGGGTTTCCAGCCCGCGGCGCTCGAGGCGCTGGAGGTGGACTCGGTGGAGGCGCTGGTCCACGCCATCACGCGCCGAGGCGGCCTGGGTGACCGGGGCGTCGCGCGGCTCGCCGCGGTGCTGCTGGAGGCGGAGCACCAGGGTGACCCGGTGGCCCGCGCCGCGCTCCAGGATCACACCGGCATGCTCGCGGGGTACGTTCGGGGTGCCGCGCGTCGGGTGGACCTGCCCGAGTCCGGGGCGCACCTGGCGCTGGCGGGCGGCGTGCTGCGCCACCACTGCCCGGACCTCGCGGACCTGTTGACGCGTGAGCTCGCGGAGTTCGTAGTGAGCCGCTCGAGCGTGGAGCCTGCGCATGGCGCGCTGCTGCTCGCGGCGGATGCCGCAGGCGTGACCCTGGATGCGGCGCTGCTGCGCGCCAGCGGGCCGCCCGCCGACTACTTCGAGACCCGCTGACACGCTCGGACGCGCGTCCCGCCCCGGCCCGGGCGCGCGTCCCGCCCCGGCCCGTGCTACGCCTCGTGTCGTTTCTCCACACCTCGTGTCGTTTGTCCACGCCTCGTGTCATTTCGCCATACCACGTGTGATTCCGTCACGGGTGGTTGTCATTCCGCCACCCTGTGTGACGTGGGCGGAGGAGTGCGGTCGGCCCGGGCCGCGGCCCCACCGCTGCGTCGCTGCTCGCTGCGCACGGCCGTGCGTCCGGGGAGCCGCGCTACCAGAGCGTCGGGACGGGGTACTGGCGAATCGCCTCGTCGGGCGTGAGGATGGTGAGGCCGTGCTCGATCGCCTGGCACACGAGCATCCGATCGAATGGGTCGTCATGGGTGCGTGACAAGGGCCAGACACGGAGCACCGGACCCAGCTCGAGCGGCAGAGCATCCACGCCCAGCTCGTCGATGAGGCGTGGCACCGACCGGTCGGGCGCCTCGGGGAGATCCAGCCTGCCGATGCCGCGCTTGACCGCGATCTCCCATCCCGACACGACGCTCAGGAGCACCTCGTGGTCCGCGTCGGCCAGGATCGCGCGGACCGGGCCACTGAGTCGCGGGTCATCCGGGACCGCCCAGAGGAACGTGACGGTGTCCAGCAGCGCGCGTATCGCCGGCTCAGGGGTTCCCGACCGTCGAAGGCTGCGATGACACCCTCCGGCAGCTGCTCGAAGAACCGCTCGTCCACAGCGAAGTGACCGCGCATCGTGCCAATGGTTCGCGCGCGCCGATGGCGACCGATCGGACGGATCTCCGCGATCGGTACGTTGCGCCGGCACAGCACGATCGTCTCGCCCGCTTCCAGTGCAGGCAGGTAGCGGGACAGGTGCGTCTTGGCTTCGTGGATGTTGAGCCGGATCATGGTTCGATCGTAGCCTGGCTATTGAGGCTGATCACAGCGAGGCTGACCAGAGCGTCGATTCCCGCGCGGGTGGTCGGCGACCGCGCCACGCCAGGTGTCGTTTCTCCACCGTGGGTGTCGTTTCGCCACCACAGGTGGAGATTCGCCACGACACGTGGAATGCGCGCCCACCCCGCCCCCGCCCGCAGCCGTCGATGCGAAGATG
>DAOTUU010000042.1:0-44413 GCA_034436555.1 Chloroflexota bacterium | reverse complement strand
CCTCGACATCCGTAGCCGTCGGGCCTTCAGGGCTCGCCTCAAGCATCTTCCGCAGTGCTCGGCCCAGGTGCTCCGCAAGCACTGGCGGAACGGCGTTCCCGACCTGGCGCCATTGGCGTTCGACATTGCCCGACAGGTACCAATCGTCGGGGAACGTCTGGATGCGCTTGATCTCGCTGATTCGCAGGATGCGGTTCCGCCAATGGAACGGCCCCATGTTGTTGCTCCGGCGTGCCTGAATGGTCCAGGATGGCATCGTGGGACTGAGCTTCAGGAGGAACGACCAGTAGCGCTTGCGCCACTCGAAGCTTGGATTCGGGTGTCCGCGATGCGCGGTATGGAACAGATAATTGTCGCCTGGCGGAATCTGCTCGAGGAGATGGTGATACTGACCACCAGCAAAATGGCCCTCGTCCCCAGCCATCTCCTCGGTGTCGATATCGCCGATGGCCTCACCCGCCGTCGCCCATGGCTGGAGCAGCCGCAATGAGGGCTGGTCCGATGGCTTCTGGTGTGTCCGGTCGGGCCAATGCCACTCGCCATCTCGCCAACCGACCACGAAGAGGCGCTCTCGGATCTGTGGAACCCCGAAGTCGGCTGCGTTCAAGACGCTCCAGTCGGTCCGGTAGCCGAGTTCGTGAGCCCGATCGGTGATGAGGTGCATCGCGTCGCCGTGGACCGCGTAGGCGAGACCAGCCACGTTCTCCATCAGGAACGCACGCGGTCGGAACCTCGCGACGACGTTCATGTAGCCAGAGATGGTCTCCCAGCCGACGGGGTCCTCGAGCGCGCGCGGCTTCTCCGTGCGGTAGAACCGCGACTTCGAGAAGGGCGGGCATGGTGGCCCACCCAGAACCAGATCGAGATCGTCGATGGCGTCGCCAGCGAGATCGTGTGCCAGATCGCCACTCAGGTCGGTGACCGATCCCTCATGGAATGGGACTCCGGGGAAGTTCACCCGGTGGCTCGCCGCACACCACGGATCGAGGTCCTCCGCGAGCACGATCTCGAAACCGGCTCGCCTGATGCCGAGGTCGAGCCCTCCACATCCGGAGAACAGTGACAACGCACGCAGAGGTTGGTCGCTCATCGGGTCGTGGAGACCGACGCAAGGCTCTCCGTCAGGGCGCGGAACAGGACTGCCCCCAGCGCTGGCGGGACGGCATTGCCGATCTGCCGGACGCGCTCGCGACGAGTTCCTCGGAACTGGTAGTCCCTCGGGAATCCCTGCAGCGCTGCGAGTTCCGGGGTGCGAAGTCGCCGGCTGCTCCAGTGGAACGGGCCAGTCCACGGGCCCGGGTTGGCGGCGATGGTCCACGAGGGAGCGTGAGGCGACAGCTTCAGCAGGAAGTTCCAGAATCGCGTCTCGGCAACCCAGGTGGGGTCCTGGTGCCCGGCCCAGGCTGTGTGGTGCTTGTAGTTCCAGCCCGCCGGGATGTCGCGCAGGTGGTCGGCCCAGCGACCGGTCACGACCTCCTCGGGCTCGAAGTACGCATCATGCGCGTACGGACTGAGCACCTCGCCTGCGCTCGCGGCGGGGAGGAGCGCGCTGTCTTCGCAGTCCGCACCGAGGGTGTGTGTGGGTGCGGACACGGTGGGCCTGCTGCCCTTGGAGCCCAGTACAGCAACTCGGCTGCGGCGCTGGGGGACCCCATACTCCGCCGCATTCACCCGGGCGAGCTCGACCTTGTAGCCGGCCGCGTCAGCGTCGCGAACGAGGTCGCTGACGATCTCCCGGTTCCGGGGATGGAGGATGCTCGGGACGTTCTCCATCAAGAAGCCGTCTGCGTTCGTCTCTTGGACCAGCCGCCAGAACTCGCCGACCAGCGTGCGCCGCGGGTCAGGCCGAGCAACCGTGACGTCTGTCGGCCTGGTCGCGTCCTCGCCCCTCGCGCGTGCCTGTCGATAGCGGGCCTCGGAGCCGCTGTCAGTCCAGTAGGCCGCCTTGCTGAACGGCTGGCAGGGCGGGCCACCGATGATGATCACAGACTCGTTCGCTGAGACGCCCGCCAACTGCCGCAGATCCGAGCCCGAGAGCGTGGTCGCGTCAGCCTCGACGACAAGCGCGTCGCCATGATGGTGGTTGGCTCGAACCGTCGAGCACGAATCGTGGTCCATGTCCACCATCAGCCGAACCTCGGCGCCGGCGTCGCGTGCCCCGAGACTGAGTCCACCGGCACCCGCGAAGAGGTCGATGGTTGCCAAGCCGGACATCAGGAACCCCTCAGCATACGGCGCAATCTTCGCAGAGCGTGGGACTCCACGCCTGTCTGGCCCGGCACGCGCCATTGACCGTGCGCGTGACCGTCCCACACATCCGTGCCACCTTGGATGGCACGATCATCAGGCCGGCGTGGCCGTGCCGACCGCAGGGGAGTGCCTGCGCCCGGCAGCGCTACCCGGCGAGCACCACGGCCCTCCTGGGATCCCAGCGGATGGTCACGGGTGTGCCGCGCGCCACCCGCGCGGCGCCCGGCTGGACCACCACGACCGGCCTGGCCCAGCCGAGCAGGTCGACCGAGAGCGTGGACTGCCCACCGTAGAACTGCGTCTCTGCAACCACGCCGCGCAGCCCCGGCGCATCCGGAGCGGCGAGCGTGATGTGCTCCGGCCTGATCGCGAGGTGGACGGACGCGCCGGGCGCCGCGGGCACCGACGCGGCGGGCAGGAGCCCGAGGCCGACGACCGCCACGCCGCCCGGCGTCGCGGCGCCCGAGAACAGGTTGTTGCTGCCGATGAAGCCAGCCACGAACAGCGTCCGCGGATGCTCGTACAGCTCCACCGGCGCGTCCAGCTGCTCCACCCGGCCACCCGCCATGACCGCGATCCGGTCGGCCAGGGACATCGCCTCCTCCTGGTCGTGGGTGACCACCACGAACGTGATGCCCACCTCGTGCTGGAGGCGCTTGAGCTCCGACTGCATCTCCTCTCGGACCTTGCGGTCGAGCGCGGACAGCGGCTCGTCCAGGAGCAGCAGCCGCGGCCGCTTCACGATCGCCCTGGCGAGCGCGACGCGCTGCCGCTGGCCTCCCGAGAGCTGGGACGGTCGGCGGCGCGCCGTCTCCGCGATGCCCACGGTCCGGAGCACCTCCGCGACGCGCTCGCGGATCTCGTCGCGGGGCCGTCCCTCCCGCTCCAGACCGTACGCCACGTTGCGCTCCACGGACAGGTGCGGGAACAGGGCGTATGACTGGAACATGAGGTTGATGGGGCGCTTCCAGGGAGGCACCGCCAGCAGGTCGGCCCCATCGAGCGCGACGCTGCCCGAATCAGGCTGCTCGAACCCGGCGAGGATGCGCAGCAGCGTCGTCTTGCCGCAGCCCGACGGGCCCAGCAGTGCGAAGAACTCGTTGCCCACGATGTCCAGCGAGACGTCGTCGAGCGCGATCACGCTGCCGAATCGACGACCCACCCCCCGGATGGAGATGAGGGGCGTCATCGGGCGTCCTCCGCCGCGCCGCCCATGCCGGTGAGGCGCTGGGCCACGATGACCGCCGTGAAGCTGACCACGAGCAGCAGCGCCGCGAGCGCGTTGATCTCCGGGGTCAGCCCGAACCGGAGCATCGCGTAGATGACCATCGGCAGCGTGGGCGTGGCCGGGCCGTCCGTGAAGAACGCGATCACGAACTCGTCCAGCGAGAGGGTGAACACGAGCAGCCCGCCGGCGATGATGGCGGGCGCGAGGCTGGGCACGGTCACCCGGAAGAAGGTGCTCAGCGGTGACGCGCCAAGGTCCAGGGAAGCCTCCTCGAGCGATGGGTCCAGGTGGCCCAGCCGGGTCTTCACGATGGCCGCCACGAACGCGGTGCCGAACACGATGTGGGACAGCAGCACCGTGTGGAGGCCCAGCGTCATGCCCACGAGCACGTAGAACGCGAGCAGGCCGATGGCCATCACGATGTCCGGCGCGATGGCCGGACCCAGCGTCAGCGCGTCGAGCACGGACCAGCGGACGTGGCGGTGGAGGCCGATCGCGAGCAGGGTGCCCAGGACGACGGAGCCCGCCGTGGCGCCGAGCGCGACCACCAGCGTGTTACCCAGGCCGGTCACGATCGCCTGGTTGCTGGTCACCGCGGCGTACCAGTCGAGCGAGAACCCGGTCCAGCGGAACTGCGAGTCGCTCGCGTTGAAGGACATCCCCACGAGCACCGCGATGGGCAGGTACAGGAACGCGAACGTGGCGGCCAGCGGCAGCCAGCCCCAGTGGCGGCTACGCATCGGCGGGCGCGGCGGTCACGGCCCGCGAGGCGCGCGCCTGGACGATGAGCAGGCCTGCGAGGCACACCAGCACCGCGATCGCGAGCACCGATCCGAACGGCCAGTCGCGGGCCTTGAGGAACTGGTCCCGGATGAGGTTGCCGACCATCACGGTCTTGCCGCCGCCCAGCAGTTCCGGGACCACGAAGTTGCCCATGGACGGCACGAACACGAAGATCGACCCGATGAGCACGCCCGGCAGCGTGAGCGGCAGGGTGACGCTCAGGAACGTGCGGGCAGGGCGCGCGCCCAGGTTGGCGGATGCCTCGCGCAGCTCCGGGTCGAGGCGCTCGATCGAGGCGTACAGCGGCAGGATCATCAGCGGCAGGTATGCGTACAGCAGCCCCGCGACCACGGCGCCCGGCGTGTACAGCAGCTCCAGCGGCTTGTCGATCAGCCCCAGGCCCACGAGCGTGCCGTTGAGCGGCCCCTGGGAGTTGAGCAGCACGATCCAGGCGTACGTGCGCACCAGGAAGTTCGTCCAGAAGGGGAGCACCACGAGCACCAGCGCCACGGTGCGCCAGCGACGCGGCAGCCGGGCGATCGCCCACGCGGTGGGATAGCCCAGCAGCAGCGCCAGCAGCGTGGTCGCGCCCGCGATCACGATCGATTGGAGCAGGACGCGCAGGAACACCGGGTCGAGGGCCCGCTGGAAGTTGGCGAGCGTGGGCTCCACGACGATTCCGCCGAACCGGCCGCGCTCCAGGAATGCGTAGCTGACCACGATGGCCAGCGGCACGAGGAAGAAGACCGCGAGATAGGCCAGGCCCGGCCCGACGAACACCAGCCGCCCCGCCCAGCCGCGCCTGCGGGGCGCGGACGTGGCGGAGCGGCGAGGGGCGGCGGTCGATCCGGGGCCCGGGCCCGGGGTCACTGCGCGGCGATCTCCGTCGCGATCTGGGTGTACATCGGGGCGGCCTCACCCAGGTCCACCAGCGACTCCTGCTGGAGCAGGTCGGCGGGCGTCATGGCCAGGTTCGGGAACTGCTCCGCGAGCGCCGGGTCCACGAGCTCCATGGCCGCCTTGTTGGGAACCTTGTACAGGATGTTCTCCACGACCCAGCTGTGGATCTCGGGTCGCAGGATGTAGTCGATGAAGGCGTGCGCCGCCTCCTTGTTCTGGGACGTCTTGAGGATGACCATCGTGTCCGCCCACAGGTCCGCGCCCTCCTTCGGCAGCACGAACTTGATCTGGGAGCCCACGGTCTCGTCCGCGATGCCGTAGTTGCACCAGCCGTCCCAGGCCTCCACGAGCGACGCCTCGCCGGTCACCAGTCGGGTGTAGAAGGTGGTGTCGTCGTACGCCAGCAGGGTCGGCTTGGTCTGGAGCAGCAGCTGCTTGACCTGCTCCATCTCGGCCGGGTCGGTGGTGTTCACGGAGAAGCCGAGGGCCTTCTGGGCGGGCATCATCAGCCAGCGCTCGGTGGCCAGCATCGTGGTCTTGCCGGTCACATCCTCGGCAGGCGTGAGCAGGTCGTACCACGAGTCGGGCGTCTCGCCCACGAGATCCTCGCGGTAGCACAGGCCGGTGGTGCCCCAGGAGTAGGGGACCGACCAGACGTTGCCCGGGTCGTACGCCAGCTCGGTCGCCTCCGGGTAGAGGTTGGCGAGGTTGGGCACGAGGTCGTGGTGGATGGGCTCCAGCAGTCCGGCCTCGCCCAGCGCCTGGGCGAACTGGCCGGACACGAACGCGACGTCGATGCCCGAGTCACCGCCCGCGGTGAGCTTGGCCATGACCTCCTCGTTGGTCGCGTGGTACGTGACCGTGACGGGCGTGCCGAACTCCTCCTGGAACTTGGCGGGCAGGTCGTCCGGCATGTAGGCGGCCCAGTTGGAGATGACCAGCTGCTGCTTCGACAGGTCGGCAGCGGGATCGAGCTGGGCCGGCTCCTGGGCCGACGCGCCCACGCTCCCACCCACCAGCAGGCCGGCTGCCACGAGGCCGACGACGGAAGAGCGGCACGCGCTCGACCCGATGGAACGCATCATGATCTCCTCTCCCGACAGGGACCCGCCACGGTCCTGGTCGTGGAGGGCGGCTGCCGCAGGGAAGGGTACAGGAGTCGATGGGCGACGGACGCGGAATCGAGGGCGACGAGCCGGGCGCATCCGACGGTGCGGTGGGTGCGCCGGCGGCGCTGGCTCGCGGGTGGCCCCCGGAGGACCCTCCGGGCACCGACTACCGGCGGGCGAGCCTGGCGGGCACGCGGCTGGTGGCCGCGACCCGGCTGCCCGATGACGCGGTCCTCGCGCTCGCGCGGGGCGGGGACGCGGTGGGCTGGTCGCTCGTCCCGGTCGTGGCGGATGCGTCCCGGGGCGGGCGCTGGCGACGGGCGCTCGCGGGTGACGGCGCGGCGTCGGCCCTCGTGCGGGCGCTGCGTGACGGGCGTCCCCTGGCGGGCGGCTTCCGGCTGGAGCCGGGACCGGCGACGGGCGCGTTCGACGCGCTGGAGGGCCTGGAGCGGGCCCTGGGCACCGACCAGACGAACGAGACCGTCATCGTGGACGGTCGCTGGGGCGTCAAGTGGCTGCTCCATCCGGATCCCGCGCGTGAGCGTGCGCCCCGGCTGCTGCGGCATCTGGCCGCCGCGGGGTTCCCGGATGTGCCCGCCCTGCTCGGGATGCTCACATGGCGCACGGACGCCTCGGCCACCCCGCTGACGCTGGCGCTCGTGGATGCGTGGCTGCCCGGGTCGCGCGATGGCTGGGACTGGTGCACGGATGCCGTGATCGCCCACGTCGCACCCGGACACCCCTGCGACACCGCCTGCCCGGCCGCGTTCTCGCCGGCGCTGGGGCGCCTCGTGGCGCGCCTGCACGCGGCGCTGGCGACGCCCACCTCGGTGATCCCGGCGCCCGTGGCGCGCGTCGACCGGGCCGTCGTCGAGGGGTGGGCGGCAGGCGCCACCCGGGCGATCCGGGAGGCGGTGGCGCTGACGGCGGCCGACGATGCCGAGGTCGGTGCGGATCTCCGGCTGCTCGCCCCTCGGCTGGAGGCCCGCATCGCGCGACTGGATGTCATCGATGGCGCGCTGGTCCAGCCGGTCCACGGAGACCTGCATGTCGGCCAGGTGCTCCAGGGACCCCACGGCCTCGCCGTCATCGACCTCGACGGCAACCCCACGGCCGACGCGGCGACCCTCCGGTCACCCGCGCCGGCGGCCCGCGACGTGGCCGGGATGCTGTGCAGCCTGGACCACGTGGGTCGGATCGCCATCCGGCGCGGCGCTGACGCGGTGCGCACCGAGGCGTGGATCAGGGATGCCGAGACCGATTTCCTCGCCGGGTATCAGGCCGGCCTCCGGGGCGCTGGTCGCGAGGAGCTGCTGGACGCCCGGCTGCTTTCGCCGTTCCGCGTGGAGCAGGAGGCTCGCGAGCTGATCTACGCGGCGCGATTCCTGCCGCGCTGGCGCCACGCGCCGCTGGGCGCCATCCGTGCGATGGTTGGGACATGACCGACGCCGACCCGGACCAGCCCGTCCGCTTCCTGGACGACCTGCTCGCCAAGCCCGCCGCGCTGGCGCGCCTGTCCCAGGCGCTCTCGGACCGGGCGCGCTTCGGCGCGCTGCCGTCGCGCCCGGAGCGGGTGGTGATGCTGGGCATGGGCAGCTCGCGATACGCGGCGGAGGTCACGGCGGCGCGCCTGCGCGCCGCCGGGGTGCACGCGGTCGCGGAGCTGGCCTCCGCGGAGGCGGGCACCGTCCCGGGGCCGGGCACGCTCGTCGTCGCCATCAGCGCCACGGGTGGCTCGGTGGAGACGCTCGCCGCGCTGGAGCGGCACCGCGGGCGCTCGCGGGTCGTGGCCATCACCAACCGTCCCGGGTCGCCCGTCACCGAGGTCGCCGACGCGGTGCTGGACCTGGCCGCGGGAGAGGAGACGAGCGGGGTCGCGTGCCGGACCTTCCAGCACACCCTGCTGCTGCTGCGCGCGCTCGAGGGACACCTGGGCGGGCCGTCCACGGACATGGTGCCCCTGGTGGAGCGCGTCATCGTCGCCACGCGGCACCTGCTGGAGTCGCGCGACGCCTGGCTGCCGGCGGTGGACGCCGCGCTGGACGGTCCCCATGGGGTCCATGCGATCGCTCCGGCGGAGCGCTGGTCAAGCGCCCTCCAGTCGGCCTTGATGGTCCGGGAGGGACCGCGTCGGCCCGCCGTCGGCTCCGAGACCGGGGACTGGTCGCACGTCGACGTCTATCTCACCCGGACGCTCGACTATCGGGCGCTGCTGTTCCCCGGCTCGCGCTGGGACGCCCAGGCCCGTGACTGGCTGGCGCGGCGCGGCGCGACGTGGGTGGCGGTGGGCGCGGAATCGCCGGGTGCCGCGGTGGTCGTGCGCTATCCGGGCGACGCCGACGCTGCGGTCGCGCTGGCCACCGAGGTGCTGGTCGCGGAGCTCCTCGCGCAGCGCTGGTGGGCGCGCGCTCAGGCCGCCACGAACACCCGCGGCTGACCGTCGGAGACGGTGATCTCGTCGAACCGGATGCCCGAGAACCGGTTGCGCGTGAAGGGCATGTACACCATCGCGGATCCACCCATGGCGTCCTCGAGGGAGACCGCGATGGCCGCCGACATCGCGCCCAGGTCGGTGGGCACCTCCACCTCGTAGCACACGCCGCAGGCGCGGATCTCCCCGGCCTGGGCCTGCTCTCGGATGCCCGCCACCACGAGCTCCCGGACCTCCTCCGGCGATGCGGCCGCCGCGCCGCCGCTCGCGACCAGGCGCATGCGACCGTCGGACTTGGTCACCGCCCCGAAGGGCGCGACGGAGCCCTGCTTGCGCAGCATCTCGCGCGCGAACGCGAGCAGCTGGTCCAGCAGCAGGTCCATGTCGCGTCCGTCGATGGTCGTGTCGATCACGGGGTCTCCTTGCGATGCACGCACGGACCGTATCGCCTCGACCGCACCGTTCGCCACCGTATCGAACGTCCTACCCCCGGGACCCCCATCAGGGCGCGGAAGGGTCATACCCCGTGTCCCGGGAGCGATCAGGCGCGCAGCCGGTCCAGCCACCGGCGGGCATGTCCCAGGCGCTCCTGGAGCTGTTCCACGGTGGCGCCGGTCACCCGGTCCACGCCCACCCTCCTGTTGAGCTCCGCGTTCACCGCCGCATGGCCCAGGCCGGTGACGTGGGCGATGTCGCGCGTGGCGGCGGTGTTCTGCTCTCGCAGGCGGTCCTTCACCTGGCGGCGGGTGCGGCCCGGGAACGTGGCCGCCAGGGCGGCGGCGACGGGCGGCGGCGGCGCCAGGTCCACCAGGACGCCCGGGTCGGACTCCGACTCCCAGTCGTCGGGGAGGGTCTCCTGCCAGGGGCTCGATGCACCGGCCTCGCCCGTCGAGATCGCCGAGAGCGCCTCGAACATCGACAGCTGCCCGGCGGCGCCATCGACCGGGCGCACCGCCGGCGATCTGTCGGCGTCCCCGTCGCCTCGACCGTCTCGGCGCAGGGAGTGACGCCGCTGGTCCGCGATCTGGGCCGCCCGGATCCGCAGCCGCGGGTCGTCCGGCAGGTAGAGCCACGCGCGCTGGTCTCGGACGCCGGGCACCCAGCGGACGAAGCGGCCCACGGCCTGGCGGAAGAAGAGGTCCGTGGTCGTGGTCGTGGCGTAGACGCCGACGCGCAGGCGCGGGATGTCCACGCCCTCGCTGACCATCCGCACCGCGACCAGCCATTCATCCCGACCGTGCGCGAACGTCGCGATGCGCCGTGAAGCAGCGGGGTCGTCGGAGGTGACCACCACCGCCTCGCGACGGAAGCGCATCCGGAGCAGCGTGGCGATGTCCCGGGCGTGGTCCTGGTCGATCGCGATGACCAGTCCCCCGGCGTCCGACTGGATGCGTCGGACGTCCGCGAGCCGATCCACCGCGAGTCGCAGGACCGTGTGCAGCCACTCGCCGTCGGCCGAGAGGGCGGTGCGCAGGCGCTGGTTGGCCAGCTGCGCGGTGAGCGGGTCGTCGAAGGACGCCTCCAGGACGTCCCCGTCGTGGGCGCTCCACTCCATCTGGCCGCCCATCCGGGGAAAGTAGACCGGGCGCACCACCCGCCCGTCCGCGAGCGCGTCACCGTATCCGTACTCGAAGTCCGGCACCGCCTCATCGGCCTCGTAGCGCACGAACGGGATCGCCCGCGTGTCCGACCGGAAGGGGGTGCCCGACAGCGACAGTCGGCGCGCGGCGCCGGAGAACGCCTCGCGCAGCGATTCGCCCCAGGCCTGCTCGTCGCCCGCGTGATGGACCTCGTCGAGCACCACGTGCGCGCCGCGGGCGAGCGACCGGATGACGGGTGCGCTCATGGCGACCTGCTGATACGAGGTCACCACGCCGTGCATGTCGGGCGGCAGCCCGCCGTCGGACGGTGTCCAGGCCGGGTCCAGGTGCAGTCCGAGGCCGGTGGCGGCCTCCGCCCACTGGATCTTGAGGTGGGCGGTCGGAGCGACCACCACGACCTTCGCCGGTCGCCCGGCCAGCGCGGTCCGCAGCGCCGCGAGCGCGAACGTGGTCTTGCCCGCACCGGGCGTGGCGACCGCCAGGAAGTCGGCGGACGGGGAGGCTGAGAACCGGGCGAGGGCCGCGTGCTGCCAGGGGCGCAGTCGGATGGAGCGCGACATGGACCGGGTTCAGGCGCGGAGCGGGGACGCGGCGTGCGCCTGCGAGGGGTCCGTCGGATGCATCGGGTCCAGTATCGCGCGGTCCGGCCGCGGCAGCCGGGCGGCCGCCTCGCGGTGACCGGGTGCGTGGAGTCGGCCGGGGTCACGCCCTCGCCGGCCAGTCCTGGATCTCCCGCGTGGAAGCCGCGTGTACGGCGGATCATACTGCCGTCACGGATGGCGGCGGCCGGTCCCTGGCGCGGGTCGTCCCGCACGAGCGCGGTCTCCGACAGCGGAAGGAGCACCCATGGAACGGATCTCGCGGAGCTGGTCCCTGGTGAAGGCCAGCTGGGGTGTCCTGCGGACGGACAAGGAGCTGCTGCTGTTCCCGGTCGTGTCCACCATCGTGTCGCTCGTGGTGGTGGCCATCTTCGCGATCCCCGTCCTCGCGTCCGATGCGATCGGGCGCTGGACCGGCGGCGAGGGATGGAGCCTGTTCGACCTGGTGCTGCTGTTCCTGTTCTATGTCGTCACGAGCGGCGTGGTCATCTTCTGCAACGCGGCGCTCGTGGGCGCCGCGGACATCCGCCTCAGGGGCGGCGATCCCACGGTCCGGGACGGCTTCCGGATCGCCTTCTCGCATGCCGGCAGCATCATCGGCTGGGCCGTCATCACGGCCACCGTGGGCATCGTGCTGCGCGCCATCCAGGAGCGGGGTGGCGTCCTGGGCACCATCGGTGCCGCGATCGCGGGCGTCGCATGGGCGCTCGTCACGTTTCTCGTGGTGCCCATCCTGGTCATCGAGGGCATCGGCCCGATGGCCGCCATCCGGCGCTCGGGCGGCCTGCTGCGCCAGACCTGGGGCGAGCAGATCGTGGGCAGCGCCAGCATCGGCATCATCTTCGGCATCCTCTCGGCGGTCATCGGCGTGGTGGGCTTCGGACTGGCGTTCCTGGTGGGGGTGGGGGCGTGGCCGCTGGGCGTGGGCCTGGGCGCGCTCACCTTCGCGGTCCTCCTCTCCCTGGCGCTGCTGGGCGGCACCCTCTCGGGGATCTTCACCGTGGCGCTCTACCGCTACGCCACCACCGGTGACGCCGGCGCGCACTTCCCGGTGGAGACGCTGAACAGCGCGTTCCGGCCGCGGTGACCGGGGCCCGCCGCCGCTCCTTCATCGCCTGCCTGGGGACCGAGACCAACACCTGGTCCCCCATCCCCACGGGTCTCGCCACCTTCCAGGATACGCTGCTGCGCCACGGGGACGCCACGCGACACCCCGCCGACCTGTACACCGATCCGCTGATCGTGTGGCGGGCCGCCGCGGAGGCGCGCGGGCACGAGGTCATCGAGGGGATCGCCGCGTTCGCGGAGCCTGCCGGCCCCACCACGGCCGACGTCTACGAGGCGCTCGTGGCGGAGCTCCTGGACGGCATCCGCGCGGCACTGCCGCTGGACATCGTGCTGCTCAACCTGCACGGTGCCATGGTCGCGACGGCGGAGGAGGACTGCGAGGGCGACATCCTGTCCCGCGTGCGGGACCTCGTGGGCCCGGATGTCGTGGTCGGCGCGGAGCTGGACCTCCACTGCCACATCACCGAGCGGATGGTCCGCTCCGCGACGGCGATCGTGGTCTACAAGGAGTACCCCCACATCGACGTCCGAGAGCGGGCGGCCGAGCTGTTCGCGATCTGTGCCGACGCGGCGGATGGGAGGGTCCGCCCGGTGATGGCCGTGGCACCGCTGCACATGGTGGGCATCTTCGGCACCAGCCAGGAGCCGCTGGCGGGCTTCGTGCGGCGGATGCAGGCGGTGGAACGGGAGCCGGGCATCCTGTCGGTGAGCCTGGGCCATGGCTTCCCGTACGGCGATGTGCCCGATGTCGGGGCGGCGATGCTCGTGGTCGCCGATGACGACGCGGCGCTCGCGGCCCGGACGGCGGAGGCCCTCGGACGCGCGGTCTGGGCGATGCGCGACGCGATCGCGAGCGAGCGACTCCCCGTGGATGCGGCGCTGGACGCAGCCCTCGCGGACCCCGCGGGACCCGTCGTGCTCGCGGACGTCGCGGACAACGCGGGTGGCGGCGCGCCGAGCGACTCCACCTTCCTGGCACGGCGCATCCTCGAGCGGGGCATCGCGGATGTCGCGTCGGGGATGTACTGGGATCCGCTCGCGGTTCGCTTCTGCATCGAGGCGGGTGAGGGGGCCACGCTCGACCTGCGCATCGGAGGCAAGGCTGGGCCCGCCTCCGGCGACCCGCTGGACCTGCGGGTGACGGTGCGACGCGTCGTCCTCGACACGCGCCAGACGTTCGGGCCATCCACCAGCCGCGTGGGGGACCTCGTATGGGTCGCCGCGGGCGGCGGCCTGGACCTCGTGCTCAACTCGGTCCGGGTGCAGACGTTCCACCCGGACGCCTTCACCCAGCTGGGCATCGACCTGGCGCACCGACACATCGTGGTCGTGAAGTCGATGCACCACTTCCACGCGGGCTTCGCCCCGATCGCCTCGCGCGTGATCCACGTCGCGGGGCCGGGGGCGCTGCCGTCCGACTACTCGGCCATCGCCTATCGCCGCCGCCCTGGTCCGTTCTGGCCGGCGGTCGCGGATCCGCATGGACCGGCGGGACCCAGGGCCACCATCCGCTCGGAGCCGCCGGCCCCTCGGCCGCCGTCCGTCGGGTCACCGTCCGCGCGCTGAAAGATTGCGGTTTCTCCACCGGCGCCGGTCTGGTTCCTTCACCCGGCGTTCGGTAGTGTCCTGGTTGCGGAACACGAAGATGACAACCCCTTCGGTTCCCTCTCCCTCCCTCGGAACGAGGAGCGCTGATTGGGCAGGCGCTCCTCGTTTCCATGTCCGCGGGGTTCGCCGTCCGTCGAGGGCGGCCGCGCGGCGGTACCGTTGTCGGCGTGGATCCGTTCCAGATCATCAGCCCGGCCCCCCGCGTGGAGCGCCCGTGGGTGGCGCACCTGCCACACGGCAGCACGCTCATCCCACCGGACGTCCGCGCGGACATCCTCCTGGACGACGCCGAGGTCCGGCGTCAGCTCCTGCTGTTGACCGATCACCACACCGACCGGCTGTTCGACTGGCTCGCGGACGCCGGCGCGACACTGTTCCGCAACCGACTGTCACGGCTGGTGGTGGATCCCGAGCGGTTCCCGGACGACGCCTCGGAGCCCATGGCCGCCCTGGGCCAGGGCGCCGTCTACACGCGGACCACGGACGGCCGTCCGATGCGTGGCCCCGACCCGGCCCGGCGCGAGGATCTGCTGGCGCGCTACTTCATCCCGTACCACGCGGCGCTCACCGCGCTCGTCGAGCGGACGCTGGAGCGCCACGGCCGCTGCCTCATCCTCGACGGGCACAGCTTCGGGACACATCCGCTGCCGAGCGAGCGGGACCAGGCGCCCGATCGCCCGGACGTGTGTGTCGGCACGGATCGGAGCCATACCCCGGAGTCGCTCGCCCGCGCCCTGGAGGCGTCCTTTCGCGTGGCTGGATTCCGCGTGAAGCGTGACTCGCCGTTCGGCGGGGCGCTGGTGCCGCTCGCGCACCATGGGCGGGACCTCCGGGTCGCGAGCGTGATGCTGGAGATCCGTCGCGGCCTCTACTGCGACGAGCAGACGGGATCGCCGCTGCCCGGATTCGACGCGGTCCGCGAACGCATCCGCGCCGCGACGCTCGGCGGGCTCGCCGCAGCGGGCGTCTGACCGGCACCCCCACCCCGGACCATGGGTGGACTCCGGGCGGTCGGCGGGTGCATCATCCTCGCGTCCATGCGCAGCCCACGCATCGCCGCCATCATCCTCGTCGCCTCCGTGCTCGCCGTCTCGGCGCCCTCCGCCGCGGCGATCCCTCTTGCCGTGCGCTGGCCGGAGGCGGAGGCCTTCGCCAGGCAGCTCATCGACTGCAACCGCGCGGGCGGATGGGTCACCGAGGACGGCGCCTGCGACCTGGAGGACGCCGATCGGCGCGTGCCACGGCGGGAACCGCTCCGGCTTCATCGGAAGCTCACCGACGAGGTCGCCCGGCCGCACGCTCGCCGGCTCGCCCGCGCGGGCTACCTCAGCCACTTCCTGGGCGGCAGCATCGCCGAGCGATTCGCGCGCGCCGGCATGGAGCGTGGTCGGATCGGCGAGAACATCGGCTACGCGGGCGGCCGCGAGGACGTCCTGGCGGGCGTGCTGCGGGTGCACCTGCTGTTCCAGTCCGAGTGGGACAGCGGCGGCTGGCACTGGCGGAACCTGATGGACCGGCGCTTCACGCGCGTCGGCGTGGGCGTCTGGGTGAGGGGCGACCGGACGTACCTGGTCCAGGACTTCCACAGCTGACCCGTGACCGGTCGCGGTTCGTGGTGCAGGATCGTCACACCCGGGTCGTCCCGCCATGGACGAGCCGATCGGCCGAGTTCCCAGAGACGCTGCGGGTGTCCGCGACGCGCGACAGCGCCATGATGGTCCCAGGATGGCCATGCCCCGGCGGTCCGGAGGCTCGCCATCGCCGGACCTGACCGGCCGACGGGGAGCCGATCCGAGCAAGGCGGACCGGTGAGGACGTCGCGCACGGGCCGAGTCCTGCCACCTCTGGTCGGTCTCGCGCTGGCCACAGCGTCGCTCCTGGTGCTGGCACCGCCCGTAGCGGGGGCGGTCCCCGAGGACCATGCCGCGAGGCTGGATGAGGTCGACGCCCCGATGCGCGTCGAGCCCGGTGCCATGACCACCATCTGGGTCGACCCCGTCGCCGGTGCCGACGACCGAGACGGGAGCACGCGGGCGGCCGCGCTGCGCACGCTCGCGGAGGCGTGGCGCCGCATCCCCATGGGCACGCCACTCGCCGACCACGGGTATCACATCCTGATCGCGCCCGGCGATCTCGACCCCGATGCGGTGCCGGTCTACCTGGAGTCGCGGCACGGAACGTCGGCCCATCCCATCATCATCGAGGCGGCGGATGGCCCGGGCACGGTGACCCTGCCCGCGCTGAACATCTTCGACACCCGGTACCTGCTGCTGCTCGACGTCGACCTCCGGTCGCACGGCGGGGACGCGCTGCACTGCGAGCGATGCGACCACCTCCTGCTGCGCGGCGCGACGGTGCGCGGCGAGGCGCCCGAGTCGGACCGCATCGGCGACCTCGTGAAGATCAACCAGTCGCAGTCGGTGTTCATCGAGGGCAGCGACCTGTCCGGCGCGTCGGACAACGTGGTCGATCTCGTGGCGGTGCAGTACGCGTCGCTCCGGGGCAACCGGATCCATGACGCTCGGGACTGGTGCGCCTATGCCAAGGGCGGATCGGCCTACGTGCGCGTGACGGGGAACGAGATCTTCGACTGCGGGACGGGCGGGTTCACCGCCGGACAGGGGACCGGCTTCCAGTTCATGGTCGCGCCGTGGCTCCAGTACGAGGCGATGGACGTGAAGGTGGTCAACAACCTCATCCACGACGTGTGGGGCGCGGCGCTCGGCGTCAACGGCGGCTACGACATCCTGCTCGCGTACAACACGCTGACCGGGGTGGGCGACCGCTCGCATCTCCTGGAGTTCGTGGCCGGGGGGCGCTCGTGCGACGGCCGACCCGGCGACCCGGGCCGCGACCGGTGTGCCGCGAACCTCGAGGCGGGCGGCTGGGGCACCACCCGGGTCGACGACGGCACGAACTTCGTGCGCATCCCCAACCGTCACGTCCTGGTGGCCCGCAATGTGATCGTCAACCGCACCGACCGCCAGGTGGGCGACCAGCACCTCTCGGTGGCGGCACCGTTCACGGGCGCCGCGCAGGATGGGTCGGGCGTGGCCGTGCCCGCGCGGTTCGACGACGACCTGCGGTTCCTGGGCAACGTCATCTGGAGCGGGCCCGCGACCCAGCCGCTGGGGGTCGGCGAGGGGACCGGCTGCGCGGACGCCGCGTCCTCCTGCGGCGCGGAGGCGATCCGGGCCGCCAACCTCGTGAACACGCGCGAGGTCCGCCTCGTGGCGCCGGGTGACGGCGACCTCCGCCTCGCCGATCCCGCCGCCTTCCCGGGCGCCGGCGGGGCCATCCCCCCGTTCACGTGGGACGACGCACCGCCCGGCATCCCGCCCGGTCGCCTGGACAACGGGGTCCCCGTCGACCGGGACGGCCTGCCGCGGTCAGGGACCGGACCACCGGGCGCCTATCGCTGATCGGGATCCCCGGTCCGTTCGTGGCGATCGCGGGCGGCGAGCGACAGCACGATGAGCACGCCCAGGATGGCGGTGTTCCGGAGCATCTCCTTGGGGTAGAGCATCGGCAGCCAGTTGAGCGACAGGACCAGGACCGCGGCGAGCACCACGGGCCCATCCACGATGGTGCGCAGCCGGAGCGCCCGGACCACGCCCACGAGGACGCCCACGAGCATGGCGGCCAGCAGCGGCACCATGCCCATGCCCAGCTGGATGCGCGCCCAGCTCGGCCCGGCCACCAGCCCGACCGCATCCTCGATCGTGTTCCAGGTCGCGACCAGGGGCAGCTCGAGATTGGACGGCTCGAACGTGGGCAGCGATCCGACCCGCACGAAAAGATAGGCCCACCAGCCCACGTACAGCGCCGGGACGATCGCCAGCGGCGCCGCGCGTCGGAGCCATGACCGGATCGGCGCTCGTGCGGCCCCCGCGCGCCACCATGTCGCGAGCTCCACGAGCGCGACGCCGACGGCCACGACCATCCCCAGCTCGCGGGCGAACGCGGCGCCGGTCAGCAGCAGTGCCGCAGGCCAGCGCCGACCGGCCAGCCAGGCGAGCAGCCCGCCCGCGATGAGCGCCATCGCGACCGGCTCGGCGGTGTCGGCGCTGATGGCGACCAGGAGCCCGGGGTTCAGCGCGACCGCGAGACCCAGCCATGCGCTGGCGCCCAGGCTCGCGGCGAGGACGCTCACCAGCATCGCGGACACGGCGAAGCCGCCGAGCGCCAGGAGCATCAGCGCCCAGGGCACCAGCGCCGGCTGACCCAGGGATGCAGCCCCCGCCAGCCAGCCCAGCAGCGGGCTCCGATAGCGATATGCGGGCTGCGTCAGGACCGCGTGCTGCTCGCCCAGGGCCAGCGGGTCGAGCGCGATCGCGTAGAGGTAGACCCCGTCGTAGTGCCCGTCCCTGGGGACGAACGCGAAGTCCGGGTCGGCATCGCGGGCGAAGCGCGCCATCGCCTCGCTCGCCGACATGCGCACGAGGATGCTCGGGTCGCCACCCGATCGCTCCAGCGTGGGCACCAGGACGACCGCCACGGTCGCCAGCGCGAGCAGGGCGCAGGCGATCGGGACTCGGAGCCACGCGGGCATGCGCCGGGTGAACCGGCCGCCTGCGCTGGGCGTCACGGTTCCTGGGTGCCGCCGGCCGGCTCGCGAAGCGCCTCGCCGGCGATCGCGAACGCGGCGTTCCCCGCCGGCACGCCCGCGTACGCGGTGGCGTGGAGCAGGATCTCCGCGATCTCCTCCTCCGTGAGGCCGTTGCGCAGCGCGGCGCGGACATGGAGCGCCAGCTCCGCCTCGGCGCGGATGGCGAGCAGCACGGCCAGCGTGATCGCCGAGCGCGTCCGCCGGTCCAGCCCGTCGCGCGCCCAGAGGTCTCCCCACACCGTGCGCGTGATGAGGTCCTGGAAGGGCGCGCTGAAGGGCGTCGTGTTCGCGACCGCGCGATCGACGTGGGCATCACCCAGCACCTCGCGCCGGATGCGCATCCCGGCCTCGCGCCGCTCGGCGTCGCTCATCTCGGGGTCGCCGCGAGATGCTCCAGGATGAGCGCGGACACGGCCGCCGCCTGTTCCACGTTCGCCAGGTGGGCCGCGTCCGTCAGCACCACGAGGCGACCCTCCGGCACGCCCTCGGCGATGCGGGCGCCGTGCTCCGCCGCCGGCGTGGCGGGGTCGTCGGCGCCCGCCACGACCAGCGTGGGCGCCCGGACCCGGCCCAGATCTGACACCAGGTCGAGTGCGTCCAGGGCCTCGCAGCAGGCGGCGTACCCCTCGGCGGGCGTGGCGGCGACCATGGCCCGCATCCGGTCCAGCGTCGCGGGATGGGCGTCGGCGTACGCGCGGGTGAACCAGCGGCCGACCACCGCGTCGGCGACCGAGGCCGTGCCATGGGCCCGCACGGTCCGGGCGCGCTCGGCGTACAGCCCGGGCGGACCCATGCGCGCCGAGGTGCACAGCAGCACCAGCCGGTCGACCCGCTCTGGCGCGTGCTGGGCCACCCACAGCGCGACCATCGCCCCCAGTGAGAGCCCGCCCAGGTGGGCGCGCTCGACGCCCAGGTCATCCAGCAGCGCCAGCAGGTCGGCGCCCAGGTCCGCGATGCGGTACGGACCCGGCGGCACCGGAGACCCGCCGTGGCCCCGGAGGTCGCAGCGGACCAGACGCAGCGACGCCTCCAGCGGACCGACCTGGGGATCCCACATGGACAGGTCGCTGCCCAGGGACCCGCCCAGGACCAGGGTGGGTGCCTCCGGCCGGCCGCTCACGACCCGATGCAGCCGGACCGGCGCGCCCGCGGTCACCGGTCGAAGAAGATGGTCTCCGAGGGGCCCTGGAGGTGGATGTCGATGGTGTAGCCGTCCGATGCGGGCGTCGCCAGGAGGGTGCGACGCGCGTCCGGGTCGGCGATCGCGCCGAGCACCGGGTCGGCCGCGTTCGCGGCCGCCTCGTCGGCGAAGTAGATGCGGGTGACGAGGCGCGTGAGGATCCCCCGCGCGTGCACGATCGCATCCAGGTGGGGTGCCTGCGGCCGACCGTCGGACATCCGCACCACGCCGGGCTTGCGGGTCAGGAACCGGAACCCGCCGTCTGCCGCGGTCATGCATCGTCCGAAGCCGCGGAACGTGGTCGTGGATCCCGCGTCGCCGGGATGGGCGAACCGCCCCTCCGGATCGGCTCCCCAGATCTCCAGCGCGCCGTCGGGCACCGGGTCCCCGGCGCCGTCCAGCAGCCGGCCGCGGATCCAGACGGCGCCGGGCGTGTCCTGGGGCACCACGAACGGGCCGTCTTCCCAGGCGAGCCCGATGGCGAGATAGGGTCCGGCGGTCTGCGCCGGCGTGCGCGACAGGCTCACGCGTGGTCCTCCCCGTGGTCCAGCGGCGTCTGGCCCCTGCCGCGCAGCACGATGTCCCAGCGATACGCGAGCGCCCACTCCGGCACGGTCTCCTCCGGGTCGAACCGGGCGACGAGACGCTGGCGGGCGTCGGTGTCCGGGATCGAGTTGAGGATGGGATCGTAGCGCTGGAGCGGGTCGCCGGGGAAATACATCTGGGTCACCAGCCGCTGGCCGAACGCGTCCCCGAACAGCGAGAAGTGGATGTGCGCGGGTCGCCAGGCGTTGTGGTGGTTGCGCCACGGATATGCGCCCGGCTGGATGCTCACGAACCGATAGCGTCCCTGATGGTCGGTGATGATGCGTCCCAGGCCCGTGAAGTTCGGATCGAGCGGAGCGTCATGATCGTCGGCGTCGTGGGCGTAGCGCCCCGCCGAGTTCGCCTGCCAGACCTCCACAAGGCTGTCACGCACCGGCCGGCCGTCGGAATCCCGGACCTGCCCGGAGACCACGATCCGCTGGCCGATGGGGGAGCCGGTCGCGCCATGGATGGTCAGGTCGGCGTCCTCCGGACGCACGCGCTCGGGGCCCAGCAGCGGTCCGGTGATCTCGGTCAGGGTCAACGGCAGCCAGGCCAGGGGGCGCTTCGGCGTGCGCAGGCGCGTCCCGACGTAGTCCGGGAAGTCGTTGGGCGGGTCGATGCCGTCACCCGACGTGATCGCCTCGCGGGGTCCGGCACGGCCCTCATCCCTCACGTCCAGCCTCCCATCGCCTCAGCCATCCTCCCATCGCCCCAGATATGCCGACCGCGAAACGATATCCGGTCCGCTCCCGGATGCCAAGTCCGTGCGCTCGTCTGGGATGCCCCTGGCGCTGCCACAATGCGCGGGTGGGCACGGCGTCGTCCGTGCGGACCGGGTGGCCCACGCGCGGAGGGACGCACACGATGGCCATCGCCGACCTGGGCTCCGGCGGCACGATCGAGGGCGTCGTCGATGCCGGGTACGGGCCGGTGGCGGATGCGTTCGTGGCCGGGTTCCGGGAGCGAGGCGAGGTCGGCGCGGCGGTCGCCGTCCATGTGGACGGCCTTCGCGTGGTGGACCTGTGGGGCGGTCTGGCCGATGCGACGACCGGTCGTCCGTGGCGGGCGGACACACCCTCGGTGGTCCACTCCTGCACGAAGGGCATCGTCGCGATCTGCGCGTGGCTGCTCGTCCAGGAGGGCCGGCTGGATCTGGACGCGCCGGTGTCCCGTGTCTGGCCCGAGTTCGCCGCGGCGGGCAAGGAGGGGGTCACGGTGCGGATGCTCCTGACGCACCGCGCCGGCCTGCCGACCGTGGATGCGCCGCTCAGCCGCGCGGATGTGCTCGCATGGGATCCGGTGGTCCGGGCTCTCGCCGCCCAGCGACCCTACTGGGATCCGGGCGCCGACCACTCCTACCACGCGAAGACCTACGGCTGGCTGGTGGGCGAGGTGATCCGTCGGGTGAGCGGGTTCACGCCCGGCGCGTTCGTGCGCGAGCGCCTGGCGGGCCCGCTGGGCCTGCGCACCTGGATCGGCGTGCCCGCGGAGGTCCTTCCCGAGATCGCGCCGCTGCGCCACCCGCTCCCACCCGCCGACCCGGAGCTGGAGCGACGCGACGCCCTCGCGGTGCCCGCGATCGCCGACCGGGTCGGGTCCCTGAACGGCTCGCTGCCGCTGCCGGGCGATCCGGACCGGATGACCTACAACGATCCCGCCGTGCTGATGGCGGAGGTGCCCGGGGCGAACGGCGTGACCGACGCGCGCTCCCTGTCCCGGCTCTACGCCGCGTGCGTCGGCCCGGTCCTCGCCGGCGCGCCGCTGCTCACGGCCGCCACGATCGACGAGGCGGTGATCGTCCGGACGAGCGGCCGGATGCGCTTCGGCGGGCCGGACCGGGGCCACCGCTGGGGGACCGGGTTCATGCTCCACTCGCCGCCCATCCGGCCGATGCTCGGTCCGCGCAGCTTCGGGCACGACGGGGCCGGTGGCACGCTCGGGTTCGGGGATGCGGACCATCGCGTGGGGTTCGGCTACACGCACAACCAGATGGGGTCGTCGCCGGAGCGGCGCGCGACGGAGCTGGTGGAGGCGCTGCGCGCCTGCCTGGGCGGCTGACGGGCCGAACGGGCGGCTGACGGGCCGAACGGCCCGCCCCCTGATGGCACTCCGCCCTGCCGGTCCGACCCGCGCACGTCGGAGACTCACCCCAGCGCCGTCGCGGGACGGTGCCGCGGGCCGGGCACGGGGGGCGTCCGGCGCGATGGCAGCGTCCCGCGAGGCGCGGACTGCGCCCGTCGCCCACGGTGGTCCGGTCGGGCAGCAACAGGGAGACCGGACATGGAGCAGCGGTGGGAGTGCCTCGACGGCAACGAGGCGGTGGCCCGTGTGGCGTATGCCCTGAGCGAGGTCGTGGCCATCTACCCCATCACGCCCGCGTCCCAGATGGCGGAGCACGCGGACGACTGGGCGGCCGCCCGCAGGCCCAACCTGTGGGGCGACGTGCCGGTCGTGGTCGAGATGCAGTCGGAGGCGGGCGCCGCGGGCGCCATGCACGGAGCGCTCCAGCGGGGATCCCTGGCCACCTCGTTCACAGCGTCGCAGGGCCTGCTCCTGATGATCCCCAACATGTTCAAGATCGCGGGCGAGCTGACGCCCGCCGTGCTTCATGTCGCCGCGCGCACCATCGCGACCCATGCGCTGTCGATCTTCGGGGACCACAGCGACGTGATGCATGCCCGGGCGACGGGATGGGCCATGCTCTCGGCGGGCTCGGTCCAGGAGGCGCACGACTTCGCGCTCATCGCCCATGCGGCCACGCTGCGGGCGCGCATCCCATTCCTCCACTTCTTCGACGGCTTCCGCACCTCCCATCAGATCGACAAGATCGCGACCCTCTCCCGAGACGACATCCGGGCGCTCGTCCGGGACGAGGACGTGCTGGCCCATCGGCGGCGCGGGCTGACCCCGGAGGCGCCCGTGCTGCGCGGCTCGGCCCAGAACCCCGACGTGTTCTTCCAGGCCCGCGAGGCGGCCAACCCATACCACGACGCCGTGCCCGGCATCGTGACCCAGGTGATGGCGGAGCTGGCCGAGCGCACCGGGCGCCGCTACGGCCTGGTGGACTACGTCGGTGCACCCGATGCCGACCGGGTGATCGTGCTCATGGGCTCCGGCGCGGGTGCGGCGGAGGAGACCGTCGACGAGCTCCTGGCGCGGGGCGAGCGGGTGGGCGTGCTCAAGGTGCGCCTGTTCCAGCCGTTCCCGACCGCGGAACTGGTCGCGGCGCTGCCGGGCACGGTCCGCTCCATCGCCGTCCTGGACCGGACCAAGGAGCCCGGCGCGGTGGGCGAGCCGCTGTATCTCTCGGTGCTCGCCGCGCTCGACGAGGCGGCGTCCTCGGAAGTGCCATCGCCCCGCCCGCGGGTCATCGCCGGGCGCTACGGCCTCTCCTCCAAGGAGTTCACGCCCGCCATGGTCCAGGCGGTGTTCGACGAGCTCGCGAGGACCGCCCCGCGGCGCCACTTCACCGTGGGCATCGTGGATGACGTCACCCACCTCTCGCTCGAGGTCGGCGAGCTCCGTGTGGCGCGTCCCGTCGGGGAGGTCCAGGCGCTGTTCTACGGCCTTGGCTCGGACGGGACCGTGGGCGCCAACAAGGCATCGGTGAAGATCATCGGCGAGGAGACGGACCTGTTCGCGCAGGGCTACTTCGTGTACGACTCCAAGAAGTCGGGCACGGCGACCGTCTCCCACCTGCGCTTCGGGCCGCAGCCCATCCGATCGACCTACCTGGTGCAGGAGGCGGACTTCGTGGCCTGCCACCAGTTCGGCCTGCTGGACTCGCTGCCGGTCCTGGAGCACGCCAAGCCGGGTGCCACCTTCCTGCTGAACGCGCCCTGCCCCGCGGACCAGGTCTGGGACCGCCTGCCCACGCGGGTGCAGCGCCAGCTCGTGGACAAGGGCATCGCGCTGTGGGTCATCGACGCGTTCGCGGTCGCGGCCGAGGTGGGCATGGGCAGCCGCATCAACACCATCATGCAGCCCTGCTTCTTCCACCTTGCGGGGGTGCTGCCGGCGGAGGCCGCCATCGCGCGCATCAAGGCCTTCGTGGAGAAGACCTACGCGAAGCGCGGCGAGGCGGTCGTGCGGCGCAACCACGCCGCCATCGACGCGTCCATCGCACGGCTCGTGTCGGTTCCCCTGGGGGTGGTGCGCGAGGAGGACCCGGTCGCCGTGCTGCGCATCGGCGCGGACGCCCCGGAGTTCGTGCAGCGGGTGACGGCCCGGATGATGGCGGGCGAGGGCGACCTGCTGCCGGTCAGCGCGCTGCCCGCGGATGGCACGTTCATCACCGGCACCACCCAGTACGAGAAGCGCGCCATCGCCCAGGCGATCCCGCTGTGGGACGAGGCCATCTGCATCGACTGCGGGAAGTGCGCCATCGTCTGTCCCCATGCGGCGATCCGGATGAAGGTCTACCCGGAGGCGGACCTGGCGGGCGCGCCGACCGCGCATCAGCACAAGGAGTTCCGGTCGCGGGAGCTGCCGGGCCACCGTCTGACGGTCGCCGTGGCGCCGGACGACTGCACCGGCTGCGGCGTGTGCGTGGACGTGTGCCCCGCGAAGTCGAAGACGGCCATCGGCCACAAGGCCATCGACATGGTGCCGGTCCTGCCGCAGCGCGAGGTGGCCCGGCAGCGCTGGGACTTCTTCCAGACGATCCCGCCACTTGCGCGGGAACTCATCCCGCATGACACGGTCAAGGGCGCCGCGATCCTGGAGCCCCTGTTCGAGTTCTCGGGCGCGTGCTCAGGCTGCGGCGAGACGCCCTACCTGCGCCTGGTGACCCAGCTGTTCGGCGACCGCATGATCGTCGCGAACGCCACCGGCTGCTCCTCCATCTACGGCGGCAACCTGCCGACCACCCCGTGGACCACCGATCGCGCCGGCCGGGGGCCCGCCTGGGCGAACAGCCTGTTCGAGGACAACGCCGAATTCGGGCTGGGCATCCGCCTGTCGCTCGACGCCCAGACCGACCAGGCGCGCGCCCTGCTCGGGCGCCTGGAGCCGCTGGTGGGGCCGCTCGCCCGCGAGATGCTGGAGGCGGACCAGGCGGGGGAGGCGGGGATCGCCGCCCAGCGCCTGCGGCTGGAGCGGCTGCGGGTGGCGCTGTCGGCGCTGCCGGGTGACGACGCGCGCCACCTGGAGGCAGTGTCGGGCGCTCTCGTCCGCCAGGGCGTCTGGATCGTGGGCGGCGATGGCTGGGCCTACGACATCGGCTTCGGGGGTCTGGACCAGGTGCTCAGCTCCGGCCGCGACGTGAACATCCTGGTCCTGGACACGGAGGTCTACTCCAACACCGGCGGCCAGGCGTCCAAGGCCACCCCGCGCGGTGCGGTCGCGAAGTTCGCGGCAGCCGGCAAGGCGACCGCGAAGAAGGACCTGGGGGCGATCGCCCGGGCGTACGGCAACGTGTACGTGGCGCAGATCGCGCTCGGCGCGTCGGATGCCCAGGCGATCAAGGCGCTGCTGGAGGCGGAGGCGTGGCCCGGTCCGAGCCTCGTCATCGCCTATTCCACGTGCATCGCCCACGGCATCGACATGGAGCGCTCGATGTCACACCAGCGGGACGCCGTGAGGTCGGGCTACTGGTCGCTCTACCGCTACTCGCCCTCCGAGGCGGACGGCGCGGAGCCGTTCCACCTGGACTCCGGGAAGCCGACCCTGCCGATCGCGGCCTTCGTGTCCGCCGAGACGCGCTTCGCGATCCTCCAGCGCACCGATCCCGCACGGGCGGACGAGCTGGCCCAGCTCGCCCAGGCCGACGCGGACGCGAGGTGGAGCTACTACTCGCAGCTGGCGGGCATCCAGCGGAGCGTCCCGCACGTGCCCCGAGAGGATGAGTCGGGACCCGCCACGGGTGCCGCGACGGAAGGGAACCCGTGATGTCCGTCGACCTGCGCACGACGTATCTGGGGCTCGATCTCCGATCGCCCCTGGTCGCCTCCTCCTCGCCGCTCACCGGCGAGGTCCAGGGCGCGCGCCGCCTGTCGGACGCGGGCGTGGGGGCGATCGTGCTGCCGTCGCTGTTCGAGGAGGAGATCATCCACGAGCAGCTGGCCATCGACGACGCGCTCGAGTCGACCGCCGACCGGCACGCGGAGGCGGGCAGCTACCTCCCCGACCCGGGGGTGGTGCCGGACGTGGCCGAGCGCCACCTGCGTCGCCTGGCGGCCATCAAGGACGCGGTCGCGGTGCCGGTCATCGCCAGCCTCAACGCGGTCTCGGCAGGAGGCTGGGTGGAGTACGCGGGGCGTCTCGCCGACGCAGGCGCGGATGCCATCGAGCTGAACATCTACCACGTGGTCGCCGACCCGGCGATGCCCTCCGCAGCGATCGAGGCGCGCGACCTGGAGCTGGTCCGGGCCGTGCGGGCGGCCATCCGGGTGCCGCTGGCCGTGAAGGTCGGCCCCTGGTACACGTCGTTCGCGCATCTCGCGTCGGCGTTCGTGGACGCGGGCGCGGATGGGCTGGTGCTGTTCAACCGGTTCTATGCGCCGGACATCGACCTGGACACTCGCGAGCTGGTGGCGCGCGTCAGCCTGTCCGCGTCTCCGGAGCTGCGGCTGCCGCTGCGCTGGATCGGGATCCTGCGTGCCGGCCTGCCCGCCGGCGTGTGCCTGGCCGCCACGTCCGGCATCGGCACCGGCGGAGACGCGGTCAAGGCGCTCATGGCGGGCGCCGACATCGCGATGATGGCGTCGGCGCTCCTGCGTCACGGCCCGGAACATGTCCAGGCGGTGGAGGCAGGGTTGCGCGGCTGGATGGAGGAGCACGAGTATCGGTCTGTGGGTGAGCTGCGCGGCAGCGCCGCCGCTCACAACGTGGGCGATCGGTCCGCCTACGAGCGAGCCAACTACCAGGCCGTGCTGCACTCCTGGAGCACGCCGGTCTGGAGGCCCCGGTCCACCACCCCGTAGGGGCGCACCGATCCGTGGCGCGGACGCCGTGCCGCGCCCACCGTGGCGCGGACGTCGTGCCGTGCCCACGACCTGATGCACGGCCGCGCTAGACTCGGCCCACCCATGACACAGAGGCCGGTGCCCGCCCGCGATCGACGTCCGCGTCGGCGGACGTGGCGCGCGTCCGCTCCGCGCACACCATGAGCGACCTGCCGTATCCCGCGATCAGGGTCATCGTGAACCCGGCGTCGGGGCGGGACGAGCCGGTCCTGAGCGTGCTCAACGACGTGTTCTCGGCACATGGCGTCGACTGGGACGTGCGGGTCACGCACCGCTACGGCGACGCCGCGTCCTTCGCGCGCGCCGCCATCGACGAGGGTGTGGACCTGGTGGCCGGCTACGGCGGCGATGGCACGCAGCACGAGGTGGCCAACGCCGTGGTCCGGGCCGCGCGCGAGACCGGCCGCCGCGTGCCCATGGGCATCCTGCCGGGCGGCACCGGCAACGGCTACTCGCGCGAGGTGGGCACGCCCCGGACGCTGCGCGAGGCGGCGGAGCTGCTGTGCACCAGCCATGCCATCCGTCCGGTGGATGTCGGTCGCGCGCGCGCCACGGTGGATGGCGAGATCCGGGAGGAGCTGTTCATCCAGCGGCTGTACCTCGGCATGGAGCCAGAACAGCAGACCAGCCGCAAGGAGAAGGACCGCTACGGCGTGCTGGCGTATCCCATCACGCTCCTCCAGCGACACGACGCGGACCGACAGCACCGCTACCGCGTGACCGTCGACGGAGAGTCGCTCGAGGTGTCCGGCGCCCGGCTGTACGTCGTCAACTCGGGCATGACCGGCTCCGGCCTGAGGATCATGTCCGGCTACGCCATCGATGACGGCCTGCTGGACTGCTTCGTGCTCGATCGGGCGACGCTCGCGACCATCGCCAGCGCCGGAGCCCGATTCCTGGACCTCCAGAGCTCGGCGGCGTCGCGCTACTACCGCAGCGCCCGCACGATCAGCCTGGAGGCCGATCCCGACCAGACCGCCTGGGCGGACGGGGAGCACATCGGCCGGACTCCGGTGACGGTCGATGTCCTGCCCGGCGCGCTCGAGGTGGTGGTGCCGGAGGCCCCGCGTCGGCTCGGGCTGTTCCACCGGGGCTTCGACCGACTCTATCCGGCCATCCGGTTCACGTACGAGAAGCTGCTGCGCCAGGACTGGTTCACCCAGGTGACGCCCTCGATCTGGCTGGGCGGCGCGCCTTCGGAGCGACGGGACCACCAGGCGGTGCTCACGCTGGGCATTCGCGCGGTGGTGGACATGCGCGCGGAGCGGGATGCCCCGGCGCGGTTCTACCGCCAGCACGACATCCCGTTTCGGCAGTACCGGGTCCCGGACACCATGGTGCCCGGACCGGACATCCTCGATGACGCGGTGGACTGGGTCGGCGCCCGGATCGACGAGGGGCGCACCGTGCTCATCCATTGCGCCAAGGGTCGCGGCCGCTCCGCCACGGTCCTGGCGGCCTATCTGATGGCGCGCGAGGGCCGCTCCTTCGACGAGGTCGAGGCGCTGCTGCGCGCCAGGCGTCCCCTGGTCAAGCTCCAGGACCGTCATCGCGAGGTCCTGGAGGCGTGGATCGCCGCACGTGCCGCGCGAGGTGGCCAGCCGTGACCGGGCGTGGACCCTGGCGGACACCGGAGGTGCGCGTGACGGCAGGGGCGGGTCACGCGTCCGAACATCGGATGGAGGCCGTGGACGCCGACATCACGCTGCTCGACTGCGACGCGATCGTGAACGCGGCGAATCCGGAGCTGCTGCCCGGGGGCGGCGTGTGCGGCGCCATCCACGCGGCGGCCGGCCCGGAGCTCGCGCTCGCGTGCGCGCGGATCGGCGGCTGCCCCACCGGCGAGGCGCGCATCACGCCGGGGTTCGGTCTCCGCGCGCGCCATGTGATCCATGCCGTGGGGCCGGTCTGGCGCGACGGAGCCGCGGGCGAGGACGGGCTGCTGGCGGACGCCTATCGCGACAGCCTGCGTCTCGCCGCCGCGAACGGCTTGCGATCGGTCGCGTTCCCCGCCATCTCCACGGGCATCTACGGCTTCCCCCTCGATCGGGCGACGGACATCGCGGTCCGGACGGTCCGCGAGGAGCTGGCCGCATCCGATCTCCCGGAGCGCGTCGTGTTCGCATGTCGCGGCACCACCGTGCTGGCGGCATACCGCGTCGCCCTGGCCGCGCACGGCGCCTCGCCCCGACGGACGCCGCGCCCCGACGGACGCTGACGGTCGCCGCGCCCCGTCGGTATCCTCAGGTCCGGAGCACCCGCAGGAGGCGACCATGCCCATCATCGACATCAGCGGCCCCATCCGCGACGGCATGTGGTACTACGGCGAGCCGTACCTGGACATGCCCGTCCCGCCCGTGCGGGTGAGGGAGGTCGAGTTCCCGCCCAGGTACGCCGGGCGGCTGTACACCCAGGTCGTCGAGATGTGCGTGCAGACGGGTTCCTACCTGGAGACCGCCTCGCATGTCCTCAAGGGGAGGGAGGACATCGACGAGGTTCCCCTCGCGCGTTCGTGGATGATCCCGACGGTGGTCATCCACACGCCGAAGGGTCCGCTGGAGAAGGTGACCCTCGAGGAGGCGCGGGCGGACCTGGATATCCAGGGTGTGTCCATCGAGCCGGGAGATGCGGTCCTGGTGCACACCGGCTGGGACCAGGCGTACGACGACCCGGAGCGCTACCTCACGCAGATGCCCTACCTGGCGCGCGAACTGATGGATTGGATCATGGACCAGCAGCCGGGCATCATCGGATGCGACACGCCGCGGGCGGATTCGCCGGTCGACCCTCAGGGCTTCTTCGAGCGGTTCTTCTCGACCGACATCCTGCTGCTGGGCTGCGTCACCAACCTCGGATCGGTGCCAGCCGGTGCGAAGCCCCGCCTGTGCGCGCTGCCGCTCCAGATCGCTGGGGCGTGCGCCTCACCCGTGCGCGTGGTGCTGGTGGTCGACTGACGGCAACCGACCCGTCGCGGAGGTGCCGGTGACCGGCGCGGAGTGGGGGTCATGACCAGGCCCCCATTCCCGGGCGACACCGTCCGCGACGCCGACCCGCGGGTCACCGAGCGTGGCCCGCAGCCGCTCCAGGTCCGCGACCCAGCTCGACGGCGTGTCCGCCCGGCGCACGAACCGTGGCTCGTGTCCGAGCGCCTCGCCGAGCAGACCCGCGAGCCGCACGCGGCTCACCGCGTCGGGGCCGGCCACATTGACCACCTCTGGCGGATCGGTGACTTCCAGCGCGCGGACGGTGAGCGCGACCGCGTCGCTGATGTGCAGGGGGTTCATCCAGGGGCCGTCGTCGGCATCCACCTCGATCGGCTCGCCGGCCCGCAGACTCGCGATGAGGTGTGCGAAGAGCGGGTTCGATCCGTCACGGGCGTACGGCGCGTAGTAGCGCAGCGAGGCGACCTGGAACGGCCAGGCGTAGGCCGTGAGCGCCTGTTCGGCGAGGTGCTTGGTCAGGTTGTACGGATTGGGAGGCCGCGCCGGGTCTGTCTCGCGCGCGGCGGTGCCGGATGGCCCCGCCCCCACGATGCCTCCCGTGGAGCCGTAGACGAACCGCCCGACACCGGACCCGGCCGCCCAGTCGAGCAGTCGCACCATGCCCAGGATGTTGGTCCCCGCCAGCTCCAGGAGGCCAGGGTCCCGTCCGAACGGGTCGTCGATGCGGGACGCCTCGTGGACCACGGCGTCCACGTCCGGCGGGAGTGTCCGCGGATCGAGCGATTCGAGATCGCCGCGCACCCATGCCACGCTGTCCGGCGCCGGATCCGGGACGTGCCGGACGAGCGCCACGACATCATGGTGCGCGGCCAGCGCCGTCAACAGGTGTCGCCCGACGAACCCGGTCGCGCCGGTGAGCAGGACCCTCACCGGTCGGCGAGCGTGATCACGACCCGGGATGGATGGTCCGCGTCGTGGTACACCGCGTGCGTCGCGGCTCGGCCATCCGCGGGGGCCGTCCATTCCGGGGACGCGCCGGTCTGGGGGTTGATGCTCCACTGGGGCGCCGACCCGAACGTCACGTGCAGCCGCAGCCTCCGACCCGCCGCCACATGCGCCGCGACGGACCGGAGCGAGACATCGACGCGCGACGGCGCGCCCGGCGCGTCCCCGCTCCCTGTGCCGACGCGCACTCGACGGATGCCCTCGGCGATGCCCATCGAGACGCCCGCCTCGTCGACCACGCACAGGCGCGCCACGTAGTCGGCCGAGGGTGCATCGGTGGCCACCCACACCTCCGCCCGAACGTCTCCCGCAAGGTCCATCGGCTCCGCCAGCGGCTCGGACGTGTAGACCAGCACCTGCGCCATCTCCTCGACCGGCGCCTGGTCCGCGGCCCCCATCGGCGATCTGCCGGGGTAGCAGCACGAGTGCCCGCCGATGGACGGAACGGGGAACGACGGCAGATAGGTCACCAGATCGGGCTCGGAGTCCGCACGAGGCGCATCATCGAGACGCCCGTCACCCCCGACCCCGTTCGCGGCACCACCCGACGCGAGATGCAGCGATCGCTCGCGGCTGCCGCCGGGTGGCCACGCGGACGCCTCGAGCCAGCGGTCGCCGTGGATCGGCCAGTAGCGCACGGGAGGCAGTGAATCCGCGGCGCTGTCATCACCCAGGTGACGTCGGAAGAATGCGACCTGAGCACGGTCGATGGTCACGGTCCCCTGGGCGGCGGGTGACGAGCGGAGCTGCCACGCCCGAGGCCCCCACGGGTAATGCATCCACGGACCCACGAGCAGGTGCTGGTCCGCGCGCGCGAGCGTCCGGAGGCGCTGGAACGCGTCGATGCCGCCCGCCAGGAAGATGTCGAACCAGCCGGCGATGTGGAGTGCCGGGACGTCGATGTCGGCGATCCGGGTGAGCGCATCGCGCGCGTCCCAGTAGCCGTCGCGATCGGGATGTGCCAGCCACTCCCGATACCACGGCACGCGCTCGGCGAGGGGTTCCAGGTCGGCGGGCGCCGCTGACGTGAACCAGGCGCCTGGATCGAGCACGGGCCCCGCGAGCCGCTGGGCCAGGTCCGCATCTCCCGCCCGGGCGGCGTCCGCCGACGCGAGCGATGCGGCCCACCAGGCGACGAACGCGAGGTTGAGGGCACCGCCCTCCCACATCCAGTGGCCGTGGATGTCCGCGGTGGCCACGGCCGGGGCGATGGCGCCCAGGGACGGGGGTCGGAGGCTGGCGGCCAACAGCTGCAGCATCCCGGGGTACGACGCCCCGTACATGCCCACCCGGCCGCTGGAGCCGCGCAGCCGGGCGGCCCACTCGATGGCGTCATACGAGTCGGACGCCTCGCTGATGAACGGCACGAACGTCCCGTCTGACGCCCCTCGTCCGCGCACGTCCTGGACCACCACGATGAACCCCTTCCGGACGTACCACGCCGGCGCCTGGTAGGTGGCATCGTCCGCCATCCCCTTGCCGTAGGGCGTCCGAAACAGGAGAACGGGAACGGGTGTGTCCGACCTCGCCGGGCGATACACGTCCGAGCGCAGGATGGTCCCGTCGCGCAGGGCCATCGACACGTCCCGCTCGATGGCGACGCCGGCCACGGTGGTCGCGGGAGACGGCGGCTCCGGTTCGGTCATCGGGCGGCCGGCACATCGAACAGCCCGTCGACTCCGTCCAGCAGGATCGCTCGGACCGGGCTGCCCTCGCCGTCCACCAGGCGCAGCGGCAGGCACACGATGTGATAGCGCCCCGGTGCGACGGCCCGCAGATCGGCGCCCTCCAGGATGATGCAGCCGCCCTGGAGCAGCGTCTTGTGCGTCGGGTGGTCGGTGGAGTCGTATCGTTCGATGCCCTGGTAGTCGATCCCCGCCAGGAGGAAGTCGCGCTCCACAAGCCAGGCGGCGGCATCCGGGGCCAGCGACACGTAGTCCCGCGAGAACCGGTCCAGACCCCACAGGTCGCGTCGCGAGTTCGCCGTCCGGAACAGCACCCGGCGGGCGCCGCGCAGTTCGGTCATCGCTTCGAGATGGGAGGCGTGGATCTCCGGTCCGACCTCGCCGATCTCCGCCACCACGCATGGACCCAGCACGTGCTCCCATGCCGTGGACGCGGCATCGGCGGCGCCCGGGATGAAATGCGTGGGGGTGTCAAGGTGCGTCCCCGCATGCGTGTTGAGGCTCCACCACGACCCGGTCACAGGGTCCCCGCGACGGATGTCCACGAAGAACTCCTGGTGGGCCCACGGCACCGTGACCCCCTCCCACGGGACGGTCGCGTCCGAGAGGGGGACGCTGATGTCGAGGATCCTCATGCACCGGTCTCCTTTCGTCGATCATCCCGCGCGGAGCCCACGAACGGTTCCGGCGGCAGTGGCAGGGGGGTGCCGATGGTCTGCCCGCCGTCGACCGCAAGGTCGGCGCCGGTGATCCAGCGTGCCTGGTCAGACGCGAGGAAGCAGATGGCGTCGGCCACGTCGTCCGGCTCGCCGAAACGGCGCAGCGGGATGTTCCTGATGTAATCCGCGGCGTTCTCGGGGATCTCCGTGACGTATCGCGTGAGACGGGTCCGGATGAGCCCGGGCGCCACCGAGTTGACTCGGACCCCATATGGCGCGAGGTCCAGGGCGGCGGACTTCATGAGCGCCACGACACCGCCCTTGGAGGCGTTGTACGCAGCCGCGTTGGATTCGATCCAGAACGCGTTGGTCGACCCGGTGATCACGATGGACCCGCCACCGCGCTGCCGCATCACGCGGGCGGACTCCTGGATGCACAGGAACGCCCCGACCAGATTCACCGCGAGGAGCTTCGTGAACGAGCCCTCATCCTGTTCCAGGAACGGTTCCACGTCGGCGATGCCTGCGTGAGACACCATGATGTCCAGGCCGCCATGACGCGCGACCGCGAGGGCGACCGCGGCCCGCACGTCCTCGCGTCGTGACACGTCACAGGCCACCGCGGTCACCCGACCGGGTGCGTCAGCCTCCAGCGTCGCGGCGGTCCGCGCGCCCTCGTCGCCATCGATGTCGGCGATGACCACCGAGGCGCCCTCGCCGAGCAGGCGCTCGACCACGGCCCGGCCGATGCCCCGCGAGCCTCCGGTCACCACGGCAACCCGGCCCACGAAACGATCCACGGTCATCCCCCACCTGCCACGACTGCGGCGCCCGACATGACGGGCGTGGCGTCGGCGAGCGCGGCACCGTCATCCACGTCGAACAGGTACAACCGGTCCAGGTCGAAGTACAGTTCGATGTCCTCCCCGTGGCGGACCGTGCGCCGGACGTCCAGGCGCACCGTGAACCGACTGTTCGCCGGGTCGGCCAGGAGCGTCTCCTCGTCCTCGGTCGCGGCGGCGACGGGTCCAACGTGAAAGCGCGGTGCCGAGACCGCGAACACGACCATCTGCTCGGCGCCCAGGTTCTCCACCACGTCCGCCCGCACGCGCAGCGTCGTCACGCGTGCGGAGCGGCCGTCGCCATCGGCCTGGACGTCGGACACGCGCAGCCCGAAATCCGCGGGTCGCATGCCCACGACGACGCGATCCCTGCGGCCGATGCGCGCGCGCTGGGCCGATGACAGCCCGAGGAGGTGCCCTCCCAGCAGCAGCGAGTCGTCCCGCACCTCGGCGACCGCGAGGTTCATCGACGGCGAGCCGATGAACCCCGCCACGAACGCGTTGGCAGGCTCGCGGTAGAGTCGGCCCGGGCTGTCCACCTGCTGGATGACACCGTCGAGCATCACGCACACGCGGTCGCCCAGCGTCATGGCCTCCGTCTGGTCGTGCGTCACGTACACCGTGGTCACGCCCAGGCGCGCGTGAAGGCGCGCCAGCTCCGCCCGCATGCTGACGCGCAGCTTGGCGTCCAGATTGGACAGCGGCTCATCCATCAGGTAGACGACCGGCTCGCGGACCATCGCCCGGCCGATCGCCACGCGCTGCCGCTGGCCACCCGAGAGCATCCCCGGGCGACGCGCCAGCAGGTCGCCCAGGCCCAGGGTGCCGGCGATGCCGCTCACCTTCCGCCCGATGACCTCGCGAGGCGTCCGACGGCGCCTGAGCCCGAAGGAGAGGTTGCCCTGGACGTCCATGTGGGGATACAGCGCGTAGCTCTGGAACACCATCGCGATGTCCCGCTCGGACGGCGGTTCGTCGGTGACGTCGCGCGCGCCGATGAGGATCGCGCCGCCGGAGACCGCCTCCAGGCCCGCGATCAGCCGCAGCAGCGTCGACTTGCCGCAACCCGACGGTCCCACGAGCACGATGAACTCGCCGTCCCCGATCTCCAGGTCCAGCCCGTGGATGGCGACGAACCCGTTGGGGAACACCTTGCGGACCCCGGACAGGGTCACCGACGCCATGCCGTCCCTCCTATCGCCCGGACGCGATCGAGGCGAACCCTCGATCGAGCTGCCGCTGGATCGCTGCGAACAGCGCCAGCACGGGCGCCGTGCCCAGCAGCGCCATGAACATCAGGCGCTGCCAGTCGATGTCCCATTTGCCGATGCTCGAGAACACGCCCACCGACACCGGCTGGTTGGCCGGGTTCGCGATCAGGAACGTGACCGCGAAGATGAACTCGTTCCAGCCGATGATGAAGGCGTACATGCCGGTGGCCACGAGACCGGGGACCGACAGCGGCAGGATCACCCGCAGCAGGATGCCCAGGCGGCCGTAGCCGTCGATGCGCGCGGCCTCCTCGATCTCCACGGGGATCGCCCGGAAGAACCCCGTCAGGAGCCAGATCGAGAACGGCAGCGTGAACGCGGCGCCCGCGATGATGACACCCTCCATCGACCCCAGGAGCCCGACCTGCCGGTACAGCCGGAACAGGGGGATGAGCAGCACCACCGGCGAGAACATCTGGGTGATGAGCACGAGATCCAGGAACAGCTTCCGGCCGCGGAACTCGTGACGTGCCAGGACGTACGCGGCGGGGATGCCCGCGAACAGCACCACGAGCGTGTTGCCGAGCGCGATGTAGGCGCTGTTCTTGAAGTAGCCCCAGATCGACGGATCGGCGAGCGTGCGCGCGATGCCGGCGACGTCGATGTGGTCGGGGATCCAGTGGGCCGGGCCGGTCAGCTCCTGCGCCGACTTGAGGGTGGTCGACAGCATCACGAGGTAGGGGAAGACGCTGAACAGCGTGAAGAAGACGATGCCCGCCCAGAGCAGCAGGCTCAGGCCGAGCGGACGCTCCCCGGGCCCCCGGCCACGTCGGACGCGGGTGACCGGGCCACCCTCGAAGCGGATGGGCGGCGCCTCGGGCAGCGATCGCGTCGCGGCCATCAGCCCACCTTCGTGCGATGGATGAGCAGGTGCACGTACAGCAGGCTGAGCACCAGGAGCATGCCCAGGATCAGCACCGCGAGCGTGGAGGCCATCCCGAAGTCGAGCAGCTGGAAGCCCTTCTGATACAGCCACGTGGCGAGGATGTCCGTGCGGTTGACGGGTCCGCCGCCGGTCATCACGAAGATGATGGGGAACGAGTTGAAGGCCACCACGAAGTTGGCGAGCGTGGTGATGAGCAGCATCGTGCGCGTGAGCGGCAGCGTGATGCGCACCGTCTGCGCCGCGCGCGAGGCACCGTCGATCGACGCCGCCTCATACAGGTCGCGTGGGATCGATCGCATCGCCGCGGCGAGCATCACGCCGGTCAGGGGGACGGACACGCAGATGCCCACGAAGATGAGCGCGACCCACGCCTGGGGGACGTTGGCCAGCCAGGCGATGCCTCCCTTGGTGGAACCGAAGCCGGCCAGCGTGTGATTGACCAGATTGTCCGGCTCGAAGGCGAAGCCCCACACGACCGCGGACAGCGCGAGCGAGGTTGCGGCGGGCAGGATGACGAGCGTCCGGAAGATGGCCTTGCCGCGGAAGCGCTGGACCAGGATGAGGGCCAGCAGGTACGCCAGCACGGTGGTGATGGCCACCACCCCGACCGTCCACAGGAACGTCTGGCCGGTGATCTTCCAAAACAGCGGGTCTTTCCAGAGCCTGACGAAGTTGTCGATGCCGGTGAACGAGCCCGGGTCGTTGATGCCCTTGTTCTTCTGGAAGGCGAGCCAGACCGACTGGACCGTGGGGTAGAGGAAGACGAAGCCGAGCAGCAGCGCCGCCGGCACGAGGTAGAGGTACGCGGTCTCGAAGCGGCGCCGCAGGCGCCGAGGTGCGGGGCGCACGACAGGCGCCGGGACCGCGGGACGGTCGGCGGACCTCCCCACGCCGATCGAGGGAGCGGAGGCTCGCCCGATGCGTCCCGGCGTCGTCATGCGGTGGCTGGTCGCGACCTACTGCTCGAGGCCGGCGAGACCATCCACGATGGCCTGGCAGGCGACCTCCGGTCCGGTCCCATCGAGGAACATCGTGGTGACCGCGTTGGTGCCGATCTTGTCGAACTCCACCCAGTTCGGGTCCAGGGGCACGAACTTCGCCGTGGGCAGCGCATCCACGAAGGCCTTCAGCGGCTCCGCCTGGAACTCCGGCAGCGCGAAGTGCTCGGCGTAGACCGGCAGGAACCCGCGTCCCTGGATGAACTCGAGATCACGCGCGGGATCCATCAGGAACTCCACGAACGCCTTGGCGGCAGCGGGGTTCTTGCTGTCCTTGAACATGGCGTAGACGTCGGTGACGCCCACGGTCGCCGGGTTGGTGCCCTGGGGCACCGGGAACGTGCCGAACTTCGTGTCCGGACCCTGCGCGGCGTACATGCCGATGACCCAGGGGCCCGTGATGGTCATGCCCGCCGTGCCGCTGGTCATCGTCGCGACCTGGTCGGTGAAGGTGCCCGCCGTCACGTCCGGCTCGAACAGGCCCTCCTTGTTCATGGTGTCCCATACGCCGAGCGCCTTGACGCACGCCTCCTGGTCCACGAACAGCTTGCCGTCCTTCCACAGCTCTCCGCCGTACGTGAAGTAGGGGTAGTTGAACCAGGCCGCGATCGCCTCCTGACCCTTGCCCTCGTAGTAGAACGGGATCTCGACACCCGCCTCCTTCATCTTGCGCGCGGCATCGATGAGCTCGTCCCAGGTGGCGGGCGGCGTGGTGATGCCCGCCTTGTCAAAGGCATCCTGGTTGTAGAACGCCGCGCGGGCGGACGCGCCGTACGGCAGCCCGAACAGCCTGTCCTGGTAGCGCGCGCCGTTCAGCAGCGTCGGATCCATGGCCGCCAGCAGCTCGGGGCTGTAGCCGGCCTCCTCGAAGTCGAGCAGCACGCCCGCGTCGGCGAGCGGCGGCAGCCACGAGGTGGCGATCTGCGCCACGTCCGGCGGGGCGCCGCCGGAGGCCTGGGTCGTGAGCGAGTCGCGATAGGTGTCGAGATTCGGGATCTCGAGCGTGAGCTCCACGTTCGGATGGAGAGCGTTGAAGTCCGCCTTCACCTTGTCGATGTACGCCTGCATGCCTGCGTCATACGCCAGGAAGTCGACCCTGAGCGGACCGGAGAGATCATCCTGCGCGAGCGTCAGCGCGCCGCCGACGGCCGTCCCGATGAGCGCGACGGTGGCTCCCGCCATCACCAGGCGCGCGGTGGAACGCCTCGGAGTACCCATTCGTGCCTCCTTCTCGGGGCCGCCACCCCGATGCCCGGGGCGGTCAGCCGAGCACCCGGCCTCGACCCGGCCGGAACCACCATTGTGACGCTGCCGGCAGCGGACGGCACGCTGAATCCGCGCGTCGCGGCCAGCCTGGGGTCGTGTCAGGGTTGAACGCGAGCTCCCATAGGCGGCCGCCGGATGGCGATGAGACGGCCGCCGGATGGCGATGAACACCGGACGGCTGCGGATGGCGGCACCGACTCAGGAAGTTCTCAGGGTGGAAGCGCACCGTGATCGGACGCCGCCCGACGGCGCCACCCGCGTCCGCGGTGCCGGTGTCAGCGTTCCGGAGGGCGATGCGCCCTCGCGACGACTCGCAGTCGAGGTGAACGGATCATGCGCGCCACATCGTCGCGCTGGCTTCCGGTCGCGTTCGCGACCTTGGTCTGGCCCATCGCAGCGCCTGGCGGGGTGCTGGCCCAGGACGCACCGATCCCCTTCCGGGCGGCGTGCGACCTGATGCCCGCCGAGAACGCCTCCACGATCCTGGGGGTTCCCGTCACGACAGACCCCTCCGAGCCGGATGCCGTCTGCTCGTATCTCCATGGCGACCAGCAGGTCGCCCAGATCGTGCTCTCCCCGGACACGCCGTTCCTGATGGCCCGTCTCGGGCTGACTGGCGCGACTGCCGTGACCCTGGGCGGACTGCCGGCGATGAGCAGTCCCGGCGATGCCGAGACGGGGTCCGCGCAGGTCGTGGTCGGTCTGTCCGATGGCGGCATCCTGGAGATCGAGGTGGACGATGACCCGGGCGTCTCAGATCCGGAGGCCACCGCCCGGACCCTCGCCGACGCGGTTCTGGCGACCGGTCCGGTGACGGCACACGCGGACAGCGCGACGAACGTGGAGGCGATCGCGCCGACGGGATCGCCGTGCGATCTGGTCACCCTGGGCGAGCTCAAGCAGATCACGGGCCAGCCGTTCTCGATCACGCGGTCCAGCAGGGCCAAGAGCACATGCCTCTTCTCCGCCGCGCGCGGTGGCGTGATGGTCTACCTCCTCATCGAGCCAGCCGACCTCAACATGGTGCGCAGCAAGCGGACGCGGTCCCTGACGGTGGCAGACCACCCGGCGATCTACAGTCCGGCGGACCATCTCATGGCGGTCGACCTGGGTGGCGGCAAGCTCCTCGGCGTCGAGGTCTCGTTCCTGGGCAAGGGCGCGAAGCTGAAGAACCTGACGCGGACGATGCAGGCGATCGCCGAGACCGCGATGGGGCGCATGGCCCCCGTCGACGCGGGACAGGCCGTCACCTGCCCGATGATCGGGACCGATGCGCTCGTCGCCGCCAGCGGCATCGACCTCCAGCCGATCTCGGGCGCCGGGCCGGACACGTGCTGGTTCCTGACGTCTGACCAGCGGACGGCCCTTGTCCTGGACATCACCATGCACCCGGATCTCGCGACGGCCTGGGCGGACGCGCACGACATGTTCCCCGACCTCCCCGACCCGACCGACCTCGTCGTGGCGGGCCACCCCGCTTCCGGCGCCACCGGCGCGAGCGGGACGGTGATCGGCGTGGACCTCGATGGCTTGACGGGACAGGACGGCAAGGTTCTCGCCGTCGTGCTGCTCGGAACCGTCCCCGCGACGATGGCCGATCCGCTCGCCGCGCTGGAGTCCGTCGCGAGCCAGGTGGTGAGCGGGATGTAGCGGGCGTGGCAGGGACCATGGCGGAGGCTGGAGCCTCCGTCTTGGTCGGACCCTGGGTGCGCCTCTGATCGGATCGCGGCTCTGCGGCCCGCGGCACAGATCACTGTCAATACCCGCCCCCAGTATCGCCACCCCTTGTCAAGCCCTTGTCAAGGGGGTAGAATGACGGTCTCGCGCCTTGTCAAGACTTGACAAGGCCCAACGTGTGTCCGGCTCCCGGCGGGGAGTCCCGATCCACGCCGCCCGGCGGCCCAGGTCAGCCGCCGGGAGGACCGGCACCACACGCCCCCCATCGCACCCACCCCGGGGAGATCCATGTCCGTCGGCGCCGCGGCCGAGATCAAGCAGAAGCTCGACATCGTCGAGCTCATCGGGGAGACCGTCACGCTCCGGCGCGCGGGAACCACGTACAAGGGCCTCTGCCCGTTCCACGGGGAGAAGACGCCCAGCTTCGTGGTGAACCCCGCTCCGCGCGACACCTGGAAGTGCTTCGGCTGCGGCAAGGGCGGGGACGTCTTCCATTTCGTGATGGAGCGCGACGGGGTCGACTTCCGGGGGGCCCTCCAGACCCTCGCGCAGCGCGCCGGCGTGGAGCTGAGCGAGCGGAGCACCCGCGAGGACGCCCAGCGCAAGCGCCTCCGGGACGCCGTGGAGGCCGCGGTCAGCTTCTACCACCTGGTCCTGACCACCCACAGGGCGGGCCAGCCCGCGCTCGACTACCTGCGCTCGCGCGGCTTCACCGACGACACAATCGGGACCTTCCAGCTGGGCTATGCCCCGGAGGCCTGGGACGCCCTCAGCCGCACCCTGGTCGCCCGGCGCGGCGTGACGGAGCAGGACCTCAGGGATGCCGGCCTCGCTCGTGCCCGCCCGCGCGGCCGCGGCGTGTATGACCTGTTCCGCAACCGCGTGATCTTCCCCATCCGGGACGCCTCCGGCCACGCCACGGGGCTGGGCGGCCGGGTCATCGGACCGCACGATCCGGCCACCCAGGGCGGCAAGTACATCAACACCCCCGCCACGCTCCTGTTCGACAAGAGCCGCACCCTGTTCCTGCTGGACCGCGCCAAGGGCGGCATCCGGCGCACCGGCCGGGCGGTCATCGTGGAGGGCAACACGGACGCGCTGATGGCGCACCAGGCGGGCTTCGACAACGTCGTCGGCAGCCTGGGCACCGCGCTCACGGCGGGCCACATCGAGCTGCTCACGCGCTATGCGCCGCGCATCGCACTGGCGTACGACGTGGACAAGGCGGGCCAGGACGCGGCGGCCTTCGGGGCGCGCGAGTTGACCGCGCTCATCGGCGAGATCGAGCGCTCCGAGCATCGCGGCCGGCTCACGGACGTGGATGTGGTCCGCCTCCCCCCGGACCGGGACCCCGACGAGCTCATCCGCGACACACCCGAGGCGTGGCGCGCGGCCACGGAACATCCCCAGCCGATCATGGAGTTCCTCATCGAGGGGGCCGCCGCGCGCCACGACCTGCGCACCGTGCCCGGCAAGGAGCGCTTCGTCAACGCGGTCGTGCCCACGCTGCGCACGATCGGCGACCCCGTGCGCCGGGACGCGTACGTCCAGGAGCTGGCGCGCCGCGCCGGCATCGACGAGCGCACGGTCCTGGAATCCATGCGCCGGGCCGACCGCCCGGCCACGGACATCCGGGCCCGCGCGGACCAGGGACACGCCGGGTCGCGCATCAACCTCGATGCGGTGCTGTCGCAGCCGGACGCCCTGGACCCGAGGGCGGTGGAGGGGACCCTGGAGCCCGCCGAGCGGACGCTGCTCCGCCTCCTGCTGCTCCACCCGGAGCACGCGCCGGGCCTGATCGCGCGCCTCACGCCCGACCTGCTCACGACCACCCCGGCCCGGGAGCTCTGGAAGGCGCTCCAGTCGGCCCCGGGGGTCGGCGCCGTCGGCTCCTTCGACCGGTCCGCCTTCGTGGAGGCGCTGGAGCCCACCCTGCGCGGCGTCGCGCGCACCCTCTACGCACGCACGGACCCCGTCCCCGCGCCCGGCCAGGAGCTGGCCCAGGCCATCGACCAGAGCCTGCTGACCCTCCAGCGAGCCCGGCTCGCGGACGAGCTCGAGTTCACCCGCACGGAGCTGGCGGAGGCGGAGGCCACCGAGGACCTGGACGCCCAGCGCCGACTCCAGCAGGCCGTGCTGGACCTCAACCGCAGGCGCCTGGAGCTGGACAGGCGCCGTGCCGACACGTCGCTCCTCGCCAACCGACGCCATCCGTCCCGCACCCCGACCGCCACCGGAGGACCCGCATGACCGCCGACCCCACCGACAAGCTGCTCGTCGCATCCGTGCTCGAGCGCGGCAAGCGCCGCGACCTCGACGCGGAGCTGGGCGGCACCAACCAGGATGACGAGGAGGAGCCGGGCACCGACGGCGAGGGTCTCGCCCAGGAGCTGGGCGTGGACGTGGCCGTCGCGGAGGCGGACGCGCAGCCCTGGGAGGAGCCGCCCGCCAAGCTCGACCCCGAGGAGCAGGAGGAGCCCACCCAGGAGGAGCTCGACGCGCTCGCCGCGGACATGGTCGGCATCGACGACCCGGTCCGGATGTACCTCAAGGAGATCGGCAAGGTGCCGCTCCTCAACGCCGAGGAGGAGGTCGTCCTGGCCAAGGCGATCGAGCTCGGCGAGCAGATCGTGGAGGAGCCCCAGAAGGCGGTCCTGTCGCTCTGGGAGTGGACCCGCAACGACACCGAGCGCAAGACCCGCGACAAGTTCCCCCAGCACCGGCTGCCCTACAAGGAGCAGACCGACCGCATCGTCCAGGCGGCGTTCGCGGCGGCGGGCCCCGACGGGCTGCTGGCCGCCACGCCCGACTTCAAGCTCGTGAAGGCCGGCCGGGACGCCGCGGGCGAGGCGACCAAGGCCCGCATCAAGGAGGGCAAGGGCCTCATCGACGGCTTCAACGCGACGCCCACGCCGGAGCGGTTCACGACGCTCGTGGACTGGGCCTTCCTGGCCGTCCACAACCCCGACCAGGAGCAGCGCGACAACGTCGCCCTGCGCGCCATCTACGACTGGTCACGGGAGGTCGCGCACGAGTCGCTGCGGCGCTGGATCGCGGCCGGCCACGAGGCGGACCTGCTCGCCCAGATGGGCTGGGACCCGGAGTACTCGCAGGCGCACATCAAGCCCCGGGACCGGCGCGGCGTGCTCGTGCGCATCGGGCGCGAGGGCCGCGAGAACCTCACGTCCGCCAACCTGCGCCTGGTGGTCTCGATCGCCAAGAAGTACATCGGCCGGGGCATGAGCTTCCTGGACCTCATCCAGGAGGGCAACATCGGGCTCATCCGGGCGGTCGAGAAGTTCGACTACGAGAAGGGCTTCAAGTTCTCCACCTACGCCACGTGGTGGATCCGCCAGGCCATCACGCGCGCCATCGCGGATCAGGCCCGCACCATCCGCATCCCGGTGCACATGGTGGAGACCATCAACCGGCTCATCCGCGTGTCCCGCGGCCTGCTCCAGGAGCTGGGCCGGGAGCCCACCGTGGAGGAGATCGCGGAGGCGATGTCCAAGGGCCAGGAGGTCCAGGTCACGCCCGAGAAGGTCCGCGAGATCATCAAGGTCAGCCAGGAGCCGGTGTCGCTCGAGACGCCCATCGGCGAGGAGGAGGACTCCCACCTGGGCGACTTCATCGAGGACCGGGGCGCCCTGGCGCCCGCGGAGGCGGCCAGCCACCAGCTGCTCAAGGAGCAGGTGGAGGCGGTGCTCGACTCGCTGTCGGGGCGCGAGCGCCGGGTGCTCCAGCTGCGCTTCGGCCTGGAGGACGGCCGCGCCCGGACCCTCGAGGAGGTGGGCAAGGAGTTCAACGTGACCCGCGAGCGCATCCGCCAGATCGAGGCGAAGGCGCTGCGCAAGCTGCGCCACCCGTCCCGCTCCCGGAAGCTCAAGGACTACCTCGAGTGACCATCGGACGCCGACCGGACGCCGCGCTCCCATCCTCCCGCCCATGGCGGCCGGGACGCGGCCCGTGATGCGAGGAAGGGAGGACGTGTGATGAGTGGGATCGGACGGGTTCGGACGGTGGCGGCCGCGGGCGCGGCGGCGGCCGTGGCGCTCGGTGTGGTCCTGGTGGCGGCCGCCGCCCCCGCGGCGGCCGCGGACAACGCGACGTTCAAGCTGCCCGCGCACATCATCATCGAGACCAATCCCATCCCGGAACCCGAGTACCCGTCAGCCTGCGCCGGTTACGTGTTCGCGGAGTTCCCCCACATCCGGGGCGCCGTCAGCTATGCGGTGACGCTCGACGACACCCAGTTCTGGTATG
>DAOTUU010000041.1:0-16732 GCA_034436555.1 Chloroflexota bacterium | reverse complement strand
CGACGGAGCTCGCGGCGGCGGTCGCCACCCGGACGCCGGTCATCCTCGCGGGCGGTCTCGACGCGGGCAACGTGGACGATGCCCTCCAGGCGATCCCGGCGATCGGCGTGGACACCGCGAGCGGCGTGGAGCGCGCCGCGGCGACCGCGGGCCGGCCGGTCAAGGACCCGCTTCGGGTGGCGCTGTTCGTGAAGCGGGCCCGCGCATCGCGCATGGACCTGCCGGGTGTCCCATTCGGGGCGCGCCCCGTCGACCCGGGACTGCTGGAGCCGGATGCCGCTGGACGCTGGGGCACCAGACGCCAGTTCGGCGGCCGCTTCGTGCCGGAGACGCTGATGGCGGCGCTGCTCGGGCTGGAGACGGCGTACCAGCAGATCCGGCGCGAGCCCGCCTTCTGGGCGGAGTTGCGGGAGCTGGGCCGCCGGTACGTCGGCCGACCCTCCGCGATCTACCGAGCCGATCGGCTCGGGTGGGAGATCGAGCGTCGCGCGGGCCGGCCGGGGGGCCGGCTGCGGATCTGGCTCAAGCGCGAGGACCTCAACCACACGGGCGCGCACAAGATCAACAACGCGCTCGGCCAGACGCTGCTCACCCGGCGGCTGGGCAAGTCGCGGGTGATCGCGGAGACGGGCGCCGGCCAGCATGGCGTCGCCACTGCCACGGCCTGCGCGCTGCTGGACCTGGAGTGCGTGGTCTACATGGGCGCGGAGGACATCCGGCGCCAGGCACCGAACGTGCTCCGGATGGAGGCGCTGGGAGCCCAGGTCCGGTCGGTCACCTCTGGCACGGCGACCCTCAAGGACGCCGTCAACGAGGCGATGCGCGACTGGGTGTCGAACGTGCGGACGACCCACTACGTGCTGGGATCGGCGGTCGGCCCGCATCCGTACCCGGCCCTCGTGCGCGACCTGCAGCGCGTCATCGGTGACGAGGCGGCCGCCCAGGTCATCGCCGCGGAGGGACGCCTGCCGGATGTCGCGATGGCCTGCGTGGGCGGCGGCTCGAACGCGATCGGACTGCTGGCGCGGTTCATCGGCGAGCCCGCGGTGCGCCTGGTGGGCGTGGAGGCGGGAGGGGAGGGCCTCCAGGGTCGCCACGCGGCCGCGCTCGCGGGGGGCTCCCCCGGCGTGCTTCACGGATCGGTGAGCTACCTGCTCCAGGATGCCGACGGACAGGTGGAGGAGGCGCACTCGATCTCGGCGGGCCTGGACTACCCGGGCATCGGCCCCCAGCTCTCGGCGCTGTACGAGGCGGGCAGGATGGAGATCCTCTCGGCGACCGACGACGAGGCGCTCGAGGGCATCCGGTTGCTCACCCGCACGGAGGGGATCCTTCCGGCGCTCGAGCCCGCCCATGCCATCAGCGCGCTGGCGGCCTGGGCCGCCGGACGGAGCACGCTCGCGGCGCTCGATGACGACGCGATCGTCCTGGTCGGCCTGTCCGGGAGAGGCGACAAGGACCTGGCCGCGATCGCGGAACGACTGGCGGCCGGCATGGAGGCGACCCGATGAGCCGAGGGACCATCCTCTCTGGTGCGCCGGACCGTGTGCCCGCATCCTCCGACTCGCTCGCGCCGGACACCGTCGGCGGCCGACGCATCGCGGCCGCGTTCGGACGCGCCGCGGCGGATGGTCGAGCCGCGTTCATCCCGTATGCCGTCGCGGGCTACCCGGATGCCGCCCGATCGGAGGCCGTGGCGCGCGCGCTCATCGACGGCGGGGCGGACCTGATGGAGATCGGCCGGCCGTACTCGGACCCGCTCGCGGACGGGGCGACTCTCCAGCGTGCGGGCCGCGTCGCGCTCGAGGCCGGTGCGACGCTGGAGCGATCGGTGGCCCTGGTCGGCCGAATCCACCATGCGCGCCCGGACGTGCCGCTCGTCGCGATGGGCTACGTCAACCAGGTCGTGGGCGGACGGGACGGCGCGTCCGTCCTCGAGCGTCTGGGAGCGGCGGGCGTCTCCGGGCTCATCCTCGCGGACCTGACACCGGACGAGGGAGCGGACCTGGAGCGGCGTGCCGCGTCCTGCGGCATGAGCATCGTCTACCTGGTCACGCCCACGACGACCCCGGACCGGCTGCGGATGATCGCCCGGCGGAGCGGTGGCTTCCTGTACGCTGTGTCACTGGCCGGGGTGACCGGTGCACGCCGATCGCTGCCGCCGGGCGTCGCGCGATTCCTGACCGAGGTGCGGTCGGTCAGCCCGGTCCCGGTCGCTGTGGGCTTCGGGGTGTCGCGCCCGTCCCACGCCGGCACGCTCTCGCGGGTCGCGGACGGCGTGATCGTGGCGTCCGCGCTGGTGGATGCCCTCGGCCCGGACGGGGACGACCTGGCCCGCATGGCTCGACTGGTCCAGGACCTGCGGTCGGCCACCTCGCGGTAGCGCGTCCAGCGCCACGGCCAGCCGCGCCACGGCCAGCCGCGCCGCGGCCCCGGCACGACCTCAGTCGCCGAGGATCTCCCGCACGGCACCGATCACGACATGATGGATGACCGCGGGTGCTGCCACGATTCCCCGGTTGGCGGTCATCCGGCGTCCGGTCGTGAGGTCCAGCGGGCATCCGTCGATGTCGCTGACGGTCCCGCCGGCCTCCTCCACCACGAGCATGCCCGCCGCGTGGTCCCAGATGTTCTCCTCGTAGCCATCCCGTGGGATGCGCAGATAGATCGAGGCATCGCCACGCGCCACAACGGCATACTTCGCCTGGCTGTCCATGCGCACCGGGGCGCCCTCGATCCCCAGGTGTGCCGCGATCCTGGTCGAGACGCCCTGGTCGCTGTGCGCGGCCTCCACGGACTCGGCGTAGCGCGCCCTCCTCAGGTCCGGGTCGCCGTCCACGCGGATGGCGCGGGGCGTCGCGTCTGAATCGTCCAGCGGCAGCTCCCAGGCGCCCAGGTCGCGCTCGGCCACGAACAGGCATCCCGTCCCGCGACCGTCGCTCGCGGGCAGGTTCGGGCAGCCCAGCACCGCGACCTCTGGTCGCCCGTCCTCGACGAGCGCGAGCGCCACGGCATACTGCTCGTTGCGCAGGAATCCCTTCGTGCCGTCCACGGGATCGAGGGACCACCAGCGCCGGTCCGGACCACCTGTGTCACGCCCGCGCTGGAGGGTGACGTCCAGGTCCGCAGCCGTGAGGCCCGGTCGCACCATGGCCACGGCCCGTGCGACGCCCTCCGCGATGAGGGGATCCGAGCGCAGCTGCCGGGCATCCTCCTCGGCCATCAGCGGATCGTCGGGGAAGGCGTCGGCGATGATCAGGCCGACCACGACCTGGGCTGCCAGGTCGGCGACCGTCACGGGAGAGCGGTCGTCCTTGCGGGCGGCCAGCCGCGCATCGAAGTCACGCCGCACCATCTGGCACACGAGCGCTGCGGCGCGCACGGCCTCGAGGGCGACCACGGTCTCCGCACGGGCCGGCGCGGTTCCGGGACGCGGCGGGCTGACCGGCGCCCTCACGCGTCGGCCACGCCCGCGTCCGCGACCGGTGTCACATCATCCCGCGCCGCCTCGAGTCGCTCGGCCATCAGGTCCAGCGGCGCCTGCTGGCCGGTCCACAGCTCGAACGCGGCGGCGCTCTGGTGGAGCAGCATCAGATCACCGTTGGCGGTCGCCTGGGCGCCCGCCGCCGCCGCGTCCGCGAGCAGCCGGGTCTGCTTGGGCGTGTACAGCAGGTCCAGCACCAGCAGATCCGGTGGCAGCAGCTCCCTGGGGATGGGCGTCTCATCGGGGTTGCGCCCGACGGAGCTCGCGTTCACGAGCACCTTGGTGCGCGACAGCTCCGCCTCCAGCACCGACTCGTGCCATGGCTTGGCCTTGAGCTCCATGTGCGCCGCGTTCCGAGCGAAGTGCTTCACGAGCGCCTCACCCCGATGGAGGTGGCGATTGAACACGATGACATGCTGGAATCCCGACGTGATGAGCCCGTAGACGGCTGCCCGGGCGCCGCCCCCGGCTCCGAGGACCACCGCCATCTTGGGCATGCGCTGCTTGCCCACGAGGGCGTTGAGGGCCGGTCGGAACCCCTGAACGTCCGTGTTGTGGCCGATGAGCCGCGAGCCGTCACGGGTGATCGTATCCACCGCACCCGTCGCATGGGCCTCCTCCGCGGTCCGGTCCACCATCGGCACCACGCGCTCCTTGAAGGGCACGGTGATGTTGGCACCCAGGAACTCCTCGCCGCGGAGCGCCGCGATGGTGTCCGGCAGCTCGATGAGCTGGCGGTCCAGCGGCTCGTACACGGCCTCGATCCCCAGCGCATCGAAGGCGGTCTGCTGGAGCACGCCCGAGAGCGAGTGGGCCACCGGATGGCCGATGAGGACGACGCGTTTGGCCATGCCTGGATCTCCTGGGGACAGCCGCGGACGGCCATGGATGGGTCCCGATGTGGGTCGATGCCCCGGCACGGACATCCCGGCCCGCCGCACCGCAGGGCGGTGGGGGCGTGGCCGGGACGCACAGTCCGGGGCGCTCAGGGTGATGATACCCGGCCACCCGAGCGCCGCGTGCTATCATCCCCTCCCGCTAGTCCGGAGAGGTCGCATAGAGGCCTAGTGCGGCGGTTTGCTAAACCGTTGAGTCGGGTAACCGGCTCCGAGGGTTCGAATCCCTCCCTCTCCGCCAGCATCGGGCGCCCGTAGCTCAGTGGATAGAGCATCTGGTTGCGGACCAGAAGGTCGTGAGTTCGAGTCTCGCCGGGCGCGCCATCATCTCGGCCGCGGCCGCGGGAAGCGGCGGATGACGGACGCCACGTCGGCCGGCGGCCTCCGTCGCGACGCCCCCTCGAACGCCCGGCCATCATGACGATGTCCGCGCTGACTGAAGCCATGAGGTCAATCCACGCCTCGGGTGAGATCATCGGCCACGCTTGCGGGCGCCGCATTGGCGTCGCTTGCATCGTCCAGTCCCCCTCGCGCGGACGGACGCGCACCGGGCCCGTCTGTGCTTGTGCCGCGTCTGGTCCATCGGCTGACCCATTGCATCCCCCGATTCGGCGTCCTATGCTCCGGCCCAGCGAGCCCGCACCGCTCGCGGGCTCTCGGGTATGGAGGGTCCGATGTCCATGTCACCGATCAGCCGACGGCTGCGTCCCGCCATCCTGCTCGCTGGGGGCATCCTGCTCGGCCAGGGGGCCTTGACGATCGCGGCACCCAACGCTCCTGCGGCCACCAGGCAGACCCGAGTCGCGAGTTGCGCGGGCTACGATTTCCACCCCATCGACAACCGGACGCAGGAGGCGTGGAAGGGTCGGGTCAAGTACCGCAGGACCAGTGATGGCGACGGCTGGTTCCTGTGCAACGCCAACCTGCCGAACCGAGCCCTGGTGACGAAGGTCCGGTTCACCCTGATGGACGATGACGATCTCCAGGAGGTGAAGTACTGCGGTCTCATCCGCACACCCCTGGCGACGACCGGGGCGACCAAGGTCCTGGCCTTGGCCGGCTCCGGGACCGGTGTGCCAGAGAAGCCGGGCGTCAAGCGCTACAGCACCACCGAGATCGAGAACCCCACCGTCGCCAACGCCGCCTACGCCTACTCGTTCCAGTGCGCGATCCTGATCCACCCCAGCCGCCCACAGCCAGGTGAGGCTGCCGCGGGGATCATCGGCGCGGACGTGACCTACACGATCAGTTCGGCCAACGGCTGAGGGCAACGGCGGCGATCCACGAGCCGGGTCCGCACGCTCGCATCGGCCGCGGCGCGAGCCGTGCCGCCTCCGGCTCGGTTGCGCCCGCTGGAGATGACCGACTCCCGGTCGGGCCCGTCCGGATGCCGACGGCCATGGCGTGCGGGATGCCCCGCCCGGCTCGGCCACGCACCCATCTGCGTCCGCCGCGGACACGACCGGGAACGACGACGACGAGGGACCCGGCCGGCGGTGCTCAGGCGGCCGGCGGTGCTCAGGCGGTCGCCGGTGCGACCGCCACGGGTCGGCCGGCGGTGATGCTCTCGTAGGCCGTCAGCGCGAGCCGCACCGCCTCGACCCCGTCCTGTCCGGTACAGATGACCGGGTCGTCACCGCGGACCGCCCGCAAGAACGCCGCCACCGACGCGGGGATGTCCTGTCCGGCGCCGTCCTCCCACGCGGTGACGTCCGGCTCCGCCCACGCGGTGGGTTCGCTCGTGCGGCGAGACCAGCGGAGGATCGGTCGGCTGCCCCGCTCGGTGTACTCGAGCGCACCCGCGGTCCCATAGACCCCGAACGACAGATCCCAGCCGGTCGCGGTCCACTGCGTCTCGATCTGGCCCAGAGCCCCGCTCGTGAAGCGGAGGCTGGCCGTCGCCGTGTCCTCCACCTGTGCATCGAACTTGAGCGTGGCGGCGCGCGCGAACACGTCCGCCACCGGCCCAGCGAGGTGGCGCGCCAGGTCGAACAGGTGGCAGCCGTTGTCCAGAAGCGTGCCACCCCCAGCCAGCTCGGCGGTCCGGAAGGTGGCTGGGACCTCGGCGGCGCCGCCCCAGTCGTGCGCCTGGCGCAACCGCACGAACGTCACCCGTCCCAGCGTCCCGGCATCCAGCATGTCCCTGGCGCGCACCACTGCGCGGTTGGCGCGCAGGTGGTGGTTCACCTGGAGCACCACCCCCGCCGCGCGACACGCCTCGATCATCGCGGCGCCCTCGTCGAGCGACAGGGACACCGGCTTCTCGCACAGCACGTGGACGCCCGCGGCCGCCGCCGCGATGGTGGCCGGGCCGTGGACCGCGTTCGGGGTCGCCACGGACACCGCGTCGAGACCGGACGATCCGAGCATCGCTCGATAGTCAGTGAAGGTGCTCGGCACGGACCACTCGGCCGCCCTTCGTTCCAGCACCTCGGTTGACGGATCGGCGATCGCCACGATCGAGGCGCCGGCCGCCTGGTATCCCCGGACGTGCTGCTGTGCGATGTTGCCCGCACCGATGATGCCGACCCGAGGCGGTCGCGTCCGCCCGCTCCCCGGCCCGCTCATCGGATCGCGGGCCGTGGCTCGCGCGGCGCCGCGTTCGGCGCCGCGAACGGGTCCTCGATGTGGGCGCGTCGGGCCGCCCAGCCGCACGCGTTCGCGATCACCCGCTGGATCTCGAGGTGATGGTAGGTCGGGTGCGTCTCGTGGCCCGGCTGGAAGTAGACCACCCGGCCCAGGCCGCGGCGCCAGGTGCACAGGCTCCGGAACACCTCGCCGCCCGGGAACCAGCCCAGCATCAGCAGCTCGTCGGGCTCGGGGATGTCGAAGCGCTCCCCGTACATCTCCTCCTCGTCCAGTTCGATCGTCTCGCCGATCCCCGCCAGCACCGGGTGGCCCGGCTGGAGGTTCCACAGACGCTCGTGGGCGCCATCCTCGCGCCACTTCAGGGAGCATGCGGTGCCCATCAGGCGCTGGAATGGCCGCGAGAAGTGACCCGAGTGGAGCACCACCAGGCCCATGCCCCGCAGCACCTCCCGCTGCACCCGATCCACCACCGCGTCGCTCACCTGGTCGTGCGCCACGTGTCCCCACCACACGAGCGTGTCGGTGGCCGCCAGGACCGCGTCCGTGAGTCCGTGCTCCGGATCCTCCAGCGTCGCCGTCGCCACGTCCGCATCGGCCAGTCGCGCGACCGCCGCGGCGAGCGTGGTGTGGATTCCCTCCGGATAGATGGCACCCACGCGTGGGTCGCGTCGTTCGTGGATGAACTCGTTCCAGACGGTGACCCTGACCCGACCCATGCCGCTCCTCGTGTTCGGTGGCCTGCTGCGCCCCGGGCTAGCCTACCGCGCAACGGCGCCCGGGATGGCGCGGTGGCGGGCTATCGTGCGCATGCGGGTCGGGACCGCGGGCGGCACGGGAGGTCGGCATGGTGGTCAGGGTCGGGATCATCGGCGCGGGGCTGATGGGCGCCATTCACGCGCGCGCGGCGCAGGATGCCCCGGGCGCCCACCTCGTGGTCGTGGGCGGCGGCAGTCGGGCCGGTGCGCTCGGCGCGCGCCTGGGGGTCCCGGTGGCGCCCGACGCGGCCGCGGTCCTCGCGCGCGACGACCTTGACGCGGTCGTCATCGCGACCCCGCACACGAGCCACCGGGCGCTCGTGACCGCCGCGGCGCGATCGGGCCGGCATGTGCTCCTGGAGAAGCCCATGGGCGTGACGCTCGACGACTGTGACGCGATGACCGCGGCCTGCGAGGTGGCTGGGGTGACGTTCATGGTCGCCCACATCAGCCGGTTCCTGCCCGCGGTCCGGGAGGCGCACGGGCGCATCGCCCAGGGAGAGATCGGGGAGCCTCGGATGGTCGTGGCTCACCGGCTGGTGGACGGATACCCCAACAGCGGCTGGCCGCTGGACCCGGCGGAGGGTTCGGCGTTCCTCGACTGGGGCTCCCATGGGTGCGACCTGATGCGCTGGCTCTTGGGCGCCGAGCCGGAGGTCGCATTCGGCAGGACCGCGACGTTCCGGGGCGGGGCACCCGCCGCGCTGTCGGCGATGGCCGTGTTCGGCTTCGAGGGCGGACGCATGGGCCACGTCTGGCAGAGCTACGAGATGCCGGGACCGGGGGTGCTTGCGCGGGCGCGCTATCTCGTCGTGGGCAGTGAGGGCGCCCTGGACTGCCACGCCTACGGCAGGCTGGACCTGGATCGCGGCGGCCGTCACCGGACGGTGGTCCTGACGAGCGACTTTCCGGGACCCGGCGGCGCCGCGGACATGGACGGCGCCACGTTCCGGACGGCATTCAAAGACCAGCTGCAGAGGTTCGCGACGGCGGTTGCCGGCGGCACGCCGCCGCCCGTCACGGCCCGTGATGGAAGGACGGCCGTGGCCATGGTGCTGGCAGCGGAGCAGGCGTCGGCGACCGATCAGGTGGTGCGCGTCGACCGCTGAGGGGCGAGCGCGCGACGTGGCCGCTCCAGGATCGCCACCACGATCCGCTCCGCGTCCGGCCGACGCAGCGCGACGCAGCCCGCCAGGAGCGCGAAGCTGCCCCACCAGATGACCGGCATGGCCAGGAGCACCCCGGCGGGCAGCAGCCATCGGCGATCGCGCAGCGCGATCCACGCGATGAGGGCCGCGGCGACCGGCAGCCGGAGCACGAGCGGGACGGGTACCGAGCCGGGCACCGTGGAGGACCCCGCGGAGGAGCGCAGCAGGTCGACCCAGGCTGCCCAGAGGCCCGGTGCGACCACCGCCGAGACGCCGACGATGGCGGCCGTCGTGATGCCCGCCACGGCCAGCGCGGCCCATTCCCTGCGGACCGCGAACCACAGCAGGCCCAGACCGGGCGTCACCTTCGTCAGCAGCGGCAGGGCCCAGGTACCCGAGAACCGGAACCCGGCGACGACCGACGCGGCGAGCAGGATGGTGATGTTGCCGCCCCACAGCTCCGGGAAGCAGAGCACGATGAGCGGTCCGAACAGGAGCGGCCCCGCGAGCCAGAACAGGACCGCCAGGAGCAGCGCCGTCCAGGCGAGCAGGAACGGCGTCCAGGGCAGCGCCCGCAGCGGTGACAGCGCCTGGAGGAAGGCAGGAGAGTAGAGGTAGGCGCTCTCGTGGCCCACGGACCCCGGGACGTAGGGGGCCTCCAGGGGCGCGGCCCAATAGGCTCGCGCATCCTGGCCCGAGCCGTAGCCCTCGGGGTCGAACGGCTCCGCTGCCAGGCCGACCGCGACCAGCAGCGCCAGCGCGAGCACCACCCCCAGCGCGGTCAGGGGACGGCGCCAGCGCGCGACGGCGTCAGACGACCCCCCCGACGGACTGGCGAGGGGAGGGGTGGGGATGGTCAGGCGATCCCCTCGAGCGACTGCCCGAGCAGCATGGGATGGCCCAGCAGTCCGCTGTAGATCGGGCGCAGGCGATCGAGGTTGTACATCCGGGCGACCTCCACGCTGCGCGCGCCGAGCGTCGGGTCCGGCAGCGGCGCATGCGCATACTTGCCGTCCCGGATGGCCATCATGCGCCCCTTCACGCCCTCGGCGATGAGATCCATGGCCACGTTCGCGAAGGTGATCGCGACCATCTGATCGAGTGAGTCCGGTTCGCCCGAGCGGAGGTCATAGGTCAGCTCGGAGAACACCGTCTCGATGCGGGTGCGGGCCTTGATCTGGGCCGCCAGCACCTCCGCGATGTTCGCCTTGTGGCGATGGCCGAAGGCGTCCGGCTCGCCCACCTCCTGGATGTGCCCACCCTGCCACATGGCGCCCTCCGCGGCGATCACGAACGCGTAGTGGCTGGGGTTGAGCCGGTGGTCCTCGGCCATCAGGGAGCACAGATGGTCCAGGTCGAAGGGGGCCTCCGGGATGAGGCATCGCGCGGATGTCACGTACGCGGTGTAGAGGGCGCTGAAACCGCAGTCACGCCCGAAGATCCGGAACACGCCCACCCGTTCATGGGATCCGAGCGTGGTGCGCTGTCGGTTGATGAGCTCCTTTGCGCGCGTGACCGCGCTGGAGAAGCCGATGCAGTACTCGGTGCCCTGGACGTCGTTGTCCATGGTCTTGGGGATCGCGATGAGCGCGACGCCCTCGTCGTGCAGCGTCTGGGCGAAGCTCAGCGTGTCATCACCGCCGATGGGCACGAGGTAGTCCAGGCCCAATCGCTCGATGTTCTCGAGCACCACCGGCGTCAGGTTGTAGATGCCGTCTCCGGTCGCCATGGTCGCGGCGCGCTCGGTGGACAGGTGGGCCGGCAGGCGCTCGGCCTTCATCTTGCGCGGGTTGGTCCGCGACGAGTGGAGCACGGTGCCGCCGGTTCGGTCGATGGCGCGGGTGTTGATGCGGTCCAGGGGGATGATGTACTGCGGATCCAGGTCCGCCCCCGGGCGCTGGTGCGTGAGGCCCTCCCATCCGCGACGGATGCCGAGGACGTCATAGCCCTGCTCGGTGGCCCGATAGGTGACGCTCTTGATGACGCTGTTGAGGCCGGGGACATCCCCGCCTCCGGTGAGGATGCCGATGCGGCGAGGCTTGGACATGTCTGCTCCAGACACGGTGCAACGTGCGGCCGGGGCGCCATGGCTGCGCCGTCCGGGATCGCCAGTCCGATGGTAGCGCGGCGATGTGCGGGGTGTAGCATGCCCGTCCATGAACTACGAGCTGTACATGCGCGCCGCAGTCTCGGAGGCCGCCGCCGGCGCGGCGGCCGGGGAGCATGCGGACGGTGCCGTCGCCGTCGTCGACGAGGCGATGATCGCGCACGCACGCCCGACCGTGTCCGAGAGCGGCGACCCCACGGCCCATGCGGTGATGAATGCCATCCGCGGTGCCGCTCGCCGGCTCGGTCGCACGTCGCTCGCTGGGGTGACGGTCTTCGCGATGGTGGAACCGTGCGCGATGTGCGTCGGGGCGCTCCTCGAGTGTGACGCGGACGGACTGGTGTACGCGCTGCGAGATCCGGTCGCGGGCGCCTGCGGCTCGAGCCTGCAACTCGCGGAGATCCAAGGACGCTCCAGCCGCCTGCGGGTCGTCAGCGGCATCCTCCGGGACGACGCGGCGGAGCTGCGTCAGGATCTCGATCCGAGGAACACGCCGGCCCGCGCGGCACCGGCGCGCTGACGGGAGCCCCGCGCGCCGCGATGCGCCGCCGCGCGCCGCGATGCGCCTCCGGCATCGCCGGGAGTGCACCCTGGGCTCGCTTTGCTATCCTCTGTCGCGGAGAGGTGTCCGAGTGGTTGATGGTGCCGCTCTCGAAAAGCGGTGTGCGAAAGCACCGTGGGTTCGAATCCCACCCTCTCCGCCATCCCCGCTCACTCGGACGGACGGCAGCCTGCGGGCTGTCCGCCGACTGCCCTTGGAGAGGTCGCCTAGTGGCCGAGGGCGCCGCACTGGAAATGCGGTATGGGGCAACCCATCGAGGGTTCGAATCCCTCCCTCTCCGCCAGCCTCGCGCGTCCGGCCGCCTCCCCCTCTCGCGCCCGATCCGGGCTATCATCGGGGGGCCGTGCTAGGCGGGGAACTAGCGGTGCCCTGTACCTGCAATCCGCTCCAGCAGGGCTGAATCCCCTCCCGAGGCCCGCGCACGCGGATGCCGGCGGGGTGAACGATGCTGAGGATCGGGTCCCGCGCAGCGGTGGCGCGTGAACCACGTCAGGTCCGGAAGGAAGCAGCGTTAAGCGCTGTCCACCGGGTGCCGCGGACCGGCCTGGTCCGAGTCGTTCGCCTCGATGGGCCCACGTGTGGCGCCGTCGACGGAGGGTGCACGGCATCAGACTCCACGCGCGCCCGGCCACCGGAGCGCCACCCGAGGCCCCAGGGACGCATGGCTTCCGACCCCATCGCCGCCGATCAGCCGGTCCGCCACCAGGCGCTCTACCGGCGATTCCGCGCCCAGACCTTCGGCCAGATCGTGGGCCAGACCGCGGTCACAGAGACGCTCCGGAACGCGGTCCGCCTGGGGCGCCTCGGCCATGGGTTCCTGTTCGTGGGGCCGCGGGGGACGGGCAAGACCTCCATGGCGCGCATCCTCGCCAAGGCGGTCAATTGCACAGACCCTCGGGACGGCGAGCCATGCGACCGCTGTGCCGCATGCAGCGCGATACGGGAGGGTCGCGCGCTGGACGTGGTGGAACTGGACGCCGCATCCAACAACCGCGTGGACGACATGCGCGACCTGCTGCCGCGGGTCTACACCGCCGCGTCGGACCTGCGCCGCAAGGTCTTCATCATCGACGAGGTCCAGCGCATCAAGGAGGGCTGGGACGTCCTGCTCAAGACGCTGGAGGAGCCACCCGATGGCGTCGTGTTCGTCTTCTGCACCACCGATCCGAGCCAGATCCGGCCCGCCGTGGTGTCGCGGCTCCAGCGTTTCACGTTCCGACCCCTGACCCACGACGAGATCGTCGGGAAGCTGTCGCGGATTCTCGCCGCGGAGGACCGGACGGTCGAGCCAGGGGCGGTGGACCTCGTCGCCCGACTGGCCGCTGGTGGCATGCGCGACGCGGAGTCGATGCTCGACCAGGTCCTGGCGAGCGTGACCGATCCCATCACCCCGGAGGTCATCGGCGACCTGCTCGGCCTGGCGCAGCTGGACGCCGTCGACCGGTTCGTGGATGCGCTCGCCGGCGGAGACGCGCTGGCGGGCATCGCCGTGCTGGATGCCCTGGAGGGCGAGGGGCGCGACCTCGTCGCCTTCAGTGAGCAGGTGGTGATCCGCATGCGCGAGCGGCTGGTCACCGCGCTCGCCGGGCGCACTATCTCGGAGGTGTCCTCGCTCGCGACCGCGGCGCGCCGCCTGACCGGCGTCGATGCCAGTCGCAGCGGCCTGGGCGGCTACCGCTGGCAACTGGAACTGGCACTCCTCGCCGCCGCCGTCCCCGCCGGCAGGGAGCTCGTACCGGCGGCTGCCGCTGGCCCGAGTCCCGCCCGGGCAGCGTCGGCATCGGTGGGACGCGCGGCCGCCGACCCGCCCGCTGTCCCCTCGCCGATGCCTCCACGGCCGGTGCCTCCGCGCCCGGATCCAGGCGGTCCGCCTCCGCCGACGAGCCCCTCGTCGGCGCCAGCGAGGACGGCGGTCTCGTCAGTCACGGAGCCGCTGTTCGACCTCGTCGTCCGCTGCTGGCCGGACATCGTCGTCCACGTCGGCCGCAACCCGGCGGTCCGGCCGCTCATCACCGCCTGCCGCCCGGTGGAGGTCCGCGACGGGATCGTGGTCCTGGGCTTCCCGGAGAACCAGCCGTTCCTGCGTGACCACGCCGAGCGCCGGAAGGCCCTGCTCGAGGAGGGCATCGCCGTCGTCATCGGGCGCTCGGTCGGGGTACGCTGCACCGCGACCAACCTCGAGATCCCGGAGCCGGAGCTCGAGTCGGCGGATGATCTGGTGGCGGCGGCGCGGCGCGTCTTCGGCGGCGATCTCGTCGATGTTGACGAGGTCGGCTGAACCGACGCACACCGACGCACAGAGGAGACACCACATGGGCATGGGCAATCTCGCCAAGATGGCGCAGCAGATGCAGGCCGAGATGGCGCGTGCGGACGCCGAGCTCACGAAGCTCAGCGTCGAGGGAACGGCCGGCGGCGGCGTGGTCAAGGTCGTGGCCACCGGCAAGCAGGAGATCGTGTCGATCGCCATCAGCCCCGATGTGGTCGATCCAGATGACGTGGAGATGCTCCAGGACCTGGTGCTCGCCGCGGTCACCGACGCGCTCGACCAGGCCCGCCGTGCAGGCGAGGAGCGCATGGCCCGCGTGACGGGTGGCCTGAAGATCCCCGGCTTCTGACACCGGCTGCCAGGGCGTGTCTGCACTCGTCGAGCCGGTCGCCCGCCTCATCGAGGCCTTCTCTCGCCTGCCGGGAATCGGCCCGAAGACCGCCCAGCGACTCACCTTCCACCTCCTGAGGGCGCCAGAGGGGGAGGCCAGGGCGCTCGCCGCCGCGCTCGCCGCGATGCGCGACGAGGTGGTGTTCTGCGACCAGTGCTTCAACATCAGCACCGGACCTCGCTGTCCGATCTGCCTCGACCCCGCACGCGAGGACGACCGACTGTGCGTGGTGGAGGAGCCGCTGGATGTGCTGGCCCTGGAGCGCACCCGCGTCCTGCGGGGGCGGTATCACGTGCTCCACGGCGCGATCTCGCCCATGGACGGCATCGGGCCTGACCATCTGCGCATCCGTCAGCTCCTGGGGCGCGTGGAGGAGCGCGCCCGGTCCGGGAACCCCTACGCGGAGGTCATCATCGCCACGAACCCCACGCTCGAGGGTGAGGCGACGGCGATGTACCTCGCCGAGCGGCTGGCAGGTCGCGTCGGAACGATCACCCGGATCGCGCGCGGCATCCCCGTGGGCGGCGACCTCGAGTACGCCGACGAGGTGACCCTGGTGCGCGCCCTCCAGGGACGCCGATCGATCGAGGCGCAGGGGGATGCCGCACCGTGAGCTACCTCCTCAACGAGGCGCTGCTGCGCCTCATCAAGCCGGGCATCGCCCTGCTGCTCGGGATCCTGCTGTACTGGTTCGCGACCGCGGTGGCTGGCGAGCCCGGGTCATTCCTGCTCGCCCTGGCGTGCTGGATCGGCGCCGCTGCACTGGTCCACCTCCTGGAGACGGGCGTCATCTGACGCTCTCCCGGCCCACCGCGGATGGTCGGCGTGGCCGTCCTGTCGACGGCCAGCGACTTTGTCACGACTTCGGCCAGCGACTCTGTCATCCGGGCTTGAGGCGTCGACGCCACGGGTGATCCGGCGCGGGTCGCCACGGACCGGCCGCGGTCTCATGCGACGAGGGCTCCTCGGCGCGGTCGCCCTCGACGGGTCCGTCCTCGGCGGGCGTCATGCCCGTGGCGCCGGCGCGACGCGCCTTCCGCGCGCGCAGCTCGGGAGCTGATGGTGGCGCGTCGACCAGGGGCTGCCAGATCCCCTCGAGCTCCGCCCAGAGGCTGCCGTCGAGCCGCTCGGCGATGGTGACCTCCCGGCCCGCCCGGGTCCGGCCGTCGGACCGCCGGGGCAGCGAGAGCGCCCGGCCATCCCAGGCGACGGTGTCGTCGCGGGCCACGGTGCGGCGGTACCAGAACGCGAACACCGCCTCCGCGGCGAGGCCCTCGGGCCAGGGTCGCCACGCGGGTGTCGGGTCGGCCGCGGGGACGGCGAACCGGGCGTTGTGGCGGAGGAGCCAGCCGGGGAGGAACGCGTCGGCCTCCGCGATGGTGGTGATGCCGGCCAGGCGGAGCTCGGTGACGAGCCGGTCCTGGGCCGTACCCCACAGCCGCTCCACCCGTCCCTTCGCCTCGGGTGACGACGCGGGCAGCCAGCCGATGCCCGCCACCAGCAGCGCACGCCCCACCTGGGTGGTCGGACGCTCCCCGGCCAGCTGCTGGAGGATGGTCGGCGCCTGGCTCCGATCATGCTCGAAGATGCCGTGATGGTCGGTGTAGAACGTCCAGGGGAGGCCGGGCCCGCGGCTGGTCTGGGTGAGGACCTCGAGGTAGCCCGCGGCGTCCTCCTGGGCCCGGAAGGTGAGCCCGGTGACCATGCTCGTGGCGTCGTCGATGGCGCCCACGAGCGTCGCGAAGGGGAGGTCCGGGCCGAACCAGCGGTGCCTGCTGGCGTCCCCCTGGAGCAGCTGGCCGGCGCGCTCCATCCGGGGTCGTCGGCTCCGATGCCGGGGTGGCCGGTGCGGCCGGGGAGCACCCTCTCCATCCTCGTCGAGGATCCGGCGCAGGGTCCGCACCGGGATGGTGATGCCCTCGCGCTCCTCGAGCAGCTCCGCGAGATGGGCACGGTTCACGTCCCTGTACCGGTCGGCGGCCAGCGCGACGACGCGCGCCCGCAGGTCCTCGTCGGTGCGGTTGGCGGGTCGGCGTCCCCGGTTGCCGTGGACCAGGACGGAGGGTCCGAGGTCCGCCCATGCGCCGAACAGGCGCCGGACCTGCCGTTCGGACACGGCGAGGATGGCCGATGCCTGCCGGAGTCCGATGGTGCCGTCCCGCAGGTGGGTCAGGACATCGACACGCCTGCGGACCTCGGGGTCGTCGGGGAGATCATCGGTCGCTTCCATGCGCGCGACCGTGACAAGGTCGCTGGCCGCTCACCCCGGACATAGTCGCTGGCCGACGACACCGACGACAGGCCGTCCTGTCGTCGGACAGCGACTTTGTCACGACTTCGGACAGGGATTCCGTCATCGACGCTTCGACCCCCGACGCCACGGATGATCCGCGGCGGGACGCCAGGGACCGGTGCTGGGCCGCGCCGGCCGCGGCCCCACGGACGGGGCGTCCTCGTCGGAGGTGATGGGCGCTGCCCCTGATCGTGCGATGTGCCTGGCCCGCAGCTGACCGACCGATGGGGGAGCCGGC
>DAOTUU010000040.1:0-101368 GCA_034436555.1 Chloroflexota bacterium | reverse complement strand
ATCGGATACCACACCCCCGCCTCGGTCCACCTCGGCACCGCCACGCTCGTCCGCGACCAGCGGGCCCTGGTCCTCGACGCCGCCTATGCCGCCCATCCCGAGCGCTTCGCCAACAAGCGTCCGCAGCCACCGAGGCTGCCGGGCCCCGCCTGGATCAACAAGCCGAAGGAGCCGCCTGCACAGCGCTGATCGCGATCCCGTGTCTCACTGGGCTTGACAGGTTCCGCCGGCGCCGGACGAGGATCGACAGTCCTCAGCAAACCCAGGAGGTTGGTAGCGGTGCCCGTGTCGCGGAATACCTCCTCGATGTAGGCCAGCGTGTCCGCTCCATGCACCCGGTACACCGCCGCAACAAGCTGCTTCTTGCGGTGGGTTCGCACGGGATCTCCGGTGATGTCGGTGTACGCCTCGCACAGGGCATCGAGCTCGGTGCCGTCGATGCGCCCGTGCTGCAGGCCCGGCGCGTCGGCGATCCGCTCGGCGACCTGGGCCCTGGTCCAACGCCTCGCAGGGGCACGTAGCACCTAGCACCCCCTCATGGAAGTTTTGCTACGAGCTACGCGTGCGTAGCCGGGATCACGGTTGACACCCACGAAGAGCACGATAGAGTGCTCATTAATGGACACCGATAACGAGCACAAGCTGAAGCGTCGGATCGAGAGGAGCCTGGGGCGATCGGTCAGTTCCGCCGCTTGGGGCCTCGCGGAGACCGAGGGCTACGTCGGTGAGGCGATCGCACCAGACACCCGATCGGCGGGGGAGCAGAGCCTGGCCGACTTTCTCGCACGGCTCCTGACCGTCTCGGATGCCGCAGTTCGGGCTGCGCCGACGAGGCACAGGACCGTGCTGCTCTCGAACCACGGACTCCAGGCGCGGATCGAGGCCATCAGCCGGCTGGCGGGAGAGCACGCCGCCGGCGACGCGGAGGTCCTGCGCTTCCGGCGCGACGTCCTCCATCGCGCCGCGCCCATGTCACCGCGGGACGCCAGCGCCTACCTGGACGACGAGGTCACGCGGACGCGCTCGACCGCCAGCGATCCCGGCCACCTCGAGGTGCTCCGTTATCAGAACCGCGAAGTGGACTACTCGATTCATGTGACGGCCGGATCACCGCTCGACCAGCTCCGGACGCTCGCGCTCGACCTGACCCGGTCCTACCCATGGGAGCCAGCGCAGGCGGCGGCCTTCGTGCTGGAGGGCCTCATGCCGCTCGCGACGCCCTTCACGCTGCATCTGCCCTACCACCTCCACGAGGGCCGTCCGCTCCGCTCGCGGATTGTCATGGAAGTGGACATGTGGATGCCCGCCGCGATCGTCCTGAAGGCCTACCGGGAAGCACAGCGACAGGTCCTTCCCGGTCACAACCGGCCCGTCAGTCAGCGGTCCGTCGATCTCGTGAACTTCGTGCAGCGGCTCGGGCCTGCCACATGGCAGAAACGCCTGGATGCGTGGAATACCGAGCACCCGAGTCAGACGTTCCCGGACTACCGCACCTTGCGGACCGCCTACGAACGCACTGCAAGCAGCCTCCTGACGCCCCGGTACCGACCCGCGCTCCAACAGCGGCAGAAGCTGTCGCGTCAGCGGAGACCCGGCCGTCGTGGACCCTGTCGACCGTCGGCCTGTGCTGGCTCCGTGTCGTCGTGACCCGGGTCGCAGCTATGACCGAGCGTCACCTGGAGGCGGATGCCAGCCTCGGACGGCGGAGGCTCGTCCGCGCTCAGGCACGCCCGGCGACGTGCAGCGCGAACAGCTCGCTGCGCCCAGGCACATCGAAGGCTCGCTTCAACGGGAGGGAGACGATGCCTCTCCCGGTCCCTCATCGTGGCCGTCCTCGGGGACTGCGTCGTCAAGCCAGGCCGTAGGTACCAGCGCAAGTCCCTGCCGCCAGTTCTCGACACGCGCATCCTCGAACCACGGCACAGCTTGAGGGTTCCAATGACCCACGACGATGATCTGTAGGCCACCGTGGAGGGACTCGGTCACGCTGTTGATGAACCCATACAACGATCTGACGCGTTGCTCGTCCAGGTCTGACAGCTGGGCGTTCGGGTCGGCGCTGGCGGCGACCTCCTCGGGGTAGTACGCCTGCTCCGGCTGGTCCAGGAACATGAAACGTGGGACCGGCCGGGACTCCTCGATGAACCACTGGTGCAGCGCGAGGTGAGCCACGATGTGATAGCCGACCTGCGTCCCTGCACTGCCGATCCGTCGCAGCGGAATAGGGCCGCTGCGCTCGTTGGCGAAGAGGCTCAGGTTGGCCAGATCCAGGCGGATACCGTGCTCGGAGTGCTCGAGCTCAAGCTCCGCAGCCCAGGTGGACATCGTCTTGTTGACGAAGTGGAGCCGGGTCTCCACCTCCCGTGAGATCGCGAGTGGATCCATCGCAGTCTCAAGGGCTGCGGCCTCGGCCTCCAACTCGGTGATGCGGTCCTCAAGGACGGTCGCATGTCCGGGGCTCGCCGACCCTAGCGACTCAAGGAATTCGGCGATTCGACCTCGCACGAACGCGTCCATCTGGCCGTCGGGTTGTCGACTCGCACCTTCCTGCTGCGTCACGAGCGCCAGCGAGGCATCTACCTCCCGCAACGTCCTGCGTAGTTCCTGTGCCCGTTCTCTCAACTGGCTGACGATGCGGCGACGGGGGGCCTCGAGGCCCTGCGCTGACTCCAGCTGCGTCGCAAGGTCAGCCAACCGTGCGCGGAGATCGTTCGAGGTCGGGTCGGAAGGATCGACTCGCTGCTCGCAGAGCGGGCAGAGGGCTCCGGACTCGACCGGCCCCAGTAGCTCCAGTGACAGGAGTCTTGCACTCTGCTCACGCAGCTCCGTCTGGAAGGCGCCGCGCTCTTGGCGTGAGTCCCTCAGCGCGACCCGGGTCTCCTGCACTTGCCGCAGCTCCTCCGCGGTGTGGCGACGAAGTTGGCGCAGCCGCTCCTCCTCGCGAAGGGGAGCGTTGTCGTGGTCCACGACCCGTCGATCGGACGCCGCGAAGGCTCTGAGCCGTTGCACGTAGTCCGCCGAGACGCCGACCTCGGTCGCGAGGCCGACAGACGCGGCGAGACTGAGAAGGGCCGCGCCACGCACATCCGTCTCGGTCTGGACCCGCGCTACGTCGGCGAGGTCGGCGCGGGCGCTGCGCAACTCGCGTCGCACCGCCTGCAGTCTGAGGCGTTGACCGAGGTACTCGGTGCCCACAGCTCCTAGAAGGTACGGGAACGCATCCTTGAGGGCTTGGCCAACGAACGGCTCGTTCGTCCTGTGGAAGAGGAGTGCGGGGTTCGAGATCTCGCCCTGTCCTTGGAAGCACAGCAGCAGTGCCTGCGCCACCGTCGCTCGCTGTGGCTCCCTTGTGGTCGTGATCGGGGCCAGGTTGTCCTCGATGCCGACAAGTGCCGAGAGAGCTGTGCGGACGGTGTCGGCGTTGGCGTTTGGCGCCAGTTGGTCGGCTTCGACAACGTCCGCAGCGCCCATCACGAGCATCGCGGAGTGTCCCGACTGTGCTCCCGCAGCCGGTGCGGGGCGAGCGATGAACAGCCGACTGCCATCACCCTCGACCAGGAGCCCGTACCAGTCGACGACATCGAGTGCGCCACGGGCGAAAGTGGGCTCGGTCCGCCCTAGGCAATACTCGACGATCTCCAGCAGGGAAGACTTTCCGGTCCCGGGCCAGCCGGTCACGACGTTGAGACGACCAGGCTTCAGGCGGACCACGCGGCGCTGACCCTTCCGATAGAGCGCGATCGCGAGTATCTGCACGGTCAGGGCCTCACACCCAAGAGCCCAAAGATGGTCCGGGCGTCGCCCGTCCGCGCGAACCAACGTCCGGCGAATGCCGCTGCTCTGATGCAGGCTCGGACGTCGTCGGTCGTTGAAGCGGCGTCATCCTGGAGTCGACGGGGAGACGCGAGATGCCCGCCAACCAGGGTCAGGTCCCCAGCGCGAAGGCCGTATCGCAGACCCTCGCGGACGTACGGCACCATCGAGCGGGCCCGGAGCGGGAACTCCGACGCGATGAGAGGGTGCTCAAGGACCCAGGTCGACATCCTGCCAGTGATGTTCCCCGGCAGTGCGGCCCTGGTACCCTCGTGGAGCGCCAGCGGAGCGACGAGGAAGGCGAGCGGGAATGGCAAATCCGACGCGCCGACGCGCTGGTGATCGCTGGCGCTGGAGGCGACCAGCACGGCCATGAAGGCCGGGTTGAACAGAGCGGCCTCGGCAGGCGTGGAGGTGGCATAGCCGGTCACAGGGATGCGGCCTCCAGCAGGACCCGGAGTCGCTCGGCGAACTGTGGATGCCACCCGACATGCCGGCTGCCTGGCTCCCCGGCACGGTCGGCCAGCTCGTGATAGGACCCCCGCGTGAGCATCTGGTCCTCGAACCTGGGGCGTATCCGCACAGACGGAGAATCAGACAAGGTACGCCACAGGGCTCTTCCTGCTCGCGCTCGGGCGTCCTCATCCTCGGAATTGGAGCGGTCAGCCATCATGAACGCCCACTCGCGTCGCCACTCCAACACGAGTCTCTCTTCATAGGCATCAAGCTCCCCTGGATCGATGAGTCCCAGTCTGAGCCATCGCGACTTGTTCGCGTACGCACGATGGTACTCGTCGATGGCCATCGCAAGGAGATCGTTGGTGGCGGCGACCAATTGCAGCTGACGGATAAAGACCCTGGTCACGTACGACGAGCGCTCCGCCTCCGTGGCTTCGCCGAGGTCGTAGTCGAACGGCAGGTTCTCGGGGTGATACTGGTCCCGAAGGTCATGGATCCGTCCCAGGAGGTCAGATGTCGTCACCCCTCGGTCCGATCCGGTGAGCATTCCAACACATCTGGCGTACCACCAGCCTTTGATGCTTTCGACGAAGGATGGCAGGTGTTCTGGCCTTGCGGCCACCGAGAGCCGCGCAGCCAGGAGTTGATCGAGGTCGCCGAGCCTTGGCTCTGCGTCGCGGACGACCACTGCGTGCACGAGCCGCTGCTGCTCGGCTGGTGTCAATCGCTCGAAGCGCTCGCGCCACTCCTTCGTCGTGTTGGAACGGGAGGTCCGGGCCTCGTCGCGGAGCCGTTCGAGGGCGACGCTGGCATCGCGGCCCTGTTGCTTGAGGTGGGCGGCAGCTGATTCGGGAGGGGCCTGCGCGGTCGTCAGGATCGTGAAGACGGGGTTGTCGTCGGGGTCAAGCTGAGGTACCAGCGTCATCCAGACGTTGAGAGTCCGCCACAGATCCGTGCTTCCGTCGGTTAGCGACCCGCCCTGCCCCATGTGGTGCTTGAGTTGGAGGACCTCGAAGGGTCGCCCATCGCGCTCCAGATGAACGTCATCGAGGGCTTCCAGGAAGAGCGTCACATCCCGCTCGTACCGGGCCCCATCCAGGAGGTGGAGCAGAGCGCGCTCGCACTGGTAGAGGTACCCAGCTGCCTGGCCGCTCGCGCTGTGGGGATTGCTCATTGCCCAGCGTCCTCATCCCGATCGGATGTGTCGTTGGCCCCGGAGGATAGTGCCTCAGGCCAACCTCCGTCGACGCTAGGCGCGACGCGAATCGGTTGGTCAAGGCCCCATCAAGGGGCGCGAAGAGCCACCAGGACGCGGGCTCGGACGCCACGCGTGGCCCTGCGGACCCAGCGTGGCTGGCATCCGTCCAGAGCCCGCCGCTGTGCGGACGATTGGTGATCGCAGCGACACCGTTCATCACGCGAATCGCCTCGTCAAAGGCCGATTGCCGCGGCCACGTCCGCCCACGTCCGGTCCTCCACTCCCTCAAGCCGGCGCAGGTAAACGGTGGTCACCGCCAGCGACGAGTGGTCCAGGAACGATGACACCGCCTCCACCGACTCCCCCGCGTCCCGGCGGAGCTTGGCGGCCGAGTGGCGCAGGACGTGCAGTCCGGTCGGTGAAAGACCGGCGGCCACGAGGTACCGGCGGAACCGAGCGTAGACCGTTCCGCTGCTCACACCCGACGGTCCTGCACCGGCCTGCCACAGCGACTCGGTCGGCGCCATGGAATGGATGTCGCGGCCGGCATCGACCAGGGTGACCAGCATCGCCTCGTAGGCTGGTCGTGGCAGCTCCCGCCGGCCCCGCTTGCCGCCCTTGCCCCGATAGGCGTAGAAGGCGGTGCCGTCCTCGACCGTGATGTCTGCCCCGCGGAGGCCGATGACCTCCGCGCGTCGCCTGCCGGTGAGGATGAAGGTGAGGAGGATGGCCCGGTCCCGGCGACCAGGGATGGTGTCCGGCACGACCGCGAGAAGCCGTCGCACCTCGTCAGCCGAGAGCCCTCGTGCCGGTGCCGGCTGGGTGCGTGGACGCTCGACCGCGTCGCAGGGGTTGGCGGTGACCAGGCCCATGCGGATGAGGAAGCGGTAGTAGGAGGACAGGCACGCGATCCGGGCACCGATGGTCGGTGCGGCGGGGGGACGGCCCGAGAGCCCGATCCCGTGGGCCCAGGCGAGGACGTCACCCGGTGCCACTTGGTCGGGCGGCATGCTGATGCTCGCGAAGAAGGGCCAGAGCATCCGGCCGTAGGACTGGACGGTGCGCTGGGAGCCGGAGCGGTTGCCCTTCTCCACCAGGAAGGCGTACAGGGCCTGGTCCCAGGCGGAGGGGTCAGCGGCATGGGCTGGGAGTCGATGCATCGGTGGGTCCTGCTGGCGTGGCTGGACCCACATGACTCACTCAGGCGGCAGCGGAAGGCAAGTCACGATGGGATGTTCGTGCCGACGGGTGTCGCCGCGCCCGGCTGACCATCCCGTCAACCGGGTCCGGTTCGCGCCCGTGGCGCTTCTCGACATGATCCGACGCGGCGACCGCCCGTACCCAGGAGGGTCGTGATCCCGGGCTGGCCCGCCGGCGCTGCACGGCCGGTCAGATGTGCCCAGCCGTTCCGGTCCGCGCTCTCCGTGGCTCACTCACGATGCATCACATCCCTCCGCTCGATCGCCCGGAGGCGGTCACCCCACGGGCCACCCCAGGCATGGCTCCGGTTGCCGGCCGCGTCGCGCACCAGCACCTCCATCCGGCACCCGGGGTCCGCAGGCAGCAGCACGTCGAGCCGCACGTCCGACCGGCGATGGCCGGTCACCCGCCGCCAGGCCCCGATCGCGACACCGCACACGGTCCGTGCGGCGATCGAACGCACACCCGACGTGTCGCTCGCGCGCACGTAGACGGTGACCGGTGACGCCGTGGCATCGCCGGCCATCGTCGGGACGGATGTCCGGTCCATGGACACCGTGGGCGGATGGCGGTCGAGCCGGATGATCCGGGTCATGACCGGACCACGCACACCGCGCGCGGATCGCGTCTGGAACCGGATCCGGTGCGGACCATCGTCGTCGGGCAGCCGCAGCCGGGGCAGTGCATCAGGGGAGGACCACGGGATCCACCGCCCGCCATCGATGGCCACCCGGACACGGGCGCCCGCGAAGGCAGCCGGCAGCAGCGTCACGATCCGGCGACGCATCAGGCCACCGGGCGCCACGAGCGCCGCCGCGGGACCCCGCGCAGCCACGAGCGCCCGTTCCTGGCCCCGGAACACGTCGCCGTCGAGGCGGGAGGTCCGACCCGGGATGGCCATGGAGCCGATCTGCCACGCCAGCCAGTCGTCCCAACCCGCCGGCAGATACGGCTCCGGGCAGCGCCAGCAGGCGTCCCACAGCGGATGGTCACCGAAGCGCGGATCGTCACCCGTGGCCTCCTCCCACATGTGGCCCGAGGTGTAGATCATCGGCAGCCGCCCGGTCGCCGCGAAGATCGCGTCCGAGAACGCCCGCAGCTCCCGACGCACGAACGCCTGGTCGGCGGTCCCGAACGGCGCGAAGCACTCGATGTCCACCACGGGCGGCAGGGTGTCATCCAGCGCGTCCGCCGCGGCGAGCACCCGGAGGAAGTGCGCCGCCTGCTCGGCGCCCCCCTGGCGGAAGTCGTAGAAGTGGTAGGCGCCGAGGACCAGGCCGGCCGCGCGCGCCGCCACCACGTTGGCCGTGAAGCGGGGGTCGGTCAGGTACGTCCCCTGGGTCGCCTTGGCGATCACGAACCGGATGCCACCGCGTGCGGCCGCCCGATGGTCGACGGTCCCGTTCCAGTGGCTCACGTCGAGGCCGCGCACCCGCCCTGGGCGCCCCGGGACGTCGCTGCGCGCCGGCGGCAGCCGGCGGGCCTCCGGCTCCACGGGCACGGTCAGCGGGGTCCAGGGGGAGACGAGGTCCATGATCGACCGGACGAGTCCCCGTAGCAGCCCCAGGACCCGCTCGAAGCGATCGGGCGCGATCGGGTCGCCCACGAGCGCGAGCGCCACCGGACTCTCTCCGGGTGACCCGTCGGGCGGTGGCTCGAGAGTGGGCTCCGGCGTCGGGTCGGGCTCGGGCCTGGGTGTGGGCTCCGGGTCCGGTCGTGGCGTGCGATCGGGACGCGGCGTCCGCTCAACCGGCGGCGTCGGCTCGGCCGTGGGATCCGGCGTGGGCCCGATCGTCGGCGTTGGCGTCGCCCAGGGGCTGGGGGCGGGCGTGCGGTCCCCGGATCCGTCGGTCGGGGTGGAGCTGGGCTCGGGCCGGTCGCTGGGCGCGGCCGAGGGCCCGGGGTCCGTCTCCGGTGTCGCCGTGGGACGTGGCGTGCGCCCGGGGCGCGGCTTCGGGTCGGGTCGGGGACCCGGATCGGTTCGGGGTGCCGGACCGCATCCGTATCCCGCGGCTGGCACCGCGTCTCCCCCGGCCCGAGCCCCACCGGGACCCGCCATGAGCCCCGACGCCAGCAGCACCATGGACAGCGTCACGACGATGGACCGGTGCCCTCGTCCGCGGGGGCGCGCTGGGATGGACATCCGGCGGACCTCCGTTGGCATCGGTCCAGGACCCACGATGCCTCGCCATGATGCGCGCACGGTCATCACCGCTGCCATCAGCAGGGCTACCTATCGACAGGGTCGCCCCGCCATGCTCAAGGTCGTTCCTTGGTGAGGATCGCTGGACGCGCGGTCCCACCAGCTCGGGAGTGTCCGGATGCCTGCTGGCGTTCCTGGTCCCGGCATGACGAGGCGCCTCGTGGCCCTCGTCACCATCCTCGTGCTGGGTGCCGCCATGGTCCTCCCGTGGGTGGCGTCCGGGGCAGGACCCCGGACCACGGCGCTCGCCCAGGCCGACGCATCGCCGGACGCTGGCGGGACGCCCGGCCCGGCGCCCACCGACGATCCCGGTCCCACGGCCCGACCCGACACCACCCAGGGGCCGGATCCCGCTCGCACCCCGCGACCGGGTCGCTCCGACGCCCCCGACACCACCCCGGATCCGACGCCCGAGCCCACGGCCACCCCCGAGCCCAGGCCCGACGAGCCCATCCATGGCGACGAGCTCACCGAGCTGCGCACCGAGGCATCCCGCACCTACCGCCGACCCGACGGCTCCCTCGTCACCGAGTTCTTCGCGGACCCCGTCTTCTTCCGCGCTGCGCCCGACGGAGACCTCGAGCCCATCGACCCGGGCTTCGGTGAGCCCGACGCGGACGGTGCGGTCACCTCCGAGCGCGCACCCACGAGCGTGATCGTCCGCGCCGCCGCCCATCCCGATGGCTTCCTCGTGCTGCGCGCCGGCGAGCGACGCGTCCGCCTCGCGCTGACGTCGCGTCGTGCGGACGCGGCGGCCGGCCTCCTGCCCGCCACCGACGAGCGCGGACGGCGTGCCGATCTCGTCGATGCGCTGGGGACGGGTGTCACCCTGCGGGTCGTCCCCCGGGCGACGGGCGCCGTCACGTTCCTGCTCGTCGACGAGGCCGCGGCGGCCGATCGGTGGGTGCTGCTGCTCGATGCTCCCGGCCTCACCGTCCGGACCGCGGACGACGGCGGCCTGGAGCTGCTGGACGCCGACGGCTCGGTCATCGCCGCGATGCCCCGACCCCTGCTGACCGATTCCTCGGAGACCCCGGGCGATGACGCCGGTCGCACCGTCGATGCCGTCACGATGGAGATCGAACCCCGCGGTGACCGCACCGCGCTGGTGCTGTCCATCGATGCCCGGGCCGCGGGCGCCGTGACGTATCCGGTGTCGATCGACCTGGGCCTCACCCTGCCGGCCGATCCCGGACGCTCCGGGACCACGTCCATCGCCGAGGGATTCCCCGATACGACCTTCGACGAGCGCACCCGGCCGGACGCCCCGTTCGTGAGCGAGCTGTGGCTGGGCCGCGCGCCCTGGGCGCCGGGGACCGTCGATCGGGTGCTCCTCGACTTCCCCGACCTGTCCGCGTTCCTGGTCGACGTGACGGTCAGGTCCGCCAGCCTGCGCCTGATGGCCTCGCATCAGGCCGACAGCCCGCGGACGCTCGATGTGCTCGGGGTGACCGGGCCCTGGCGCGCCGGTCGTGTGACCTGGACGGACCGCCCGGAGACCACGCGCCTCGCGGGTGACGACCCCGACACCCTTGCGACCAGCCAGGGGCGGATCGCGGTCACGGACCTCACCGACACCATCCGCGCCTGGTCCCGTGATGGCGACGGGCATGGCCTGCTGCTGACCACGCGCGACCGCGGCCGCGCCTTCTGGCGACGGATCGCGACCGGCGATCGACGGATCCTCGACGGCCCGCGCCTGCGGGTCGCCTGGCATCGGCCGGTGGTGACCCCCGTCTCGCCCGTCGACGGGGCGACCGACGCAGATGGCGTCCTCACCTGGTCCTATGACGACGGCTGGCCCGGCGGCGATGATCGGCAGGCCGCGTTCGAGGTCGAGGTCGCCACCGATACCGGCTTCGGGTCGGTCGTCGCCGCCAGCGGCGTCGTCGATGGTCGGCGGGCGACATGGACCGTCGACCCCGCACTGCTCGCTCCGGGCGTGACCCACCACTGGCGGGTGCGCGTCTCGGATGGGACGAGCTGGTCGCGATGGGCGGGCGCCATGTTCTCCGTGCCCGACCCGCCGCCATCACCGAGCGCCCCGCCCACCGGGACGCCGTCGACCGCGCCGAGCGCCCCGCCGACCGGGACGCCGTCGACCGCGCCGAGCGCCCCGCCGACCGGGACGCCGTCCGCCGCTCCGGACCCGTCCGTCGCTCCGAAGCCATCGCCCGCCGCCTCGCCCGAGCCCTCGGCATCACCCGCGCCGAGCCCGGACCCCGAGCCGTCACCGTCGATCGGGCCCGAGAGCTCCCCGGTCCCGTCCCCGTCGACCGCGCCGATGGTCATCGATGCGCCGACCGACGGTGCGACGGTGCGGGCGGCGGTCCTGATCACCGGTGAGCCCGGCCTGCCCGACGGCACGCCGTGGTCGCTCACCGCGCTCCCCGGTTGCGTGGCCACCGACACGGACCCGCCCATGGGGATCGCGACGGGCGTGATGCCGCTCGCGGATCGCACCTTCGCGACCTGGGACACGACCGGTGTGTCCGACGGCCCCTACCGCCTGCGGCTCGCCGCCGACGTCCCGGACGGTCCAGCGCTCGAGCGCTGTGTCACGGTCGACAACACCGCGCCCATCGCGACCCTCGACGGTGGGGTGCTGCGCGGTGACGCCGTGCTGACCGGGACCGCCGTCGATGCGGGTCTCGCGGGATACCGCATCGATGTGGCGCCCGGCGGATCCGCGACCGGCGCCTGGCAGCCCCTGGATCCGGCCGCGGCGGAGATGAGCGTGGCGGTCCCCGAAGCGGGACCGCTGGCGACCTGGGCGACGGTGTCCGCGGACGGACCCGCCCTGACCGGCACGTGGGGCGTCCGCCTCGTGGTCCGGGACGTGGCCGGCAACGAGACCACGGTGTCCACGGACGTGTACCTCGACAACGCGCCGCCGCCGATCGCCGCCGGGACGGGTGAGGCCTTCACCATCCCGCCGGGCTTCACGGTCGAGCTGCCCGCTGACGGGGACGTGCGGGTGCAGCGCTCGCTGTTCGACATCCCGGTCGCCGGGCCCGACCACACCCTGATCCTCCGATACCGCGAGGGCCGCCCCACGCGTGCGTCCCTGCTGGGTGGCTGGCGCAGCGAGCTGACCCAGTCGCTGACCATCGCCGACGGCCTCGTCGTCTGGCACGCGCCCGATGGCACCGACGTGCCCTTCGTGCGGCTCGACGATCGGTGGGTGGGTGCGGACGGCAGCGCCTGGTCGCTTGCGGCGACCGCCGACGCGGTCACCCTCGAGCTGCACGGTCCGGACGCCGGTGTGCTGGTGTTCGAGGCGACCGCGCCCGGCCGGCTGCTGCGCATCGAGGATGGCGATGGCCTCGGTCTCGACCTCGCGTGGACCGCGACCGCGGCGACCGCGACCGACGCTGCCGGGCGATCCACGGTGCTGGGCCTCGACCCGGTGACCGGTCTCGTGGTCAGCGCCACCGACCCGGCCGGCCGTACCTGGACCCTTGCCTACGAGGATGGCTCGCTCGCCTCGATCACGGACCCGATGGGTGCCACCACGCGCCTGCGCATGGAGAACGGGCGGCTCACCGCCATCGTGCCGATCCGCGGCCGGGGTGCCGGTGGGGAGGCGCTCGCCTGGCGCCTGGAGCCCACCGATGGTGAAACCCGCGTGCTCACACCCGACGGCGAGCCCGCGACCCCCGACGACGCGCCCCGGGCGAGCGGACCCGGTGCGCCGCCCGATCCCCGCCCCACGGCTCCGGACCCGCTCGCCGTGCTGGATGTCCCCGCGGACATCGAGCACCGGATCGAGCGCGACGCCGACGGCCGCCCGATCGCCCTGGTCCTGGACCCCTCAGGCGAAGCCGCCACGACCATCCTCGCCCACGGCGATTCCCCCGACGGCATCGCGGGCCTGGTCACCGACGTCACCGACCCGACGGGTCGGCGCACCACCTACGGGTACGACGCCCTCGGGCGGGTGACGCGGGTCACCATCCCGATGCGCGACGGCGCCGACCTCGTCACCCGCCAGCGGTATGACGACCTCGGCTCGCTGGTCGCCGTGGTCGACCCGGCGGGCACCATCACGCGCTTCATCACCGACGACCGAGGCCGGGTCGTGCGACGCATCGATGCGTGCGTGGACGCGGGCGACACCGATGCCGCGACCTGCACCGGCACCGGGCCCCATGACGGGGACACGAACGTGGTCACCGACCTGCGCTACGACGGGGACGGCCGGCTGGTGTCGCGCGTGGTGAGAGCGGATGGTGGAGACGTGCGCACCGACTGGCTGCACGACGCCGCCGGTCACGTGATCGCGGAGATCGTCGACCCCGACGGGCTCGCGATCACCCGGCGGTGGGCCTTCGACGCGGACGGGCGGGTCGTGGCCGAGCGCGATGCCCGCGGCAGGGTGACCATCCATCGACGGGACGACCAGGGAGGGATCGTCGAGACCCTCGTCGGCTGCAGCGATGACGGCACGCCGCCGGGCGATGCCTGGGCGACCTGCGAGGGCACCGGTCCGCGGGACGGCACCTGGAACCTGGGCGCGACGCCGGCGGCTACGGTCGCCCGTGCCGACGCTCCGGTCGTCCCCGATCGCATCCGGGATGCCGCCGGGCGCCTGGTGCTCGAGGTCACGCCCGACCCGCGGGACGGCGCCGACGGGACATCGCTTCTGCGCATCCGCCACGCCCACGACGATGCCGGGCGGCGCTGCCGCACGATCGTGGCGGCGACCATCGATCCCGCCGGGCTCGCGGACCCGTGCAACGACCCGGTCCCGGCCGATGGCGGCGACCTCGTCACGACCATCCGTCGCGATGCGACCGGCGCGGTGATCTCGGTCATCGGTCCCGACGGCACCGGGGTGCGGTACCGACATGACGACCTGGGTCGCCTCGTGGAGCGCGACGGTCCCGGTGGTCGCACCACGTGGCGCCATGACGAGCTGGGACGCATCGTCGAGCGCACGGACGTATCTGCGACGGGCACGCTGTCGGTCCGCTGGACGTTCGACGCGGCGGGTCGCGCCGTGCGCCGGGAGGCAGGGGACACGGTCACCACCTACCGGTATGACGCCGCGGGCGACCTGCTCGCTGCCACGGGGCCGGACGGCATCGTCACCGTCGAGCGCGACATCCACGGTCGCCCGCTGCGCGTGACGGCGCAGGACGGTACCGAGTCGACCTGGACGTACCGCCCAGACGGCGTGGTCCGGACCGATGCCTCGGGAACGTACCGGGTGGGGCTCGACGACGCCGGGCGGACCGCGTCGCTGGTGACGCCGTTCGCCGTCGATCCCTTCCGGTTCGAGCGCGACGCGGTTGGAGTCCTGACCGCGCTCATCGCTCCCTCAGGCGCCGGGATGCGGCTGCGCCACGATACCGATGGGCGCCTCACGGCCATGGCCTGGCAGGACGCGGCGGGGAGCCGGACCGGTTCCATCGACCTCCTCCGGAACGCGGCGGGCCTCGTCGTGTCGGTGACATCGGACATCACCGGCGACCCGGCAACCGGCACGATGATCCTGGACCACGATGTCCAGGGCCGCGTCATCCGCGCAGCCGGCCCGCTCCCCGCAGGCTACGGCCGCGCCACGCCCGGCGACCCGGTCGCCTGGCCCGACGCCGGCGGCGGCACGGATGACGGGCCGGTCGGGTGCGCTGACATCGATGGCCTGAGGTTCACCTGTGATGCGCTCGGGCGCCTGGTCGTGGTGCGATCGGCGACCACCGACACCGTCCTCGCCCGCTATGCCTACGACGCCCTCGACCGGCTCGTCTCGGTCGCCCACAGCGACGACGTGCTGCGGATCCGGTACGCGGGGATCGGCTCCGCGATCGCCGGGTTCGCCGACGCCGACGGTCGAAGCACCGTGGACATCATCACCGGACCCGACGGCGAGCCGCTGGGTGAGCGTGACCCCGCGATTGGCGCCGTCCGCCTGTACGGCCGCGACGCCGCGGACGACATCGTGCTCGTCACCGATGTCGATGGCACGCCGCTCGCGACCCTCCGCTACGACCCGTGGGGCGAGGTCCTCGCGGCATCCGGCGCCGGCCTGCCGCTCCTGCGTGCCGGCGGCGCCCTCTACGACCCCATCACCGGTCTCACCTGGCGGGGCGGGCGCTTCACCGCGCCCGCCCTCGGCCGGGTCGTGACCGGACCCATCGACAGTACGAGCGACGGCGCCGGGCCATCCCGGCCACAGGAGGGGATCCGATGAACGGTGTCCGGTCCGGTCTGTCGGCTGACATGGCGCGCCGCGCCGGCGTGCGCTGTGCGCTGGCGCCGCTGGCGCTCGCCCTCGTGATGGTCGGCACGCTCGCCGCGTCCGTGCCCGTGGTCGCGCTGACCCAGGCCGACACCGAGCCCGTCCATCGCGACTTCAGCACGCCGGACATGAGCCAGTCAGAGGTCAACCGGGACCAGCCCCGTGCGTTCGAGCGGATGACGGGTCTCGAGCACGTGATGGGGCTCACCGAGCGGCCCGCCGATGCGGTGCTCGCCGTCGGTGAGACACGCGCGGACAGCCAGTTCACGAGCACCATCCTCAACCCGGACGGGAGCCACACCACCACGATCTCGGTGGACCCGGTCAACTGGCAGGACGAGTCAGGGGCGTGGCGACCGTTCGACGACACGATCGCGGTCGCCGACGAGCAGCTCGCGGAGACCGACGGGGTCGCCGCCGTCAGCGACGCGGGTCCCTTCCAGGTCCGGTTCTCGACCGAGGACGCCGCCGCCGACCAGGGACGTCTCGTGGAACTCACCGCCGATGGCGCCACCGTCGAGGTGCTGCTGCCGGGCACGACACCCGACGACGCGGCCGCGGTCGACGACGTCATGACCTTCACCGGTGCTGACGATGGTGTCGACCTGCGCTACAGCCTCGAGGCCGGGATGCTCAAAGAGGAGATCGTGCTCGCCGCGCCGCCCGCCGAGGGCGAGTCGCTGTCGTTCCCCTTCGAGCTGCGCATCGGCGACCTCGTGGCGCGCCGGGACCCCGCTGACGGTTCCGTCGACCTTCTCGACGCCGACGGCACGATCGTGTTCCACATCCCGCCGTCCTTCATGGTCGATGGCGACGAGACGCTCGAGTACGACGAGCGCATCAGCACCGATGTCGTGACATCGCTGTCGCAGATCGCACCCGGCCGCGTGCTGCTCGACGTGCGTCCCGACGCCGACTGGCTGCGTGACCCAGCACGCACGTACCCGGTCATCATCGATCCCACCTTCCACTACGGCAACGGCCGCTCGGACACCGCGTCGTCCACGTCGGTGATGATCCAGGCGGCCAATCCGACCACCAACTACAACGGTGTGTCGCCCCTCACCGTGGGCAAGACCGCCGGCGGTCAGGCCCAGGAGGCCCTCGTCACCTTCCCCTCCCTCGACGTCATCCCGCGCGACGCCACCATCGTGCGCGCCACCCTCGACTTCACCATCAGCTCGGGCACGTCGGGCATGGGCCTCGTGGTGATGCGCAACACGTCCACCTGGTCGCCCTCGACGGTGACCTGGAACACCAAGCCCGGCCGGAGCACCCAGAAGTCGGCCACCGCGGCCATCGGCGCCAACTCCATCGTGCTCACCCAGCTCGCCCACCAGTGGGCGAGGGGCAATTACGCCAACCACGGCATCGGCCTCCAGTCGAGCGGCTCCAACGGCCAGAACGTGGTCATCCCCGCCTCGGGTGCCGGCTCGCCCGCGCTGACGATCACGTACATCAAGCAGCTGCGCCTGGGCATCGACGACCTCTACAGCTACACCAGCTATGACTACGGCGGTGGCACGGTCGGCTATGTCAACACCGCCACGGGCAACCTCGTGCTCCAGCACGAGGCGAGCGCGATCGGTGCGCCCGGCTTCACCGTCGCCCTTACGCACACCTTCAATGGCCAGGACCCCTACGGCCAGAAGAAGACGAACCCCGATTCGTGGGCCGTCTACGGCGAGGGCTGGAGCTTCAGCCAGGACCTGCGCCTGTTCGAGATCCAGGGCGGCGATGCCACCGTGTTCAAGGACGGCACCGGGCGCATCCGGGTGTTCACCCAGCTCGACATCGTCAGCGGCACCCGCACCCACACGGCACCCATCCAGTACGGCTACACCCTGGTCAAGGACGTCAACAACCCGGTCGCCGACGCCAACAAGGTCTGGACCCTGACCGCGACGAGCGGTGGCGAGAAGCTGTTCTTCGACGCCAACGGGAAGCTCAAGCGCCGCGAGGATCGCAACGGCAACCACCTGACCTACGCCTACGACGGCTCCGACCGCCTGTCCACGATCACCGACGAGATCGGCCGCACGACCACCTTCACGTGGACTGCACCGGGATCCCCGAACCGGCTGTACCGGATCACGGACATGGCGGGTCGCATCTTCGAGTACGGCTACGACTCCTACGGCAACCTCATCACCATCAAGGACGCGGTGGGCACGTCCGTGCAGCGCACGACCACCTACGGCTACGCCGTCGCGGACCAGCTGGCCACGGTCACCAACCCCAACGGCAACCAGTCGGTCATCGACTACGGCAACCTCCACGGCTGGGAGAGCTCGACCACCGAGAGCTGGCAGATGGCGGCGGGCTCCACGGGCACAGTCGTCAAGTCCACCGACCGCGCCTACACCGGGTCGGGCTCCCTCAAGGCCACGCTCGGTTCGGCGGGCGTGCCACTGAACAGCGAGATCGTGCGCCCCTACAGCCCGGCCAAGAGCTGGAACAGCGCGCCCCAGGAGATGATCGCCTGGATCTGGCTGTCCTCGGGCGCGCCCGCCATCAACGTCACGATGCGGGCGTCGAACAACTGCTCGTCGGGCACCCAGAGCGTGACCGCGGCCCTGACCGCCAACGCCTGGAACGAGGTGCACCTCGAGTCGGTGGACCAGGACCCCACCTGTCCGCTGACCGAGCTCGGCCTGCGCTTCCAGACTCCCGGTGGCCAGAGCTATACCACGCCCATCTACGTCGACCACATGTACATGCGCGGCCTGACCGTCGGCGTCCGCGAGGCCTCGGGCGCCCACACCATCTTCCAGGAGTGGAGCTGGGACCCAGCCAACCGCCAGACCACGATCGGCCTGCGCGATGCCGCGGGCACGATGCAGCCCACGACCCACCGCTACACCGAGGTCGGCCAGGTCGACCGCATCACCGACCCTTACAGCGACGTCACGACCATGGTCTTCGACGGTGACTGGCGGATGACGAGCATCACCTACCCGGGCTCTCCCACCCGGACCGACACCCACACCTATCCGACGGGTCGCATGGAGCCGCTCACCTCCACCATCGATGGCGACACGTCCCGCATGGGGGTGGACGCCACCAGCGGTGACCTCCGTTACGAGATCGACCCGGTCAACGAGGCGCGCCGTGCCGCCAGTCAGGCGTTCGTGGCGACCATCCACGACCGCGACGCCGCCGGCAACGTGACCTCGACCAAGTTGAACTGGTATGCCGCGGGAGCGAACCTGGACACCATCCCGTTCCCCACCGCGACCTCGACCCTCGAGACGACCTCCTACACCTACACCGCCAACGGCGAGACCGCGACGACCACGGACCCGCGGGGCATCGTGGCCAGGGACGAGTGGGACACCGCGGGCCGCCACACGAAGCACATCGACAACTTCGTCTCCGGTGGCAGCGGTGCCGACCAGAACCTGACCACCACCAACGTCTACGACACGACCATCATCGCTGGCAAGGCGGGCTGGGTCAGCCAGACCACCGATCCCATCGGCGCCGTCACCGCGCTCACCTACGACGCCCTGGGGCACCAGCTCACGAGCACGACGACCGGCACGGGGCTCGGCTCCGGCATCACCGTGACGACCACGACCGATGCCAACGGCTCGGTCACCACCGAGACCCTCGACGGCATCGTCACCGAGCGCACCCACGACGTGAACGGCCGGCCCACCAAGGTCGTCGTGGACAAGGGCACAGGGAAGCTCAACCTCACCACCGAGCACGCCTACGACCTCCAGGGAAACCAGATCGCGACCAAGGACCCGCGGGGCACGATCGGCCGGAGCTGGTATGACGCCAACGGCCGGCTGACCAGGACAGTTCAGAACTGCACCACGACGGGGACGACCATCCCAACCGCCTGGGAGACCTGCACCGGCCTCGGCACCGCGGACGCCACCTGGAACCTGACCACCACCTACGGCTACGATGCGCAGGGCAACCAGACGTCCGAGATCGCACCCAACGGTCGGGAGACCCGCCATGGATACGATGTCAAGGGCCAGCGCGTCTGGACCACGGAGAACTTCGTGAGCGGCACCCCGACCTCGGCCGACCAGAACCTGACCACGTGGTTCTACACGGACGACCGCGGCCGCGATGTCGCCACCAAGGCCCCGACCACCGACCGGACCACGTTCATCGTCACCCGCCGGGTCTATGACGAGCACGGCCGCGTGATGAGCGAGATCGTGAACTGCACCGACTCCGGCACCACCCCGCCCGCGGACCCGGCCACCTGCACGGGCGCCGGCACGGTCAACGCCACCACGAACATCACGACCACCTACGCCTACGACGCCGCGGGCAACCAGCTCGCCATGACCGCACCGAAGCCCTCGGACGGCGCGGCCGGCACGAGCACCGTCACCACCCGTTACGCCCACGACGGTGGTGGGCGTCTCTGCCGGGTGCTCGAGAACGCCACGGTCGATCTCCAGTCCCTCGCGGTCCCCTGCACCACCGCGGTGACCGGCACCACCACGAGCGACCTGTCCACCCGGTATACCTATGACGCGGGTGGCAACATGACCTCGATGGTCGACGCCCGAGGCAACACCCAGTCCTACGCCTACGATGCCGCCGGTCGCATGACCGGCCGCACCGATGGCCTGAGTGCCTCGGTCGCCTGGACCTACGACAAGCGCGGCAACCGGCTCACCCAGGCCAACCGGGTCGGCTCACCGGCGGTGGCCATCACCTGGACGTATGACAGCGCGAACCGGATGAAGACCCGGGTCGCGGATCTCGTCACGACCACCTATGGCTATGACGCCAACGGCAGCCTGACCTCCGCCCAGGGACCGGCAGGCACCATGAGCACCACGTTCGACCGGCTGGACCGGCCGACCTCCGTGACCCCCGATGACGGCTCGGCGAACACCACCTGGTCCTACAGCTTCACGGCACCGTCGCGTGCGGACGCCTCGGGCACGAGCACCTTCGCCCTCGACAAGCACGGCCGCGAGACCAGCGCCACCCTGCCGCTCTCCGCGAGCGCGTTCACCACCGCCTACCGTGCCGATGGCTCCCCATCCACGCGGACGGACCCCAACGCCAACACCACCACCCACGGCTACGACACCATCGGACGCCTGCTGACCAAGGTCACCACGGGCTCCGGCGGCACGCCCACCCGGGCATCCCTCACCTACACCTACAACCGTGCAAGCCAGCGCCTGTCGGAGGCATCGACCGTCACGGGCGATCCTGCGAATGGGACCGCGTCGTTCACCTACGACGCCATCGGCCGCCTCACCGCCTACACCTCGCCGCTGGGCACCGGATCGAACCAGGCCTATGGCTGGCAGAAGGTCCCCAACCGCGACAGCCTGACCATCGGCACCGGCACACCGTCCACCCTCACGTATGACGCGGCCGACCGGATGACGACGTCGGGCTACACCCACGACGCCGATGGACGGATGACGGGCCAGCCTGGCCAGACCCTCGTCTGGGACAGCCTGGGCCGGCTCAAGGAGGTCCGCAACTCCTCGACCAACGCGCTCATCAGCGCCTACACCTACGACGCCCTCGATCGCCTCCGGACGGTCGCCCGTGGCTCGACCATCCGCTTCCGCTACGTGGGCACCAGCACCCAGGTGTCCGAGGTGGTCGACAACGGCACCAACGCCAGCCAGCTCAAGGTGGGCAACGGCTGGGGTGGTGAGCGCCTCGCCACATGGACCGGCACGAGCTCGACGCCACGCTACCTGGGCACGAATGGCCACGGCGACGTCACCTGGTCCACCGATGGCTCAGGGGCCGTGGTCAACACCCTGCGCTACGACCCGTGGGGCAATGTGGCCGCCGCGTCGGGATCGGGCCTCCCCGACTGGCGCTTCCAGGGCTCCTGGAACGACACCTCCACGGGCCTCTCCTGGGTCGTGACGAGGTGGTATGCCCCGGGGCTCGGGCGGTTCGTGAGCGAGGACTCGCTGCTGGGGGAGCCCCGCAACCCCATGAGCCGGCATCTGATCGCCTATGCCGAGGGTGACCCGGTGGGTGGCTGGGACCCGGACGGGCGACAGACCGCATGCACGGTCGACATAAAGTGGGTTTGGCTGTCTTGCGAGGGCATCAAGATAGGACTTGTCGCATTGGCGGCGCTTGCTACCGCTGTGGGGACAGTAATCGTGTCGAAGATCGCAGCTAACCCTCCCGCAGTGATAGCCATTCCGCGGTACAAGTATGTCGTGTACCCGATTGACTACTACAAGTTCGACACGAAGCTCAAGTGTGCCAATATCGGAGAGCGCCAGTCCCGAGTTAATCTGTTCACCTGGCTTATTGCGCCGTGTCATACCATGCCCAGAATCATCGGCAAGATGCCACGGCCCGAGAAGCTAGGCCTCAATCAGCTATGGATATCACAACAGATTCGTGCCAGAAGCATCATTAACGACATTGGTCCATGTGTAAGCCCTCCCTCGATTACCAGTCCATACTATGGATTGGAACGAGGCTCTATTCGAGCGGCAGGCTATCCACGGCTTACGTGGTTTGGCGACAACAACCCGTGGGAAGCGCCTCCGCCGTTTGCTGGGGGAGACTGCCCGTATGTGCCGTGAAGAGGTGCAAGGCTCGCATTTCGCTAGTGCGATTGATTCCGAATTTGATTGGTTGCTAACGAGAGGATATCGTCGAATAGACGGCCAACCTGAACAGGGCGACTGGCGCGTGTATGAGTCAGCCCGCAACAGAGTCTTCATCGATGTCGACTGGCGTGAAGAGACTGTTGAGGTATCTGTGGCGGCCCGCCAGGAGGGGTCGTTCCTTGATAGCCCGATGTGGCGTCGGGTGCCCGTTCAGAGGCTCGAAGCAGCGCTACGGTCAGGGGACGGGGACCCTATCTCGACCCATTTTGTCGACGACTCGCCATCAATGGCGTTGAAATCGGCATCGCGGTTCCTTCAGGGAGTAGGGAGGGAGGTTCTAGATGGAATGCATCCAGAGATGCTTGAACCTCCGGCTGCATCTGGTGCAGGGGTCCCCGGACTCGACTATCCATCAAACGATCCATGGATTGTCAATGATGATGGGGCATGGTTGGTAGTGCCTCGAGACTCGACGGAAACCCATGCAAGCTTCCTTCAGCAGAGCGGTCAGGCTGAGCCGATAGCGAGAGCGCGAGCGGCCCTCGGCCTTTCGCCGACCTACAGTGCAGCGGGCGTACCGCCTGAGGTAGCCCGGGCGAGATTATTGCAGATGCTGAAAGATGAAGAGGTTGTTGTTCGTCGTGCGGCTGCCGAGGCGCTCGGACTGTGGCGACAACCGCACACCTTGGACGATGTGTTGGCCGTCCTAGCCGATGAGCCCGGAGACGAGAAGAGCCCCGTGGCTTTTGGTACGGCCGTGCTGGCATCGGTATTGGAGGAACCGGAGCGAGGACGAGCGGAAGAAGAGCTCCGACGTTTCGGATCACGCGGCGGGATTGCAGAGGACCAGGTGCGACGCCTAGAGCCGTGGCTGCGTCTGAACGTTCGGGACCATCGGTCGTAGTCGCCCGACATCGACGATGAGCCGGGCCGTCACGAAGTGCACTACGGGCCCATGCACGCACGATGTGCTCATGGTGACGGGACCAACTCGACCCCGGGGCCGTCCAGCACGAGGCGCATGGGGCCCCGCGACGACCGGTCGAGCCCGCTGTCGACTTGATCGACGTAGCTCCGGGCAGGTCGTCGGTCCACTGATCCGAATTGGGCGCGGCTTTGGGACGAGAGTCTCAGAAGAGCGTCATCGCCCCTCAGCGCCACAGCATCGTCCGCACGCACGCCACCTCCGTCTCGCCGGACACCATGGCTTTGCTCGGAGGCTCTCGACCTGGAGTCGAGCAGCTAGGGTCGTCGGCCACCCTGGATCGCCTCCGTGATGTCGTGAGCAAGCGCGTGGACGTCGTCGTCGGAGAGGGCGGATGGATGGCGTTGGAATGCGTTGATCCGCTTCCTCAGGTGGTTCAGGACCGCATGGTCTTGCCGTCCACCGCGTGCGGACCTTTCGAGCTCCGCGGCCAACGTGATGACGGTCTTCTCGGCCTGCGTCCGGTCGTCGGAAAGCCAGCGTGGTTCGAGGTGCATCACGACCTCCAGCGGCACCTCGATGGGGGCGAAACCCGCGTTGTCCAGCGCCCGGACCTCGTCCTTGTTCCGGGGCGTGATCTGGCCGGCTACATCGTCACCTATCACCCTGGGGACCCCGGCTTCGAGGAGGGCCCTCGGTGTGCCGTGTACTTCGTGGATGTCTACGATCGGAATTTCCTCGGCAGGATGCTGAAGCGTACGCATGCGCCGGGGGCCGTATAGGGAACGATCGCGCAACCCCTCCGCGCCCGACACCAGGGCCGCTCGTGGCAGGGCCTTACCGATGGGGGACCCTGACGGATCAAGGAGGGTGCGTCACCACCACACATAGAAGGGTGGGATGCGCACGAAGCCGGCGATGAGAAAGTCGTCGTCGAAGGAGACCACTGTCCGGATCCCCATGCGGACCATGGTGGCCATCGCAAGGGCGTCGCCAAGGGACAGCTGCACGCTTGCATACCGGGCAAGGATCCGGCGCGCCTCCGCCTCGTCCTCCGGCAAGCACCGCACGACGTTCACGGAACCGTCGTAGATGAGGTCCAGCGCCATCCGTGCCCGATCGCTCCCGATTCTGAAGAGCAACCGCCGGTGAGCCTCAGCGAGCGTGTGCGTGGTGACGTAGACAGGCAGCCGTGCCGCGACAACGGCCGTGAGACATGCGGCCGCCTCCTCGGCGTGGTCGTCGCTGGGATCAGCTAGCGCGATGAGCGCTCCTGCGTCAAGCAGTGCCGCCCGGTCATAGATCGTCGAGCCTACGACGGCCGGCACGCCTCCGGCCGTCGCCTACCGCGTGATGAGTCGGAAGATGCCGGCGGCCTCGTCCAGCGGGCGTGCGTCCGGAGGGGATCCCGGGACGATGGGGTGCAGCTCTCCGTGGATGTAGGCCATCCGGATGACCTGTGACTCAGCCGAGCCCGGCTCCCCGTCACCGATGGTCCGCGAACCGTGGTCCACGCTGACCACACCGCGGTCCACCACGCTCCGAGCGTGGGGTGTCGCGCCGATAGAGCCAACCTTACCCACGAAGTGGGCACGTTGGATGTCGGCGGTCGAGAAGGTCAGCTGCACCGTCGCTACGTTCGGTGGACGCCTATTCGTCTCGAGCCGGTCCATCAGGTGCCTCCAGTGTTCGTCTTCCAACCGACCGAATCCACCCCAGTCTCGAAGGCGCGTCCCGGCCAGGGCTCCAGGGGCGGCATCACGCCTGGCGGGAGCTGAACTTGGATGCCGGAAGGTAGCACAGCCCTTTGCATGACCCGCATCCGCGTCTCATGCACGTGCGAAGTGTCGGCGCTGTCCAGGTGTCCTGCGACCGCCGTGAGGTCCTTCACCTGGTCGGTACCCATGTACTGGGGAAGGCTGAAGGGGGTACGAAGGCCCAGGTCGTCCGCATAGCGGTCGAAAAGTTCGGTCATGCACGCCTCCTCGTCGCCCGTGGCCTTCTTCGCCCAAGCGCCGAGCAGGGGGATGGCCTCCCTGCGCGGGATGACGTGCTGATGGGAGTAGAACTCCTCCGTGAGCTGCCGGACGATGCCCTGAATCCGATCCTTGTCCTCTCTCTCGCTCAGGTGCAGTCCCAGAAGGATCGAAGCCAAGCGGCGGATCTGCAGGTAGACCCGCTCCACATTCCCGAGAGCCAGGGGGTGCACGACCTTGGTGAGCTCCAGGAACATCTCGAGGCGCACCGACGACTCCAGCGCGATGGCCTTGTCCGCCATCAGCTGCTCATCGGTGACTCGGTCCGTCGCGACATTCTTCTCCGCCAGTCGCATGTACGAGGTGACGTCCTCGACGGAGATGCCATAGCGGCTCGCGGCATTCGACGGATCGGCGGGGTTGAACTGATTACCCGTGGTCGGGTCGATTGGGCTCAGTTCGGCGAGTGGCCCCAGGACCAGCTCATCCGCGCCGAGGCAGAGGAGAGTGCCAGCGCTGTGCGCCCTGTGCGGGACGAGCACGGTCAGGTGATCGGTGTACTCGCGGAGGAGGCACACCAGGGGCCAAACTGCGTCGGTCTCACCGCCGCGCGTGTAGAGGAACAGGTCGAGCCTGGGGACGTGTCCGATCGCCCGAAGGTGATCCACGATGAGCAGGAACGGATCTTGCTCGAAGTTCAGGCTGAACCCGGGTACGGCGGGGTGGACGCCGCGGTCGGCCATGACGTAAGCGAGGACCCGGCTCTCCCGCACAGCTTCCAATGCCGCGATCGCCGCGCGCCGTTCAGCGAGCGCCAAGGCTACCCACTCCTCCAGTCAGACCAAGTCGCGTGAAGCATGGGCTGGACCGAGAGCCGATGTCAAGCCGAATGGAACCATCGGCGTGGCGACTCCACCCCGCACGGATCGTACGTGGGGATCTGGACTCCTAGGGTCAACATCGACCACACGCCCCAGCCGACACCATTCTGCCATCGTGTCGGTCCCGCTCGGTGTCGTCCCGGCGTAATCGCCATCCCGCCCAGCCCCCGGGCAGAGGACCAGGTCGCTGGTCCACCCCGGCGTGGGAGGTCACCGTGGGAATCCATCCGGTGTCATCGCGTGCACGCGCGCCACGGGGCCTTGCATGACGGCGCGATCGGAGCGTCCATGGAGCACATGCACACCATCACCGCCACCACGAAGGGAGCCACCACGATGACCGACCCCGCCATCGCCCTGCTCGAGGCCACGGAGCGCCTGGAGCGCGCTCAAACCGAGGTCCGCATCGCAGGGATCCGCCTCGACTCCCTGGTCCCCGGCGCACCGCTCAGTCCCTGCCGCCGCGTGCAGCGCGTTGGCCTCATCCACCAAGGTGTTGATCGAAGCCGGGCTTCATGTCCTCAACGTCGATAGGTGACGCCAGCGCCGAACTCATGAAGCCGGGCAGTCACATCCGCCCGTCGACTCGCGCCTCCATGGACGAGACCGTCCCGGCAGTCAGGACTTGTCGGAAGTCCGCTCTTCGACTCGTGCTGAAGTCCGGTGCGGAGGCGGGCCTCCGCATATCCGCCAGTCCGCGGACTCGGCGTTCGCATCATCGGCGCACCCGGGGGTCGATGGCAATGACGGCGAGATCCGCGACCACGTTCACCAGGGCGACGAGCAACCCCGCCACCACGCCCACGCCCACGATGAGCGCCGTGTCCAGGCGTCGCAACCCGTTGACCAGGTCGGCGCCCAGGCCGGGCATCGAGAACATCACCTCCACCACGGCGACCGCGCTGAAGAGCCCCGCGAAGTCCAGCGCCAGCACGGACAGCAGTGGCAGCAGCGCGTTCGGCAGCACGTGGCGTAGCCGCACGGACCAGGCAGAATCGCCCATCCCGGCCGCGTAGACCACGTACGGCTGGTCGAGCTGCTCCAACAGCGACGTGCGCAGCAGCCTCGCCAGCACCAGGCCGAACGGCACGCCCAGCGTGAGCACCGGCAGCACGTAGGCCACCGGCCCGGCGCCCCGGCCACCCGGCAGCGGGAACCACCCGAGGACGAACGCGAACACGTAGATCAGCACGAGGCCGATCAGGAACGACGGCACGGCGCTGGTCAGGGCGGCGGACCCCAGCAGGAACCGGTCGGCCCAGCGCGATCGCCGGCTCACGACCCAGAGCGCCAGCGGCACCCCGATGGCCACCTCGGCCAGGAACGCCAACGCGGTCAGCGTCAGCGTCTGCGGCAGCGACCGGGCGATGACCGTGGCCACCGGCTCGCCGCGTGAGAACGAGTCGCCCAGGTCACCCTGGAGCATCCGCGTCATCGTCAGGACATATCGCTGGAGCAGCGGATCGTCGAAGCCGTACGCCTCCCGGATGCGCTGGACGGTCTCCTCGGACGCGCTGGGGCCGGCCAGCGAACGCGCCGGGTCGCCAGGGATCATCTCCACCAGGAGAAAGCCCGCGGTCGCCACGAGCCAGACGGTGACCAGCGCGGTCAGCAGCCGCCGCCCCACGTACCGGATCACCCGTCGTCCTCCGCGGACCGCAGGCTCTCGCCCACCAGGTTGACCGCCAGCACGAGCAAACCCAGGAACAGCGCCGGGTAGAGGATCAGCCCCGGATCCGTGCGGTAGTACATGCCCGCCGAGCCCAGCAGCCCGCCGATCGAGGGGGTCGGCTCCGGGATGCCCGCCCCCAGGAAGCCCAGCGACGCCTCGAAGAATACCGCCCGGCCCACCGAAAGCGCCGCGTACGCCCCCGCCACTGGTGCCCGGTGCGGCAGCAAACACTTTCGCAGTGTCCTTGCCCGGCGCGCGCCCAGCACGAGCGCTGCCTCCACCAAGCGCCGCCTGCGCAAGGCAGAGCACAGGCTTGTGATCGGCCGAGCCCGCGAGCGGCGGCTAGGGGCCGGGGCAGACGCGATTCCGGGTACCATCGCCTCCTGTCCCGTTCGGGTGTCTGGGCACCAGTACCGTGGTCCGCGCCCTGTAGCAATCGTCACTGTCCCGCACTGGGGTGTCAAGCGTGGCGGCCCTGACTGATGACTTGATGGCTGTGCTACCGTCAGCGGCGTTGTGGACTTCGTTCCGACTGGAGGTTACCGATGCGTCGGCGAGTCGTGGGTCTGCGCTTGGTCCTGGCTGCTGTCGTCTCGTTCGGCTCCGTCGCCGCGAGCGCCGTCCCGGTGTTCGCGGGCACCCAGGGCACCGACTGCGGGACCCTCGGGGACAACAACTACGTCCGGAATTGGGAGAACGTCAAAGGAATCACCACCGACGGCAATGACAGCGTGTATGTCTGTTCCGATGAGTCCAGCCTCTTCTTCTCTCACACATTGCCCGGCAACTGCGCCGGCGGATCCACTACTTGGGGCCAGTGTGAAGGTTCGGTGACCGTGTGGCTGGCCACCGGCAAGAAGGTGTGCCTCTACTACGAAATCGGCTACGGTATAGGCGACGGTGGTCGAGGCCCAGTGGCCTTCGTCGGCCCCCTTTCGGGCGTGCGCTACAACCTCACGTATAACGACGCCCTCGAGAGTCTGCGCTTCATCGACGCCGGCCAGGGTTGTTTGTAGGTCGGTCAGACCGGACTCGCTTGTCTCGGCCCGGCCTAGAGGTCGCCGTCACACTGGCGGATGCCGACGGGCCGCCTGGCTTGGCCGGCCGTGTTCGGATTGCCCGCCACGTGCCGCCGGTCGGCTTGCCTGGGCCGCGACGGGCACGGACGCGGTTGTCGGTGTGAACCGAATCGCCTACCGAGCGGTAAAGGACGGCACGCCCTCTGTCCAAGCTAGGCCCGCGCATTGCGACGTGAGCGATGGCCTTAGGGAGGTGTATCCGTCGGGAGCGCTCGCGGCGTCGGGCATCCGTCCGGATCGGTACGGTTTCCGCCCAGCGCACCCTCGCCGCGTCCCTGGTGGGCGCAGGGGAGCCGCTCGAGATGCCCGCGACCCGACGCCGGCGCGGCTCGCGCGTCACGACTCGGGGGCCCGAGGGCACGACACGGGAGGATTCGCCACCCGCCTCGTGACCCCTCCTTGGTACGAAGGCTCCGGGTGATCCGCTCGGGGCCTTCTCGTCTCGCTCGTCCAACCCGGACTCACGCCAGGCCCCGTGCCCGATGGCCGGCGATCGACGCGGCCACCAGCGTCTGCCCGAGGAGGTCCAGGGCATCGCTCCGGGCGGCGGCAACGAGGTCCGTGGCCCCAGCAGGTCGATCCTCGACCGCCGCCACGGGAGGGAGCTCGCCCGCGAGGTCGCGTGCCAGGACGAGCAGGTCGGCCCACGCCGCCGCGGTGTCGGCGAACAGGGCGTCGCGTCCGTCGAGGTGCTGCGCCTCCAGCCGGCGGCGGACCCGATCGTGGTCGTCGAGGATGCCCAGGCCATCGGCCGCCAGCGCACGCCGTACCTGCGATCCCTCCCTGGCGGTCCGTCGCCACGCCCCGAGCGCCGCGAGCCTCGGTCCCTCGACGCGGACCAGCTCGTCGGTCGCCACCTCGATCCGGAGGACGAGCGCGAACAGGAACGTAGCGTGCCCGACGGCCCTCCGCACCGCGTCCGCCACGGTCTCATGGTCCTCGCCCCGGAGGCCGGCACGCGCGGCCGCCGTGACCTGCTCGCTGATGCGCACGAGGGGATGGACCTGCTCCGGATGGTCGATGAGCCATGTGGCGTAGGCAGGGAGCGAGCCGTGGCCCTGGGCGTCCGCGAGCCACACCAGGACCGCCTCCGTGGGCGGCAGGGCCAGCTCCAGGCGGGCGATGCGCCGGGCGATGGTCACGCCACGTCATCGAGGTCGAACGGGCGTGCCGGAGGGGTCGGGGCACGGAGCGCCGCCTCCAGCGTGGCCAGCCGGGCGTCGAGGTCGGCGACCTCCAGCAGGCGCGTGGCCGCGGCCGCGGTGGCGATGATGACCCGCAGCCGGGCGATGCCGTTGTCGAGGCCCAGGGCGTCGGTGACCACGATGTCGAGCAGCCGCCGGATGCCCTCGACGGTGTCCAGCCCGGGCAGGTCGTAGGCGACCGCGATGGTCCCCTCCCTGCGTCGACGCAGCCCTCCCAGACGACGAGCCTCGGTCGCCTCCTCCACCCGCTCGGGGTCATGCGCGAAGCAGTAGGGACGGTCCCGCTGGGGACCGGCCCGGCAGGGCCTGCCCGCGGGCATGACGAAGACGCAGCCGCGTCGGGCTACCAACGGACCACCTCTGGTGGCGCGCACGGAGTGCTGGCCGCCGGTCCGGTGGTCACGATGGGGCCATCGTGTCGGGTCCATCGCGCGCGTCCCGCGCCGCCAGCTCCGCGTTGATCGCCCGCCGCAGGACTCTGCGCTCCTCGTCGTCGAGGTCGTCGAGCGGGTCCCGAGAGCCACGGCCCACCGCGGCCGGGTCCGGGGCGAGCGCGTGGCGACCCGACAGCAGCAGGTGCTCGGCGGCGACGCGCACGGGGGAGGCGCCCGTGGGTGGACGCCGCTCGGGGTCAGCCATCGACGCGCTCGGCCGTGCCGCCGCTGAAGCGCTCCCAGCGCAGCAGGATGACGTCCACGTATCGCGGGTCGAGCTCCATGCCGTAACACGCCCGGGACAGCCGCTCCGCGGCGACCAGCGTCGTGCCCGAGCCCAGGAACGGGTCGTACACCGCGTCGCCCGGCCTCGTGTGGTTGGCGATGGGCAGCTCGGACAGCAGCAGCGGCTTCTGGGCCGGGTGGTCGAACTTGGCCTCCCTCGAGCCGCCCATGATCATCTTGGGCGAGGGCACCCGCCAGATGGTCGACTGGTCCCGGCCGCCCGTGAAGCGCGGCTTCGACCCCCTGCGGCGGACGACCCAGCAGGGCTCGTGCATCCAGTGGTACCAGCTCCGCCCCATCGCGAAGAGGCCCTTGTCCCAGATGACCTGGGACACGATCTCGAAGCCGATGGACACCAGGCCCTCGGCCACGGCGGCGGCGTGGACGCCGGCGTGCCAGACGTAGCCCACGTCGATCGACGGCACCAGCGCGAACGCCTCGGACCAGTCCACCCGTGTGTCGCCCGAGATGGTCGCGTTGCGATGGCCGGCGGTGCGCATGTAGGGCTGCTCGGCGGCACCGAGCTTGTTGTACACGCCGTCGCGCCAGCGGGGGTCGAGCGAGACGCCGTAGGGCGGATCGGTGGACAGCAGCCGCGGCCTCGCGTCGCCCAGCAGCCGGGCCACGGCGACCGGATCGGTGGCGTCGCCGCACACGAGGCGATGCTCCCCGAGCCGCCACAGGTCACCCGCTCGGGCGCGAGGCGCCCGGGTCACCTCCTCGAGCGCCGCATCGAGGTCGAAGACCTCCGTCCGCTCCGCGCGCTCCCGGACGTCGAGCGAGCGCAGCAGGTCCTTCAGCTCGTCGTCATCGAAGCCCGACAGGCTCAGGTCCACATCGGGCGTCGAACCGAGATCCGCCAGCAGCCGGGCCAGGAGCTGCTCGTCCCACGTGCCGGAGATCCGGTTGAGCGCGAGGTTGAGCAGCCGGGCCTGGTCGAGGGTGATGTCGAGGAAGGTGACCGGCACCTCGGTCATCCCCAGCCGCCGCGCGGCCACGAGGCGCTGATGACCGCCGATGACGACGCCGTCCTCGCGCCGGGCCAGGACGGGCTGGACGAACCCGAACTGCCGCAGGCTGCGGGTGAGGGACTCCAACTCCTGCTCGGAGATGCGTCGTGGGTTGGCGGGGTCGGGGTGCAGGTCGTCGATGGGGACCTGCACCACGCTGAGGGACGACGATGTCGGGGTGTCCACACGAACCTCGGACTACCCCGGTCTGCGTCGCTTCCCGCGACCGGCGAATGCTTGCCAGACGATGATGCCACACCGGCCAACGGCCGAGGAACCACCCTCGTGCAGCGAGCGCCGGTCATCGATCACCATGCTCTGATGGCGGCGGACCAGACCGTGAACGCACTCAGGCGGCTCCGGGCTCTGGTGCGCTCGAAGGACGACGGCGCCACGGGGCCCTTCGGGCGCACCGTGACCTTGCCCCCGGACCTCGCCACGAGCCAGGTCGGGGCCCTGCGGTTCTCGCCGGCTGAGGTCGCGGCCATCCGTGGCGTGGCCGCAGCGCTCAGTGATGACATCCGATTCGAGCACCTGAAGGACACCTTCAGGATCGCTCAGCGGTTCGCCATGGACTGCTGGGCGGTCCGCTCGAAGGACCACGTCCGGGACTTCGTCGCGACTCACGCGAAGGCACCGGTCACCACCGCTTGCCTCATCCCGGTCGAGCACCTGTCGGTCGAGGTGGACACCGAGATACTCGGATTGCGCCTGCTCCCCACGGGACATCCGAGCGTGCCCCGTGATGACCCGACCTTCCCGCTGGACGGTGCGGTGGGCAGCGTGGCGCTGATCGAGGTCACGGGGACCGATCCGGGCCGGATGGCCGCACGGGCCCGAGCGAGTGCAGAGATGGCGCTCCGGAGGCTCCGCGTGGCGCTTCGCCAGCACCGCGGCATCAATGACTGGCAGCTGCGTTTCTCGCTTGGGGAGCACCACGCCTTCGAGGGCGGCCGTGGCGGGTGGCGTGCCCGACACAGCACCGCTGTGGGTCTCGGGCTCGACGCATCGCTCGTCGAGCTCGCTCGTGCACATCCCGTCGCGGCGCTGCCGGCGGAACCGGCCACCCGGGTCCAACGGTCCATCGAGACGGCCTTGGGCTGGATCGAGCGTGCGCAGTTCGTGGGCGACCCGCTCCTGGAGACGCTGTTCGGGTTCTTCGCCCTGGAGGCCATGCTCGGCGACACCGCGACGGGTGAGAAGGGCCGCAACCTCGCGTTCCGCCAGGCCATGCTCAGCCTCGATCGGAAGGGCCACTTCGCGGCTCCCGAGGGGACCTGGATCTTGTATGACGAGGTCCGATCCACCGCGGTGCATGGTGAGGATCCGCCCCGGATTACGCGTGACGAAGCGAGGGCGTTCATCGCGCACGTCCATGAGTCGCTATTCGACTTCATCGCTCTCGTCCAGGAGAAGGGCTTCACGAGACGGTCGCATGTCGTCGCCTATCTGGACGACCATCCCCAGCACCGGCGAATGCTGTGGCACCTGAGGGTCACTGCCCCCGGGCTCTGGGCCGCGTACCGTCAGGAGGTCGAGTCGGACGTCCCGCCGGACTTCGAGGAGCCCACCACGGAGTGACCATTGTGGGTAGGCTGGCCCCGATTCGGGTGTAGTCAAGCCACGTACCACGCGAGGACATCGTCTTCATCAGACAGCACGCGGGTGCTTGAGCCCCCTTGGGGGTACCACTGTCTTGAGTCGCGACATGGGTGACACCTGAGTCGGGACATCGGTGGCATCGGTGGGCCCGCCGTGGCGTCACCCGGTCTCCCCGGACCCCGGCCATCGGCCGGGGTCTCGTCGTTGGTTCCGCCAGTGGGCGCGCCGAAGTTCGACGCGGCGGGTGGACAGGGTCTCTCGGCCCTCCGGCCGATACGGCGGATGACCCGCCTACTGCGGGACGCTGCCGATCGCCACGATGGCGTCCGACGACGCGCCGTCTGTCGCCAGCATCCGCCGCGCGATGACCGCGGCCGACGCGGCATCCTTCGCGTAGGAGTCCGCGCCGATGGCCACCGCATACTCCATGGTCACCGGTGCGCCGCCGACGAGGATCCGCACCGAGGGGGCCGCCGCTCGGATGGCATCCACCGCGTCCTTCATGCCCACCATCGTTGTCGTCAGCAGCGCGCTGATGCCCACGATGTCCGCTCGGTGCTCGAGCGCCGCATCGGCGAAGCGCGTCGGTGGCACGTTCGTCCCGAGATCGATCACCGCGAAGTTGGCCCCCTTGAGCATCGTCGCGACGAGGTTCTTGCCGATGTCATGGAGATCCCCTTTCACCGTCCCCACGACAGCGGTGTACTCGGGGGTGATACCGCTCGCCTCGAGCATCGGCTCCAGCAGCGCGGTCGCCGACTTCATGGCCCTCGCGCTGACGAGCATCTCCGGGATGTAGACGCCGTCGCTGCGGGCGAATCGGTCGCCCACCGTCGTCATCGCCCTGATCATCGCATCCAGGATGTCGGCCGGGCCGACACCTTCGTCGATGGCGGCCCGGGTCAGGTCGACCGCGCTCGACCGATCCCCCTTCTCGACGGCCACGGTGAGCGCGTCCAGGTCCGCCATCAGCGGCACCCCAGCTGAGCGGCATCCTGACCACGCGTGCACCCCGTCATGGAACGGAACTCCCTGCGACAGACGACGACCTGCATCGCTCAGGCGCCCGAGGGCACGGACGACCGACCACCGCGATACTCGGCGATCGTCTCGAGCATGGCCACGACATTGCGGACCGGCACATCCGGCTGGATGTTGTGGACGGCTGCGAACACGAACCCTCCCCCCTTCATCAGATCCTCCACGCGACGGCGCACCTCGTCTCGAACCGCCTCCGGCGAGCCCGATGGCAGTGTGGTCTGCGTGTCGATGCCGCCGCCCCAGAAGACGATCTCGCGACCGAACTCGCGCTTCAGCGCGGCCGTATCCATGTCCTTGGCGCTGACCTGGACCGGATTGAGGACGTCCACGCCGGCATCGATCAGGTCCGGGATCAGCTCCTTGATGGCACCACAGGAATGCAGCAGGACCTTCGCCCGGCTCTTGGCATGGATGAGGTCATTGATCCTGCGGAGCCGCGGCTTGATGAGCTCCCGCCAGCTGTCCGGAGACACCATGAGCGAGTGCTGCGTGCCGTAGTCGTCGGTGTCCACGACGACGTCGATCATGTCTCCCGCCGCTGCGATGACCTGCTCCCAGTAGGCGATCTTCAGGTCGGCGGCCTTGTCCAGCAGCGCTTCGGCGATCGGACGATCGGCCAGCATGTCGATGAAGAACGACTCGTACCCGCGCATCCGGATGCCGAGTTCGAACAGACCGGTGGAGATGTTGCCGAAGCAGGTCGCGCGCTCCTCCGTCCGCACGATGGCCGCCGCCTTCGCCGCCATGTCCGCGAACCGATGGGGATCGACCGGGTCTGGCCACGGGTACCGCTCGACGTCGCTGAGGCTGATGTCGCCCGAGAGCGGGTGCTCCACCATGTCGAAGTAGAGACCCTGATCGAGAGGCATCCGCCAGAGCACCCCGAACTCGTCATGCAGTTCGGCGGAGTCGCCGCGCGTCTCGATCGACATCGTGTATCGATCGGGCGATGGACCGCCCTGGGCGACCATGGCCGCATCGACGCCCAGCAGGTCCCTCGCCTCCCGGTCGATGACCGCGAGCCCGAGTCTCGGGTCCAGGGTCTTGAGCTCGCCGCGATAGCCGCGCTCGGCCAGGAACGGCTGGCACACCACACGATGGATGCCCGTGACGTTCGTGGCTCCGACGTCCAGCGGCACCCATGAGGTCTCGCGGTGGTCCAGCGCGGCGAGCACCCGTTGTCGTGGCGTCATCGCGGGAACACTAGAACGTTTCAGGTTCTGCGTCAAGCGAGATGGCCGCGCGCAGGCCATCCCTGGATCGTCGCACTCCTGAGCTGCCATGCAGGGTCGCTGGAACGTTTCATGCGCGTTCGTCCCCTCAGGCCGGTGTGCGGTACGCTCCCGTCCTCTGGATCGAATCGGGAAGGTCATCGATGGCGACGATCGGACGGCGCGTCACGATCCGCGACGTCGCGCGAACCGCGGGCGTCTCGGTGGCGACGGTGTCCAACTGGCTCAACGGGCGGCAGGTCGGCATCTCGCCCGCCACGGCGCAGCTGGTGGAGCGCACTGCCAAGGAGCTGGGCTACCGGCCATCGTCGCTCGCTCGCGGGCTCCGTGGGACGTCCACGCGGGTCATCGGGCTGGTCGTGCCGTCTGTGGCCAACCCGTCGATGCCGGAGATCGTGCGGGGAGCCGAGGACCGAGCCCGTGAGGCGGGCTACTCGCTGTTCCTGTCGAACATCGACCGTCACTGGGACCGGGCGTACGAATCCACGCTGGTGATGCTGGACCACGGCGTCGCAGGCGTCGGATACGTGTTCTCCGTGGGACAGACCGACCACCCCGCTCCCGAGGCCGCACGCGCTGCCGGGGCACGGGTCGCCTTCCTCCTTCCCCATGACGCCGCGACACGGACCCCGGAGGCGGTGACGGTCGACAACGAAGGCGCGATGCGCCAGGTCGCTCGCCACCTGTGGAACCTGGGACATCACCGGATCGCGTTCACGATGACGTCGCTCGGCACCGCGAACGGTCCTCACCGGCTGGCGGGGCTGCAGGCCGCCTGGGAGAAGCTCGGCGGGTCGATCGAGGCCGACCTCATCCACGTCCAGGAGGTCGCCTCCGGATATCTCACCGAGGAGGGCGAGATCGAGGCCGGTCGCCGCGCGGCGATGGTGCTGCTGTCCCGCGTCGAGGCCCCCACCGTGATCGTCGCGGTGAACGACATGATGGCCGTGGGCATCCTGCGCGGTGCTCGCGAGCTCAGCGTGCGCGTCCCCGCGGATGTCTCCGTGGTCGGGTTCGACGATCTGGCGGTCGCCAGGATCGTCCAGCCGAGCCTCACGACCCTCTCGCTCAGGCGCGACCTGCTGGGCCGCGCGCTCATCGACCTGCTGATCGGGGATCCGCCGACGGCTGTCCGCAGGCCGGAGGTTCCTGCCCTCGTGGCTCGCGAGTCGACCGGACCCGCCCCCGCGATCATCAGGACGACGACGCCGGACGACCGAAGGCGTCGCCCGTGACGACCGGAGGTCGATGGCCCCCGACCCGGGACGCGCCTCGCTACAATCCGCGTGTGAGTGTGACGAGCTTCCGCGGCGGCCAGATCATGGGCATCCGGATCCCCACCGTGTTCGACGAGAACGATGCCAAGCGCTGCGCGGGCTGCGGCGAGCCGATCGCGGGGATCCCGTTCCGGGTCAGCATCATGGACATCGTCGCGCGCGAGGCGCCGCCCAGCTGGGCGACGACTGCCCCCATCAACCCCGGCCCCCACCAGTTCCACGTGGACACGGACCACTTCCGTGCCTGGGCCCGCGACCGAGGGCTCTACTGGTGCAGGAAGTCGGAGGTCAGGGAGTTGATGCGTCCGGTCCCGCTGCCCATCGACCCGCCCGCCTGGGGCGTGTGCGACGGCAACCATCGGGACGACCACGAGTTCGTCCCGGCCTGACCGGAGCGGGTCTCCGGGCCACTGATCCTCCGGCCCGCAGCCAGGCGCGGGCCCGCTTCCGAGGCACGACGTGAACCTCGCCGTGGTGCTGCCCGCCCTCACCACGCTGCTCGCCGCGATCTTCGCGGTGGCGCTCATCGACCAATGGCGCGAGCGGCGCCACACCTATCAGCTGGTGTGGGCGATCGGCATGCTGTTCTACGCCGTGGGCGCGCTGATGGAGGGTGTGGCGGGCGCCGCCGGATGGTCGGAGCCCGTCTACAAGACGTGGTACCTGGCGGGCGCGGTGTGCACCGCGGGATGGTTGGGCCTGGGCACGGCGTTCCTGCTCGGGCGCACGCGGTTCGGGTTCGGGTTCGCGCTGTGCCTGTTCTTCGCGGGGCTGTTCACGTTCCTGACCTCGCGCAGACCGGAGTACGCGGGTGTGGGCCTCGTGCCCATGCTCTACTTCATCGGTGCCGGCGTCCTCGCCCTGGCGGTCGCGACGGAGACCTACTTCCAGAATGCCCGCTGGCCCCGGATCGCATCGCTCGGCGTGATCACGGCCACGCTCATCGGTCTCGTCGCGCTGCCGCTCATCGAGCTGCCGCCGCCGGGCTACTCGGTCAACGCGGAGGGCATGCCGGACGCCACGATCCTGCCGCCCTGGATCCGGCTCCTCACGCCATTCATGAACATCACCGGAGGCTTCGCGCTGATTCTGGGTGCGCTCTTCTCGGCGTACGTGTTCATGCCCAAGCGGCGCGTCCTGGACTACTCCCTGGACCCCAACCAGCCGGGTGAATCGTTCGCGTTCCAGGCGATCATCTCGCTCGTCGCGATCCCGGTGAACTTCGTGGCCTCCATTCCGGGTGCCCTGCGCGCGCTGCGTGCGGGTGAGCTGAACAGCCGGGTCCCGGCCACGATCCTCATCGCCATCGGCGCCTTCTTCCCCACGCTCGCGGACTCGCTGGTCAAGCAGGGCGTCGCGCAGTTCCACCAATGGGGGCTGTTGCTGGGCGTGCTGTTCCTGCTGGCGGGCTTCCTCGTCTCGGTCGAGGTGTTCGAGGAGATCCGGATCCCGTTCACGCACATCGTGCTGCGCACCCGTCGGCGTGACGGCCGGCGGATGGAGCAGCCCGGCCAGGGCCACACCTGACCGCCGCCTCCGGCCGTCCCGACCCCCGCGGGGTCGCCCTCACGCTCACCGCCGCGGTCACCTTCGGGGCGGTCGGCATCATCTCCCGTCTTGCCGCCGAGGCCGGGCTCGAGACGCTCGGCTTCGTCAGCTGGCGCAGCCTCGTGGGCCTCGCCGGGATGGCGCTGGTCCTGGTGCTGGGGATCAGGGCCGGATGGTCCGTGCTGCCGGCCCGCGGCGCCGTCACGGCTCGCCAATGGCGGCTGCTCGTCATCACGGGTGTGGTCAACATGGTCACCAACGCGGCGGTGTTCGCGGCGTACAACACCACCGCGGTCGCGATCGTCGTGATCATCCTGTACAGCTACCCTGCCCTCGTGACGCTGGGCGCGAACCGGCTGTGGGGCGAGTCGATCGACCGGGTGCGGGCTGCCGCGCTGGGACTGGCGTCGCTCGGCCTCCTGCTCGTGGTCGTGGCGCCGATGCTGGGCGACAGCGGCGTGCGATTGGATGTCCTGGGCCTGCTGCTGGCCGCGGCGGCCGCGATCGGACAGGCGCTCTACACGCTGCTCGCCGCCCGCGGCTTCCCGGCCGTGCCGTCGGTGCTGAGCGCGACCGCGATCATGGGTGTGGTCGTGGTCTGCAACGTGGCGTTCACCATCCTGGTGGGTGCCGGAGCGCAGCTCCGGGCGCCGGTCGCCGATCCGTCGCTGTGGTGGTGGGTGCTGCTGGCCGGGCTCGTGGGCGCCGCGCTGCCGGGCATCGCCCTGCTCATGGGCATCCGCTCGGTGGGGCCATCGCGCGCGGCGATCCTGATGATGCTGGAGCCGGTCACCGCCGTGCTTCTCGCGGGACTCTTCCTGGGTGAGGAGCCGTCCGCGGTCCAGGTGCTGGGCGGCGGGATGGTGGTGGTGGCGGGTGCGATCCTGCAGCTGCCGTCGCGTCGGCCGGATGCGCCGCTGCGTGGCACCGCCTCCTCCTGACGGACCGAGGCAGGTCGTGCCGGGGGCGGCAGGTCGTGCCCCTCGTCAGGACGCGGACCCGCGGGCGATGGTGGTGTTGCCCAGCGGGTCGCTGACACGCAGCTCCACGCTCACGGCAGTGCCGTTCCCCGCGGGCACCAGCGCGTCGCCGGGCGTCCGGAGCCCGCGCCAGGCGCTCCAGGGTCCGTCGGCCACGCGGTGGCGCACCTTCACCGGCCGGAAACCGGAGGCATCGGCCTGGGCGAACGAGATGCGCCAACCGATCCCGGTCCAGGTGAGCACGGGACCCACGACGGTCGGGCCGGACCGGTCCAGCCGCGTGCGCGCGGCGAAGGGCATCGACCAGCGACCGGCGACATCACGTGACCGGACCAGCACCCTGCGCTCCCCATCCGGACCGTCCGCCAGTCGCCATGGGATGTCCGCCACGGCATCCGCGGGGATCGGCGGACTCCAGGACGCGCCATCGTTGGAGAGCTGCGTCCAGCGTGTGGGTGCGCCGCCGCTGAGGGTGGTCGCGGAGACCGTCACGGCCAGCGTGGCGCCCAGGGCGGGCGTGACCGCCGCGGAGGCGATGACCGGCAGCCCCAGCACCTCGTGGACCATGTCGGGATAGCCCGCCAGTCCACCCTCGTACCCCAGGGCCCACAGGCCGATGCCCGCCAGTCCCGCCTCGAGGGCGAACAGCAGCTTGGGGCGCCATGTCGCGGGCGTGTCCACATAGGTCTGCCACCACACCCGTCGGTCGGGGTCGAACCAGCGGACGCGGGCGGACGGGTCGCCCGGGACCTCGTCCCAGACCGCCCCGAACGGCTGGGTGCCGGCGATGGCGCGATGGAACCCGACGACCTCACCTCCGCCCACGCCAGGGACGCGCGAGCGCGACGCATTCGGTTCCGGCGAGTCGGTGGGCCAGGTCATGCCGTACGTGGGCAGGCCCAGCACCACCCGTCGCAGGTCCACGCCGTGGGAGCGATACAGCGCGATGCTGTCGCGCAGGTCCAGGTCGGTCGGGTGGTGCAGCGGCGAGATCGAGCCGACCGGGCTGGAGCCGCCGCTGCGATACGCGTAGCCCATCAGGAACGCCCGGTCCGCGCCGGCAGACAGGGCCATCGCGGCCATCATGGCCCCGGACTTCGCACCGTTCGTGGCGACCGTCACGCGTGCCGCCGGGTTGTCTCGGACCAGGTGCGCCTTCAGCAGGCCCGCCGTTCGCGCGTAGCCCCGGAAGCGCGGCCTGCGGATGAGCTCCACGTCCAGGTCCGCGCCGTCAAGGCCGCGCAGCCGGACGAGCGCCGCCGCCTCGCGCGCGAAGCGGTGCCTGGCGGCGCGGTCCTTGAACAGCACCGCGTTGTTGGCGTAACCGCCGGACACGAATGAGACGAGCACCCGGATCCCGCGCGCATGGGCGGCGCGGATGATGCGCGTCGCGGCCGAGCCGAGCACGAACCGCGCGTTCGGCTCATCCAGCTTGAGCGCGCCGTCGCGTCGGATGCCCACCGAGAACAGCACCAGGTCGGTGATGCGCCCGTCACGGATCCACGGATCGGTGGCCGGGTCGATGGCGGGGGCGCCCTGGAACCCGCGGGCGGCCATCCAGTACGGGAGATAGGCCACGACCTCGCGATCGAGGTCCGGCCGGGGCACCGACGGGTCCAGGATCGGCAGCGGCTCCAACGGCGGCAGTGTGGGTCCCGGCCGGATGCGGCGGGTCGGCTCGGGCAGGGTGGGCGACGGCGCGGCGGCGGCGGACGGGGCGACGGAGGCCGACCTGGAGGCGGAGGCCGACGGCACGGACGGGGCGACGGAGGCCGACGGCACCGACCGGGAGGCAGAACCGGGCACGGAGGGGGAAGGGGAGGCCGACGGCGCAGGCTCGACGCCCTTGACGGACGGCCCGGCCGTGGCGAGACAGAGCAGCAGGACGGCGGCCGCGGGAGCGAGACGGGCCATGGCGTCGCCACGGTACATCGGGCCTGCGAAGCCCGTCCGGGGTGCCTGGCGCAGCGCGACCGCGGCCGCTCCGGACCATCCCTCTCCCTCGCGGGCGGGTCCCTCGGCGGGTCTGACCGCCGAGCCTCGCCGTATACTGCGGCGGAGCCCGCACCCGGGCCCACGACCCGTCGCGACGCTGCCTGTCGCGGTCATCTGCGAGGATCGATGCGCGTTCGAAAAGCCGTCTTCCCGGCCGCCGGCTGGGGGACCCGGTTCCTGCCCGCCACCAAGGCGCAGCCGAAGGAGATGCTGCCGCTGGTGGACAAGCCGGTCATCCAATATGCGGTCGAGGAGGCGGTCGCCGCGGGGATCGAGCAGGTGATCATCGTCACCTCCTCGCAGAAGCGCGCCATCGAGGATCATTTCGATCACAGCTACGAGCTGGAGCACCTGCTGGAGGCGCGCGGGGACATCGAGATGCTCCGGCGCGTGCGCACCATCGGTGACATGGTCCAGATCGCCTATGTCCGCCAGAAGGAACAGCTCGGACTGGGTCACGCGGTGCTCATGGCGAAGGAGCTGGTGGGCCATGAGCCGTTCGCGGTGATGCTCTCGGACGATGTCGTGGCATCCGAGCGGCCCTGCATCGGCCAGCTCATGGATGCGTACCGTCACACGCACGCGAGCGTGGTCGCGGTGCGCGAGGTCCCTCGCGACCAGACGCGACGCTACGGGGTGGTGGACGTGGCCGCGGACAGCACAGCCGACCAGCGGCTGCACAAGCTCTCCGGGATCGTGGAGAAGCCCGATCCGTCCGAGGCTCCCAGCACCCTCGCGGTCATCGGCCGCTACGTGCTGACGCCCAAGATCTTCGAGAAGCTGGAGCAGACGCAGACGGGCGCCGGCGGGGAGATCCAGCTGACGGACGCGATCATGTCGCTGATGGCTGAGCAGGACGTCTACGCCTACGCGTTCGATGGGCGGTATCACGACGCGGGCACGACGATGGGATGGCTGAAGGCCTCGGTGGAGCTGGCGCTCGAACGGCCGGAGATCGCCGGCGAGTTCCGCAGCTACCTGACCGGGCTCGACCTGGGCTGACATGCTCCACGCCGCCGCGGGGCCCTCGCGCGTGACGCGGAGCGCCGCGCGTGGCTGACACGGGCCGGATCCTCGGCGGACGCTACCAGCTGCTGGAGCTCGTGGGCCAGGGCGGCATGGCCACCATCTATCGCGCCCGTGACGATCAGCTGGGACGCGAGGTGGCCGTCAAGGTGCTGCGGCCGGAGTACGGGTCGGACACCGCGTTCGTGCTCCGGTTCCGTCGCGAGGCGCAGGCCGCGGCCCAGCTGTCCCACCCCAGCGTGGTGGGCGTCTACGACGCGGGCACCGACGAGATCGGTCCGTACATCGTGATGGAGCTGGTGACCGGCGGCGATCTCGCCAGCGTGCTCCGGGAGCGCGGTCCGCTGCCCGGTCCGGCGGCCGCGCGCATCGCGCAGCAGATCGCGGATGCGCTCGAGGCGGCTCACGCCAAGGGCATCGTCCACCGCGACATCAAGCCGTCCAACGTGCTCCTCGGCTCCGGTGGCCAGGTGAAGGTCGCCGACTTCGGCATCGCCCAGGCCTTCACGGAGGTGCAGCTGACGCTCACCCAGCCGGGCATGACGATGGGCAGCGTCCACTACTTCAGCCCGGAGCAGGCGCGCGGCGAGGTGGTCACCGGCGCATCCGATGTCTACTCCGCCGGGCTGGTCCTGTTCGAGATGCTCACCGGCGCCCGCCCGTTCGGCGGCGACTCGGCGGCCGCGGTGGCCATGGCGCGGCTCACCGGGCAGGTGCCATCGCCCGCGATGCTGCGGCTCGACGTGCCGCCCGCGCTGGACGCGATCGTGCGCTGGACCCTCGCGCTGGACCCCCGCGCCCGCCCCACGGCGACGGAGCTGTCCATGGCGCTGGGCAGGTACCTGGCCGATCCGATGGGCACCTCAGCGTACGCGGCCTCCAGTGCGCCACCGCCGCCCGTGATGCCACCACCTCGCTATGCCCCGCCGCCGACCCCGCCCATGACGCCGTCCTCGGTCGCACCGCGGAGCGGCGGTTCGGTCGGCTGGCTCGCGGCACTCGGCGGACTGTTCCTGCTCGTGCTGGGAGGGGTGCTCATCTTCCTGTTCATCGGCTGGGGGTCGGACGGTGGCGCGGATCCCACGCTCTCGCCGACACCGCCGCCGGTGACCGCCCCGCCTCCCACGCCGGCACCCACCGTGCTGCCTGTCCCGCGATTCGAGGGGATGCTCCTCGACGATGCGCGACGTCTCGCGCGTCGATATGGGCTGCGGCTGAAGGTCAGCGAGGAGGAGACGTCAGCGGAGGCCCCCGACACCGTCCTGCGCCAGGATCCCGCATTCGGCGAGCCGATCCTGCCGGGTCGGACCGTGAAGGTGGTGATCGCGATCCCCGTCGCCCAGATCCCGGTGCCCGACCTTCGGCTGCGCACCGAGGCGGATGCGGTCGCCGCGCTGCTCGACGCGGACCTGGTCCCCGGCGAACGGCTCGACGTGTTCCATCCGAACGTGCCGCTGAGCCGCGTGGTGCGGACCGATCCGCGGGCGGGCGCGATGGTGCCGCCCGGGACGACCATCGACTACGTGCTGTCCAAGGGACCGCGACCCACGCCGACCCCCGGGGTGCCGTCACCCACCCCCACGCCGGATGTGGAACGGATCATCGTGGGCAACTACCAGTGCCAGGACCTGGCCACGACTCGCCAGCAGATCGAGAGCGCCGGCCTGCGCATGGGCGACGTGCTCGCAGAGGCCAGCGAATACGGCGAGGACTGGCTGGTCATCGGCCAGCAGCCCCGGGCCGGGCGCGAGGTCGGGCGTGGTCGTCGCATCGACCTGTTCCTGGTGGATCCGTCGAGTCCCTGTCCCTGACGCACGCCGCCCGCCATCGGCCTGGACGGGCGACCGACGCGAACCGTGGGGCGCGACCGTCCCTCGGGCGTGCATGGCCGGTCGGTGGTCGATCTACACTCACAGCCGTGTCACCGTGGAGATGTCCGCACTGTGGGACTCCCCAGGCCGAGTCGTCGCGCTGCTGGGCGTGCAGGCGATCGCCGCTCGCGTGCAGCACCTGCGGGGACTTCCGGCGCTCCGTCGCGGGCCGGCTCGGGTTCTGCGTCAGGGACGGGTCCCGCGGCGCCCTGACCGGCGACGAGGTCCGACCCTGCTGGTCGGCGCCGGCAGGCTCGGACGACCCACCCGCCACCGGTCTGTTCGGGCTGTTCGATGCCATCCCGACGGGGCCGCAGACGCGCTCATCGGCGCCGGACACCGGAGCGACCGGGTCGCCTCCGCCACCCCGAGACAGCCGCTCCACGGGCCGGGCTGAGGTCTCGGCACCCCTGTGGGCGCCCGACCCGATCTCGGATGCGGCGGGCTCGCGGACCGACCCCTCCGCGCCGGCCGTGGATCGGGGGGACGCGTCGACCCGCGGACCGGACCGGGGGCCCTCGCCCCCGACGACACCGCGCCAGGCACCCACCCGAGCACCGGCACCCTACGCCCATGAGGCGGCACAGCGACGCTGGGATTCGCTCGTCGCGGACATCGCGCGCGGCGCGCCGCTGGGCTCCGATGCATCCGGCGGCGTGACCCCGGCGTACCCGACCATGGCCCAGGAACCGGCTCCCAGCGAGCCCATCCGCTGGCGACACCGGGCCCTCGATGAACCGACGCCCACGCGGACGCCGGCCAGCGAGCCGCCCGCCCGGCCTCGGGTGGCGGCGCTGTCGCTGCACCCGGCCATGCTGACCAACCGACTGATCCGCCACCTGGGGAACCGGGGTCAGCGCACGGACCAGGTGACGCCGCCGGAGGTCCTGCGTGCATCGTCGGCCGCCGCGTCAGCCTCGCTCGCCGGACCCTCGACGCGGCGGCCGATGTCGCTCCGCGGCCACGACCCTCGGCCCGCGGGCGGGCTCGTGGAGGCGCCGCCTGTCCACGGCACGGTGATGACCCTGGGTGACCAGCTCCGACGTGCCGAGCGGTTGCGTCAGGAGCGGGCGCTACTTGATGGACAGCGACCCGGTGGCGAGGGCGGGGGCGAGGCCTCCGGCTAGCTCCGCGCGGGCGGTCACCCAGCCGTTCCCCTTGCTCGCACCCTGGATGAGGACGCCCTCCCAGCGGGCCACGCCGTCCGCCGTCTGCGTCGTGTAGGTCACCGTGTCGAGCCCGGGCAGCGTGAGCGTGAAGGTCACCGTCGCGCCATCGATCGGGCGGCCGTCGGGGTCATCCAGGTCAAAGCGGATGGTGATCGACTGGGGCAGGTCCGCCTGGAGCAGCCGGGGCTTGGACAGGGTGAGCCGCGCCTGCGGGTCGGTGTCGCCTCGCACCACGGACACCGACCTGCGCGATTCATTGCCCGCGGCGTCCGACGTCTGGACCTCCAGGCGATTGGTCGCCTTGTCCAGGCGGATCTCCGTGATGAACACGCCTCGCTCGTCCGCGACCGCCTCCTCGGTGGCGCCGAAGCCCGGGTTGCGGACCGTCACGGTGAGGCCGGGCTCTGTGACGCCGCGCACGGTCGCCAGCGCGCTGTTCACGGTCGACCCATCGGTGGGCTCCTTGACCTCCAGCTTCGGCGGGCGATCATCGACCACGATGACGACGGGCTCCGATGGCTGTCCCGCACCCGCGGCGTTGGCGAGGGCGACGGTGATCCGGTTCTGGCCGCGCTTGAGCGGGATCCCCTTGACGCTCATCGAGAGGCCGCGGACCCTCACCGCATCCATCACCACCTCGCCGTTGCGATAGACGGTCAGGGTGAGTCCCTGGAGCGGCTCGTCCGGATCGGGGATGTCGACCACCAGGGTGGCCTTGCGGGTCGTGCGCAGCGGAACCTCCGGCGGCACGATCACGGGCACCACCCGGGGCACCTCCCCGGTGAGGACCGACGTCGTCGGATGGAACGGCGTGGCCGCCGACTCCGGGTCGGCGGTGGCCGGTGGCGCCGTCGGGCCCTCATCTGATCGCGGGCGGGATGAGCCACCCATCGCCAGCACGATGGACACGACCAGGGCGCCGACCACCACCAGCACTCCTGCGCGTCGCATCGCGGACAGCGGCGGGGGAGCGTCTGGCTGGCGGGCGGCGGGAGTCCTGGCGCCTCCGCTCGGAGGCGTGCGGCGGCGCGGGCTCACCATCGAGCGGGTGTCCCGCGGCTGCTCCGTGCCCGACATGGGAGGATTGTGGCAGAGCGGCCAAACCGGCCCCGGACCGGCGCCCGGCGGTCGTGCGACCTCGCCGCGGCGCGGCGCTGCACGGGAGCGGGTACCCTACCGGGGACTCCTCACGGGCAGCGTGAGGTCGAGGGAGGTAGGGTGGAACGCCCGGATCGTCGCCCGGCATCGCCGGTGGATCGTGGTGCTCGGACGGTCGGTGGCCGGCCCGCGCCGCCGCCACCGCCGTCGGGCCCCATCGCACGCATGGCACCCGTCCTGTCCCGGACCACCTACGCCGCGGCACAGCTCGGCGCCACCGCGCCGCGCATCCCGTTCGGTCTGCCGAACCTGCGGCGCAACGTCTGCCCGCACTTCTACATGACCGGCCCCCGCGGCCCCATCCCCATCCAGGCGCCCCACATGGTGAAGGCGTACATGCGCCACGAATCCACGATCTCGCGCTGCCAGCTGCGCGGCGGGGTGCACCTGGACGCCGGATATGTCTCGGACATCTGCCTGTCGCCGCGCTTCAACCAGTGCGTGTTCTACGAGGACAAGCTGACCGGCCGGTGAGGCGCCCGGATGCCTGACAGAACCCTGGCCGACCCTGGGCGCGCGCCGGACCCCGGTGGCGCGCCGGACCCCGGTGGCGCGCCGGACCACGGTGGCGCGCCGGACCCCGGTGGCGCGCCGGACGCGGCGGCCATCGCGGCGCTCCAGGCGCGGGGACGCTTCGGCATCCGCCTCGGCCTCGGCCGGACGCGCGCCCTCCTGCGGGCGCTGGGCTCGCCCGAGCGCGCGCTGCGGGGAGTGCTCATCGGCGGCACGAACGGCAAGGGCAGCACCCAGGCCATGGTCGCGTCCATGCTGCGGGCCGCGGGATACCGCGTGGGCCAGACCCCCAAGCCGCACCTGCTGCACTACCGTGAGCGGATCGTCGTGGATGGTCGGCCGATCGCGGCGCAGCCATTCGGGGAGCTGCTCGCCGAGGCCCTGGTCGCTGCGGACCGGGTCGAGCGACGGCACGGCGCTCCCACGGAGTTCGAGGTGCTCACCGCAGCGGCGTTCCTGTGGTTCGAGCGGTCCGGTGTCGAGGTCGCCGTGGTGGAGGTGGGCCTGGGCGGCCGACTCGATGCCACGAACGCATGGGATGGCGGGGTGGCCGCGATCGTGAACGTCCAGCGTGACCACATGGAGCACCTGGGCGACACCATCCCGGCCATCGCGCGAGAGAAGGCCGCCATCGTGAAGCGCGGGAACCGGGCGGTGACGGGGGCGGATGGTGACGCCCTGGCGGTGATCCGGCGGCGGGCATCGCGGATGGGTGTCCCGCTGACCGTCACCGCCCCGCTCCCGGTGCTTGCGCTGGGCCGTGAGGGCATCGTCGTCAGGGACGCGTCGCGCGGGGACCTGCGTCTGGGACTGCTGGGGGCCCACCAGGCGCAGAACGCGGCGGTGGCGCTGGGCATCGTGGACGCCCTCGCCGCCGCGGGCATCGCCCGGATCGACGAGTCGGCCGTGCGCGAGGGACTGGCGGAGGCTCGCTGGCCCGGGCGCCTGGAGCTGCTGACCCTCGCACCGGATGGTCGTGCGGTCCGGGCCGGTGCGACCGCCGTGCGCGGGTGGCCGGATGTGCTGCTCGACGGCGCCCACAACGCGGCGGGTGCGGCGGCGCTGGCGCGCGCCGTCGATTCCATGGATGCGCTGCTGTCTCGCGGGCGCGCCACGCTGCTGCTGGGGGTGATGGCGGACAAGGAGGTGGACGCCATGCTGGCCGCCCTGGGGACCTCCGAGCGGCTGCGCACGGCGCGCGTCCTGACCGTGACCGTGCCGGGCGCGCCGCGCGCCATGCCCGCCGCCACGCTGGCCGGACGCTGGGTCCGCCACGGAGCGCAGGCCGTGGAGCAGCTGGGCGAGGCGTGGTCGCGCGCCATGGCGAGCGCCCGTGACGAGCACGGCCCGCTCATCGTCGCGGGCTCGCTGTACCTGGTCGGGGCGGTGCGGACGCTCGCGCTGCCCCCGGAGACGGCCGGATGACCACGCTCGCGCTGCGCGGTCGCAGCTTCGCCTGGGGTGCCCGCACGTACGTCATGGGCATCCTCAACATCACGCCCGACTCGTTCAGCGGCGATGGGCTGCTGAACGATGGCGATCCGGTGGTGGCCGCCGTGGCCCAGGCCCGCCGGATGGACGCCGAGGGTGCGGACCTGCTCGACATCGGCGGCGAGTCGTCTCGACCCGGCCATGACGCGGTGACGGAGGACCAGGAGCTGGCGCGGGTCGTGCCGGTGGTGGCGGCGGTCAGGGCGGCGCTGCCCCACATGCCGATCAGCGTGGACACGGCGAAGGCCGCCGTGGCGCGAGCGGCGCTGGACGCGGGCGCCGATCTGCTGAACGATGTCCTGGGCACATCGCCGGAGGCGCAGCTCCAGGCGGTGGCCGCGGACAGGCGTGTGCCGCTCATCGTGATGCACGCGCGTCGCGCCGAACCGTTCCGGGACGTCGTCGACGAGGTGGTCGCCGACCTGCGCGCGGCGGTCGGGCGCGCGGTTGCCACCGGATGCGCGCGAGAGCTGCTGATCGTCGATCCGGGCATCGGGTTCGGCAAGACCACTCAGGAGAACCTGGCGCTCCTGCGTGGCCTGGCACGACTGCGAGTGCTGGACCGTCCGGTGCTCCTGGGCACGAGCCGCAAGTCCACCATCGGTCGGGTCCTCGATCTGCCGGCGGAGGCGCGCCTCGAGGGGACGCTCGCCACGACCGCGCTCGGGGTCGCCGCCGGCGTGGACCTGGTGCGTGTCCACGATGTGGGCGCGAACGTGCGCGTGGCGCGGATGGCGGACGCGATCGTCCGCGGCTGGCGGGACCACGACGTGGCAGGATGACCCGATGACCGACCGGATCACGCTCCAGGCGATGTGCTTCGAGGGCAGGCATGGCGTGGGCGATGCGGAGCGCGCGCTGCCGCAGCCGATCGAGGTGGACCTGGAGGTGGAGGTCGACCTGGCGCGCGCCGGCACCACCGACGACGTCGCGGACACGGTCGACTACGGTCCGCTCATCGCGCTCGTGGGCGATGTCGTGGAGCGAGGCTCCTTCCGGCTCCTGGAGGCGATCGCGGCGACGATCGCGGAGCGCGTCCTCGCCATGACCGCGGCTGATGCGGTCTCCGTGCGGGTCCGCAAGCTCGCGGTGCCCGTGGATGCGGATCTGGCGTTCGCCCAGGTGGAGATCCGCCGCGAGCGCTCGCGCCCGGCCTGATCGGCCCTACGGGCCCGCGGGTCGGGTCCCCAGGGTCACGCGCACGGTGAACGTGTGGCCGTCCCGGAGGATCGAGAGCACGAGCGTGTCGTCAGCGCGGTACTGCGCGAGCAGGTCATCGAGCGGGTGGCTGGCGTCGATGCGCTCCTCGTCGATGGCGGTGATGACGTCTCCGTCCAGGATGCCCGCGCGCGCCGCCGGACCGCCCGGGGTGACCGCAGGATCGAGGCTGTCCGCCGGCTGGTCGACGAGGACGCCGTAGTCGACTGGCAGGTCCAGGCGCGTCACGAGCGCGGGCGTGACCGGCTGGGACTGGATCCCGATCCACGGCCGACTGAGCGCGAGGCCCGCGATCGCCTGGTCCATGATCGGCCGCGCGATGTTGATGGGGACCGCGAAGCCGACGCCCTCGCCACCCCCTCCCGCCTCGACGGTGCTCACGCCGATCACGCGTCCGGTGGCGTCGATGAGCGGGCCGCCCGAGTTGCCACGGTTGATCCGGGCGTCTGTCTGGATGAGGCTGTGGAGCACGTGCCGATCACCCTGGCACCGCTCCGTCACGGAGACATCCCGGCCGAGCGCGGAGATGACCCCGCTCGTCACCGAGGCGGCATGCGTGCCCATGGGAGACCCGATGGCGATGGAGACCTGGCCCGGCTGGAGCGCAGACGAGTCCCCCATGCGCGCCACCGGCAGGTCCTGGCCGCCCGAATCGATGCGCACCACGGCCAGGTCGGTCAGGGTGTCGACGCCGTAGACGGTGGCCGCGAACTCGCGCCCATCGAGCAGCCGGACGGTGAGGGCGTCGCCGCCACACACCACGTGACGCGCCGTGAGGGCGAGCGGCTGATCGCTGCTGAAGATGATCCCCGAGCCGACACCGGTCGCCGCCACCGCGAGCGGATCGCTCGGCGATCCGTCGGGCATCGCGGTCCGGGTGGTGATGGTCACGACCGCCGGGCTCACCCGGTTCACGGCCGCGATGATGTCCGACTGCTCGATGCGCGTGACGACCATGGTGTCGCTGGTGGGTGCCATGGGCGTCAGGTCCGTGGTGGTGCCGGGTGCCCCCAGGAACCCACCGACGCCCAGGATGCCGACGGTGAGCAGGGCACCCACCACGCCCGCCAGGACGGCGATCCCGGCGACGCTCGCGAGGCCCACGCCGCGCCCCGCGGCCGCGGACGACGTGCCACGGTGGGCGTCCGGGGAGTGTCCCGGGCCGACCGATCCCCGCGGACCGCCCGCCGGACCGGCAGGCTCGTACCACGTGGGCGCTCCGGCCGACGGGGCGGGATGTCCGCCGCCGGCGCCACCGGTCGGCGTGCCCCATCCCTGGTCGACCCACCTCGGGCGGCCGGACGGCGGCGGCGAGAAGGAGGACGTCGCGTCGTCCGCGTCAGGACGTGGCTGATCGGTCATGGGCGAGGGGAGCGGGCGGACCGTCCACGGGTCCGTGCCGCGGTGGGATGCATCGTGCCCAAGGGTGCCATGTCCACGATTCAGACGGGACCGGACGTCGGTGAAGAAACGGACATCGAGCGCGGCAGCAGGACCGTGAACCGGCTGCCCGCGCCCGGCGTGGACGTCACCTGGATGCGCCCGTCATGCATGTCCACGATCCGCTTCACGATCGACAGGCCGAGTCCCGAGCCGCTGCCGCGCTCCCTCGTCCCGGCACCACGCCAGAATCGCTCGAACACGTGCGGCAGCTCGTCCGGCGGGATGCCCACGCCCGTGTCCGTGACGGTCACCCGCGCACCCTCGGGCGCGACCGCGAGGGTCACGCGGACCTGGCCGCCGCGGGGCGTGAACTTGATGGCATTGCCGATGAGGTTCGTGAGCACCTGACCCATGCGCGGCGGATCGTGGAGCTGGCGGACCGCCTCCGGCGGCACCTCCAGGATCAGCTCGACCCCCTTGCGTCCCGCCACGGGTTCCGCCTGCTGGTAGGCCGACTCCACCACCCCGCGCAGGTCCTCCTCGCGCAGATTCAGCTGGACCAGGCCGGAATCGAGCTTGGACAGCTCCAGCAGGTTGGTGGCGAGCCACTCCATCCGCTCGATCTGACGGGCGCTCTGCTCCAGGAACTCCTCGCGAGCCTCGGGGTCCTCTGCCGCGCCGCCCCGGAGCAGCTCGTTGAAGGTGCGCAGCGCCGCGATGGGGGTGCGCAGCTCGTGGGACACGTCAGCCACGAACTCGCGGCTGCGGTCACGGTCGGCGGAGATGACGCCGATCGATTCCCCCAGCCGCTCGGCCATCTGGTTGAACGCCTCGCCCAGCTCGGTCACCTCCGGTGCGGCGGTCGCCGGCAGGGCCACGCGCGCCTCGAGGCGACCGTCGGCGAGCTGGCGGGCGGCCCGGATGAGGCGGCGGATCGGGTCACCCAGCCACTGGGTGAGGATGAGCGACACGATGCCGGCGGTCACCAGACCCGCGACGGTCGCGATGACCAGGACCTGGTCGATGGTCTGGAGCGTCCGCGCGCGGGAGGTGAACGGGTTCTCCAGCGTCACCTGCACCGGCCGCTGCGGCACCGCTCCCAGCGACTGAGACCAGTAGGTGTCTCGGACGGTCTCCGTGCGTGATGCGCGGATCGGCTCCCGCCGCTGGCCCGGAGCACCCGCGTCCGGAGACAGGTCGGCGTCGAGCCGCACCACCGGCGGATCGCCTCGCTCCTGTGCGGCAGGGCTCTCGAACACCGCGATGTGCACGTCCGCCGATGCGATGCTGTCCGTGAGCTCCGCCACGAACCCGCCGTCCGGGCCACCCAGCGCATCCAGCAGCGAGAAGCTGGGCGTGATCGGGTCCTGCCCCTCGTTGAGGATGGGCAGCTGGAAGTCGCGGCCGGTGGTGGTGGCGCGCACGATCTCGTCCGAGACGAGCCGGGCGACCGCCGCCGTGCGCGCCTCCAGGTTCGCCAGCTCTTGGTTCCTGAGGTAGTCGTCGAGCAGGCGCGGCAGCGTCGCGAGCACGATTCCCAGCGCCAGCAGGACGACCGTGGCGAATGCGATGCCGAGGCGGAGGCGGTACCCGCCGACGTGGCGCCAGTCGCGCCTCATCACAGGCCCAGGGACCGGTGGCGGCTGCCGCGCGCGACGTCCCGGACGTCAGCGCTCCGCGAACGCGTAGCCCGCCCCGCGCACGGTGAGGATGAACGAGGGGTTCGTGGGGTCATCCTCGAGCTTCTCGCGCAGGTGCGAGACATGGACGTTGATGGTCTTCTCGTCCTGGTCCAGCGCCTCGTAGTCGCGCACCAGCTCCAGCAGCTCTCGGCGCGAGAACACGCGGCCGGGCCGCGCCGCCAGGTGGCGCAACAGCTCGAACTCGGTCGCCGTCAGGTTGATGCGCTTCTGGCCGCGCAGCACGCGCCGGCGCTCCAGGTCGATGACCAGGTCCTTGTGGCGGATCTGCCTGCCGCCCACGGCATCCGCCAGGTCTCCGTAGGCGCGCCGGAGGAGCGCCTTGATGCGGCTCATCAGCTCCCGCAGGCCGAATGGCTTGGTTAGGTAGTCGTCCGCACCCAGCTCCAGCCCGATGACCTTGTCCACCTCATCGTCGCGCGCGGTGAGCATCAGCACGGGTGCCTTGGACCCGGTGGCGCGCAGACGGCGCAGCAGCTCGAATCCGTCGATGCCGGGGAGTCGAACGTCAAGGATGATCAGGTCCGGGGCCAGCTCGCCGGCGACCGCCAGCCCCTCCTCGCCGTTTGACGCGACGGTGACCTCGTAGCCCTCCTGCTGGAGCGCGTACTGGAGACCGCGCGCGACGGCGAACTCATCCTCGACGACCAGGATCGTGGCCATCTGCGCGGCGATGGTAGCGTGCCGGGGCGGGGGGCGCTCGTGCTACGATGGCCACCCGTCTCCCGCGCCACGCTGCGCGGGTGTGCGCCGGGATGCAGTGCGCGCGACCACCCGCCGCCCGCCCCGGGGCCGCCATCGCCCATCATCCACTCGAGGTCACCACCCCGTGAGCACCCGTCCCAGTCTCGCCGCGGAGCCCCGCACGGTCGTCGGCAAGAAGGTCAATGTGCTGCGCCGCGAGGGCATCCTGCCCGCGGTCATCTTCGGCCAGGGCCAGGCGTCCCAGCCGATCCAGGTGAGCGCCCTGGACTGGGAGATCCTGAGACGACACCAGGTCACCCGGAACACGCTGCTGGACCTGACGGTCGGTGGCGGCAAGGCGAAGCCCGTGCTCGTCCAGTCGATCGCCGAGGATCCGCTCACCCGGAAGCCCGTCCATCTGGACTTCCACCTCGTGAAGATGACCGAGGAGCTGACCGTGGACGTGCCGGTCGTCCTGGTGGGCGAGTCACGCGCGGTGGAGCTGGGCGGCACGCTCCTGCACCTCAAGGAGTCGCTGCACATCCGCGCCCTGCCTGCGGATCTGCCCACGGCCATCGAGGTGGACGTGACTCCGCTGGTGGGCTACGAGGACACGATCCACGTGAGCGATGTCGTGGCGCCCAGGGGGGTCCACATCCTGACGGACGGCACGGAACCTCTCGCGCGCGTCCAGGCACCGCGCACGGAGGTCGCGGAGGACTCGGTCGATCTCGCCGCGGGCGCGCCGTCGCCGGCCGAGGAGCCCTCAGCCGAAGGAGCCTGATCCTCGGGGGCGAGCCGATCCGGCGACGAGGCCTGGTCCGGCGGGCGAGCTCCGGTCCGGCGGGCGCTCCGATGCGGTGGGTCGCCTCGGTCTCAGCACATCGCCCCGGCCGGTGGGCCGGGGCGATCGGCATCTCCGGAGCGCCTGCCGGTCAGGCGATGTCCGACGTGCAGAACTTGCAGCGCTTGGCGGTCGCCAGGACGCTCTCGCCGCAGCTGGGGCATGTCTTGGTCGCGGGACCGGGCTCGGGCTTGGGCAGCAGCATCCTGGTCAGCGCGAACGCCACGAAGGCGATGACCACGAACGCGATGATCGTGTTGATGAACGCGCCGTAGCGGATGAACACGCCCGGGTCCGCCTCCGGATCCGGGCCGGGGGCCTGAAGCTGGATGGTCATGCTCGAGAAGTCGACGCCGCCCAGGATGAGTCCGATGATCGGGTTGATGATGTCGTTGACGAGCGATGTCACGACGCTGCCCAGCGCGGCGCCGATGATGATGCCGACCGCCATCGCGAGCGCATTGGACTTGGTCAGGAATGACTTGTACTCCTGCCAGATTCCCATCTCAGCCTCCCTCCCTGATCGTGATGGTCCCAGGGACTCCCACGGACGTCCCCATCCCGCACCTTAGCGTCCCGCGCGGGCGTGCGTCTCGGTCCATCTGCACGCTGACACCCCCGGCGGTACCCTAGGCGCCGCGATGACCGATCATGCTGAACCCCCCGGCGTCACCCCCGGATCCACCCTCGGGTCCAGCCAGGCTGGCCCAGCCGGCGATCGCCCGCGCATCGTCGGCCAGCTCATCGAGATCGGCACGACCGCGCTCATCGCGGTGGCGCTGTATCTCGTCATCCAGACGTTCCTGCTCCAGACCTTTCGGGTGGAGGGTCAGTCCATGCAGGACTCGTTCCAGCCGGAGCAGCATCTGCTGGTGGACAAGCTCACGCCGCGCTTCACGGGCTATCACCGGGGTGACGTGGTGGTCTTGCACCCACCCGACGAGGACCCGGGGGCGACGCCGTACATCAAGCGCGTCATCGGAGAGCCCGGTGACCACGTGGAGATCCGAGATGACCATGTGTGGGTGAATGGCGCGGAGCTCCAGGAGGCGTACGTCAATCCCGACTACCCCACCCGCTCCTTCGACTGGTCCGAGTACGACGTTCCCGCGGGCGAGCTGATCGTGATGGGTGACCATCGCGACCGCTCCCTGGACTCGCGGCGCTTCGGTGCCGTCAGGGAGACCGAGGTCATCGGACGCGCGGTGCTTCGGTTCTGGCCGCTCGACCAGCTCAGCCTGCTCCAGGCGCCGGCGTATCCCGGCATCCCGACCGCCGCGGCCGGCTGACGCCGCACCCCGGAACGACCGCCCGGTCATTCCCGATACCCTACGGTGCCTATGACCAGCGAACCGGCCCTCTCTCCGGCTGAGCCGGAGGCCCAGCCCCGCGGACGGCCGCGGATCGTCGATTCGATCATCGAGATCGCGACCACGATCGCCCTCGCGGTGATCCTGTACCTGGTGATCCAGACCTTCGTCGTCCAGACGTTCCGGGTGGAACAGGAGTCCATGCTGGACACGCTCCAGCCGGATCAGCATCTGCTCATCGACAAGCTCACACCCCGCTTCGACGACTACAGCCGCGGCGACATCGTGGTGTTCCATCCGCCCGACGACTACTCCACCGACGGCACGCCGTTCATCAAGCGCGTCATCGGTGAGCCGGGTGACCACGTCCAGATCAGCGATGGCGCCGTGTGGATCAACGGCGTCCGGCTGGACGAGCCGTATGTGCACTACCCCATCGATCCCGGCGAGTGGGACGAGATCACGGTGCCGGCCGGCGAGATCGTGGTGATGGGCGACCATCGCGACGCATCCGTGGACTCGCGCGACTTCGGGCCGGTGCCCATCGGCAACGTCATCGGTCGGGCCGTGCTCCGCTTCTGGCCGCTGTCCACACTGGGCATCGTCCAGACCCCGAGCTATCCGGGTGTCCCGGACGCGCCACCGGACGGAGCATCCTCTCCGGCCCCCTGATGGACTCGCTGCACCCGGGTCCCGGGGTGGCCGTCCGGCAACGATGGGCGGAGCGCTGGCTCCCCGGTGTGCGCGTGGCGCGCACCTACCGTCGCTCGTGGCTGATTCGGGATGTCACGGCCGGCCTCGCGCTCACAGGCATCCTGGTGCCCGGCGGCATGGCATATGCCGAGGCGTCCGGTCTGCCGCCCATCGTGGGCCTCTACGCCACGATCGTGCCGCTGCTGGTCTATGCGCTCGTCGGGCCGTCCCGGATGCTCATGCTCGGCCCGGACTCATCGCTCGTGCCGCTCGTGTTCGTCGCCATCGCGCCGTTCGCCGCGATGAGCCCCTCCGAGGGGCTCGCCGCCGCGGCGCTCCTCGCGATCCTCGTGGGGCTCCTGACCGTCATCGCGGGCACGGCCCGCCTCGGGTTTCTCACCGACCTCGTGTCCACGCCCACCAAGGTCGGGTTCATGGCGGGCATCGCGCTCATCATCCTCGCCAGCCAGCTGCCGCCGCTGTTCGGCATCTCCATCACGGCCACCACACCCGTGGACCGACTCGGGGCCTTCATGGACGCGGTCATCGCCGGGGCCACCAACGGTGCATCGCTCGCCATCGGGGCGACCGCGCTCGCCATCATCGTCGCGGTGCGCCTGCGCTGGCCCGCGATGCCGGGAGTCCTGCTGGCGGTGGCCGTCACGACGGTCGTCTCGGGTGTCCTGGATCTGGCGTCCCGCGCGGCCGTCGCCGTCGTCGGTCCGCTGCCCGCGGGGCTGCCCGCGTTCGCCCCGCCGCCCGTGAGCCTCGCCGCGGTCGAGGCGCTGCTGCCCGCCGCCATCGGCATCGCGCTCGTCACCGCGGCCAACACGGTGATCCTGTCGCGCACGTTCGCGGCGCGCCACGGTGACCGGGCCGCCCCCGATCATGAGCTCATCGCGCTGGGTGTCGCGAACGTGACCACCGGGCTGTTCAGCGGTTACCCGATCTCCTCGAGCGCCTCCCGCACTGCCGTGGCCGAGGCTGCCGGCTCCCGGACGCAGGTGACCGGTGTGGTCGGGGCGCTCGCCATCGTCGCGCTGCTCACGCTCGCGCCGGGACTGCTCGCGCCGCTGCCACAGTCGGTGCTTGCGGCGGTGGTCATCGCAGCTGCGTTCACGATCGCCGACCCGGCGGCCTTCGCGCGGCTGTTCCGCGAGCGGCGCAGCGAGTTCCGGCTGGCGGTGGCCTCCTTCCTGGGCGTGGTCATCCTGGGCGTGGTCCAGGGCATCTTCCTCGCCGTGGTCCTGTCGCTGCTGCTGTTCCTGCGTCGAGCCTGGTGGCCGCACGACGCGCTGCTCGGTCGGGTCACCGGCGTCAAGGGATACCACGACCTGCGCTACTATCCCGCCGCGCGGCAGGTGCCCGGTCTGGTGCTGTACCGGTTCGACGCGCCGCTGCTGTTCTTCAACGCCGAGTCGTTCCGCCAGCGGGTGCTCACGCAGGTCGTCGCCGCCGACCCTCCGACCCGCTGGGTGGTGATCGCCGCCGAACCCATCACCGATGTCGACACGACCGCGGCCGAGTCGCTGTCGCTGCTCATCGAGGAGCTGGACGCCGCTGGGGTGACGCTCGCGTTCGCGGAGCTCAAGGACCCGGTCAAGGCGCGCCTTCGGCGCTACGGGACCATGGATGCGATCGGCGAGGACCGGTGCTACCCCACCGTGGGCACGGCGGTGGACGGGTACATCAGCGCGAGCGGGCAGGCCTGGGTGGACTGGGAGGATGCGATGCGCCTGGGTCATGGCCAGGGCGTGGGATGACGCCCGGCGTCGGGTGCCATGATGGATCGCATGTCCGATCGCTCGCACCCCGCATGCCGCCCGGCATCACCCTGGTGTCCGGCGACCATCCAGGCCGGGAAGGAGCCGCGTCATGTCCCATGAGCCCGCGCGCCGCTGGAGGCTCGGCTACAACACCCTGACCTGGAGCGAGACGCGCGACCCGGACGTGGCGCGCGTGTTCGCGACCATCGCGGCGGCCGGCTGGGAGGGCATCGAGCTGCTGGATCCGGACCTGAACTGGTACGGCACGCCGTCGCGCATCCGACGCCTGGCGGCCGACGCGGGCCTGCCCATCATCGCGGTGCTCGGGTCGGTCCAGACCGACGCCGCGCGTCGCCACCGCCAGACGGAGCTCCAGAAGCGGCTCATCGAGCTGGCCGCGGAGCTGGGCGCGAGCCAGTACGTGTTCGTGGGCGCCGACCGGGTGTTCCGACGGCTGACCTCGGACGACGACCTGGGCCGCCTGGCGGACGTGGCGAACGAGCTCATCGACCACGCCGAGCCGCTGGGCGTGACGGTCAGCCACCACTCCCATCCGCGCTGCACCGTGGAGCGCGAGTCGGAGCAGGATCGGCTGCTGGACCTGGCGGACCCGCGTCTGCGCATCTGCCTGGATGTCGGCATCAGCGTGTTCATGGACGAGGACCCGATGGCCCAGATCGTGAAGTACGCGGATCGGACCGCGTACGTCCACCTCAAGGACTGGGGACTGGGGAAGTATCGCGTGCTGGGGGAGGGCACCAGGGGCATCGACTGGCGGGCGCTGCTGGACGCGTTCACGGCGACCGGTTTCGCGGGCTGGGTCACCACGGAGCTGAGCTGGTACGGTGATTCGGATCCCGACGAGGCGTGCGCCCGCAATCGCGCCTATCTGCGCTCGATCGGCTGCTGACCGAAGTCCAGCCGGCTGGTGACCTCGAAGTCGAGCAGCTCCCGCATCCGGGTCCGGTCGAACAGGCTCTCCCGACCCACGAGCGGACGCCGCAGCGGCGTCGCGGGGTGCGAGCGGGCGAGCAGCTCCGCTGACGGCAGCGCGGAGTACGTGTCGGGCGCCATCACGTTGATGACGTGGCAGCCCCGGATGTCCCGCTCCACGGACAGCGCGAACGCGCGCGCCGCATCGCGCACGTCCAGGTACGCCCACAGCTCGTTGGCGAGATACCCGGGATCCGCCGTGACGTCCCGCTGGCGCTGCTCGTGGAGCGCCATGGGCGCGGTCGCGCTGATCCGGAGGGCCACCGCCTGGTAGCCATGACGGCGGTGCATCATCGCCAGCGTGGCCTCGTCCACCTCCTTGGACAGCGCGTACGCATCCGTGCCGATGTTCGGATGCGCCTCGTCCACCGGCGCGTACAGGGGTGCCAGGCCCGGGGCGCCATAGGGCAGGCCCAGCAGCGAGATGCTCGACGCGATGACCACCGCGCGGACTCCTGCCGTGCCTGCCGCCTCGAGCGCCGCGAACGTCGCCTGGGTGTTCGTCGCGAACACCTCGCGCGGCGTGCCGAGGAGCGGCGTGGGGATCGCCGCGAGGTGGATCAGCGCGTCCGCACCGACCATGGCCCGCGCCAGGAGCGCCTCGTCACGGGCGTCGCCCAGGTACCAGCGGACGCCGTCGTCCGCGGTGAACTGGGTGTCGGCGAGGGGGCCCGCGTCGACGCCGCCGCTGCCTGGTGGCCGCGTGCCGGGTGCCGCGCGGTCCACCGCGGTCACCTCGTGCCCATGGGCCAGCAGGTCCGGCAGCACATGCCGCCCGATGCCGCCCGACGCGCCGGTCACCACGATCCGCATCACGCTCCTCCTTGGATGGCCTCCAGGAGGCCCTGCATGTAGCCGATGGCGTGCGCCCGTGCGACGTGGCCATAGGGTGTGTCGCCGGTCATGTGCGGCACATGGTCGTCCAGCAGGAAGCCGTCGAATCCGACCGCGATGAGCTGTCGGATGACGGCCGCCGCGGAGTAGCTCCCCTCGCCGATGAAGCACTCCTGGAAGCGCGGCACCTCGCCCTGCACCTGGCGCAGGTGGATGTAGAAGATGCGGCCGCGCGGCCCCAGCAGGTCGATCGCCCGACGCACCGCCTCGGCTCCGCCGGTCATCTCGGACACCGTGCCGAGGCACAGGTCCATGCCCCACGCCGGGCTGCCGCCGGACCGCTCCATCGCCCACGCGAGGTCGTCGGGGCTCGTGAACAGTCGCGCCACGCCGCCGATGGCAGGCACCGGCGGATCGTCCGGATGGAGCGCCAGGCGGACGCCGGACGCCTCCGCCACGGGCAGCACGGCATCCAGGAAGCGACCGTAGTTGCGGCGCATCTCCTCGAGCGAGGCGGTCTCGGTGGGCGGTGCCTGCGGGTAGTCCACCCGATTGCCGGCACCCACGAGGTCCGCGTCGAAGGCCGTCACGAGAGCACCGCCCCGGCCCGGCGCGTCGAGCGCGGTGCGCCACACGAACGTGGGCATGAAATGGTGTCCCAGCAGACCGATGCCCACCCGACCCATGTTGCGGATGGTGGTGCAGTACCGCTCCAGCTGGTCCTCCCAGCCGGGCCTGCCCAGCATCACCCGGTCGTAGAACGCGATCGGCACGTTCTCGAGGGCCTCCAGCCGGAGACCCTCCGCGGCCACCGCATCGCGCAGCCTGCGCAGGTCGGCCTCGTGCCAGACGCCGTCCTCGCCCGGCAGGTCCGGGGTGTTCATCTGGAACGTGGTGATGCCCAGCTGGCGCGCCCAGGCCATCGTGTGGCTGTCGAGGGAACGGACCTGGCCGACGCCGATTCGGATGCGTGATGGCTGCATCCCCTGACGGTACCAAGGCGCCCGGTCGCGTCGCAGGCCGGTCCGGCACGGGATCGCCCGGTAGGCTTGTGGGAGCGGGTCGGCCGGACCGGCCCGGAGCACCGGAGGCATCAGCTGTGTCCACCGAGGTCATCATCCAGAAGCGGTTCGTGCCCAAGGTCGGGGAGGGCAAGAACCTGCGGGTCGCGCTGCGCGACATGTCCGCGGCGCTCGTCGCCAACGGGTTCCCGGAGATGGAGATCTGGGCGCCCATCCACGGCGGCCACAACGTCCTGGTGACCGTCGAGCGGTACCCGTCCATGGCCGCCTGGGACGAGTACAACGCGACCGCCACGCGCTACCCGGCGCTCGTCTCGGTGGTGTTCGACGGCATCTATCCCACGACGATCGCGCCGTACGACACGGAGATCCTGCGCCTCGTCGACAAGTCGGAGATCAAGTGAGCATGGGCACGCCGAAGGGACCCATCGTGGGCCTGGGCGAGCAGCCCGCGACCGCCTGGAACTGGCCGCACCCAACGCTGCCCAACCGCTGGAACACGACCGTCACGGAGGTCCGTGACACCGCGGCCGGGGATCGGCGCGTGGCGGTCATCGAGGGCGCCATCTGGCCCGCCATCGGGGCGCCCATCACGGTCCACGAGGATGACGACCATGTCCGCAGCGGCACCGTCCTCCGCGTGGAGCTGGTGCTCGGTTTCCGGCAACCGGCGAAGGTCGTGGTGTACGCGGAGCTGACGCAGGAGCCGACCGCGGGGTGATCGTGCCGATCGAGCTGGCACGGGATCGCGGGACGATGGGTGCGTGGTCCATCTGAGCCCGTCCTTCCACTCGTCGCCTGCTCGTGGCACCCTTGATCGATGACGTCCCCCGGGCAGAAGCCCACAGCGGTGCGCCGCGTCACGAGCAATCGGGTCGCCACGTCACCTGGATGTGAGCCACTTCGTGAGATGTTCGCAGCCGCGGCGGTCGGAAAGCCGCGGTCGTGGACCGCCATCTCGGAGGCATACCTGCGGGCGATCGAGCAGTTGGACGAGAACCTCGTGGCCGGGGTCGCAGACATGGGCGATCTCCAGAACGGCGAGGCCGAGCACCTGCTCATCCCGCGCCTGTCGGCCAAGCAGACGTCGTCGCTGGTCGACCTCCACCCTGCACTCGACCGGATGATGCGCGAGGGAGACGCGCAGGCCGCCTCAAGCCTGGTCGACGACGCTCTCGGGATCGACGCGGAGCCGCTCATCGCGGCCCGAACGGTGCTCCGGAGGCGGCGGCTGGAACGTCGGACCGCATAGCCAGCATCGACGCGATCGCCGTGTCACCGCGCGGATCGCGGGTGACGTGCGGGGTCAGACCCGCAGGAGCGGACGGCCGGACCGGGCGCCCGTGTGCCGGCCGCCGTCCAGGACCAGCTCGCCGTTGACCAGCACGTGGTCCACGCCCTCGCTGTAGACCGCTGGCTCACCGAGCGTGGCTGGCGTGGCCAGGCGCTCCATGTCCAGGATCACGACGTCCGCTGCGAACCCCGGCTGGAGCAGCCCGCGACGGCCCAGCCCGAAATGGATCGCGGGCATCGAGGTCATCTTGCGCACGGCCTCCTCGAGCCGCAGCAGCCCGGTCTCCCGGACGAACTTCGTGAGATAGGTCAACTGGCCCGCATAGACCAGTGGCTGGCGCGTGCGCGAGGCGAGTGTGCCGGGCTGCGTGGTGGAGTTCACAGCATCCACCGCCAGCATGAACATCGGGTTCGAGACCATGTCCGCGAGATGCTGCTCGCTGTACAGCTCCCCGAACATCAGCAGCCGGTCCATGGCCGGACCCGCATCCCGCAGCAGGTCGAAGTAGGCGTCCCACTCGTCCGTGCCCCGCTGCTGGGCGATCTCCGGGAACGTGAGCGTGTTCAGCTCCGGGTGCTGCGGACTGGCCATCAGCCGGACCCGATGCCACTCGCCGCGGTGGATGAAGCGCCAGTAGCGGTCGCATTCCGTGCGCAGCCGCCTGCGGATCTGCGGGTCACCCAGGCGCTCCGCAGCGACCTCGTTGCCCTCGGCAAGCACCCACGGCGGCAGGATCGCGGTCATGCCGCCCAGGCCCTGGGTCATCGAGATCGTGTCGGTCAGGACGTCGATGCCCTCACGGCGCGCGCGCTCGATCCGACCGACCGTCCACTCCCAGGCGTCGTCGGCGGCGCCCGTGTTGGCGCGCACGTTGAGGTGGGAGAACTGACCCCGGCCGCCCGCCGCCTCCACGTACCCCATGAACTCCTCGGTCGCATCCACGATCTCCGAGGACCGGTTGCGGACGTGGCTGACGTAGCTGCCGGCGTACGGGCGCATGGCGGCGGCCAGTCGCCGGATCTCGTCGCGCGGTGCGCTTCGGCCCGGGTCGAACTCGAGACCCGTGGACATGCCCAGCGCGCCCTGCTCCAGCGACTCCGCCACGAGCCGCTCCATCCGCGCACGCTGCCCCTCATCGCTGTCGGGTCCGGTGATGCCCACCGCCGACCGCAGCGAGTTGTGGCCGATGAGGTGGCCGTAGTTGATGGACGTCCCCGTCGCGCGGGCCACGTCGATGTACGACGCGAAGGAGTCCCAGACGACCTCCCCCTCGTAGCCGTAGGACCGCTGGAACTCGGTGACCGCGGCGCGGTTCTCGTCCGTGACGGGGGCCTGGCTGATGCCGCAGTTGCCCACGATCTCCGTGGTCACGCCTTGCCGGATCGCGCTCTCCGCGGTGGGGTTGGCAAGCAGCACCCAGTCCGAATGGCTGTGGGCGTCGATGAAGCCGGGTGTCACGACGCGACCCGTCGCGTCGATGATCCGCTCGGCGGTGGCGCCGGGCAGGCGGCCCACGTCCACGATCCGATCGCCCGTGATCGCGATGTCCGCGGGGTACGCAGGGTTGCCGGTCCCATCCACGACCCAGCCGCCGGTGATGAGCAGGTCCAGGGTCATCGAGGGGGCCCCCTTCAGGCTCAGGCGGTGGGGACGGCAGGCGTGGCCGGGGCCTCGGTGGCGGGTGGCGTCCCCGTCCCGCCCGGCATCTCGGGCGCCGCCCCCGGCCCCCTCGGCGACTCGGGCGCCGCCCCGGCCGGGGCGGGCGATGCGCGCCCATGGAAGACCGCGCCGATCCCCTCCGACGGGAGCGACGGCGCCTCCCTGTGGAGGAAGCAGGCGGCGGCCCGGTCCGGGTCCACCCGGTACAGCGGCGGAACCGTGGTCCAGCACTCGTCCATGACGTGCGGGCAGCGCGGCGCGAAGCGGCAGCCGCGCGTGGTCCGCCCGGCGGACGACTCGGGCACGGGCACCTCGTCCTCGCCCCAGCGCCGGGACCGGTCGGTGTCGGGGATCGACGACACGAGCAGCCGCGTGTAGGGGTGCCGGGGCTCCCGGATGACCCGCTCCACCGACCCCGCCTCCGCCACCGAGCCCTGGTACAGCACCACGATGTCGTCGCACACCTGGTACGCGGTGGTCAGGTCGTGGGTGATGTACAGGAGCGAGATGCCGAACTCGGTGTTGAGCTTGCGCAGCTCGTCGAGGATCGTCGCGCGGAGCGACGCGTCCACCATCGACACCGGCTCGTCGGCCATGATGATCCGGGGCCGCAGCAGCAGCGCGCGCGCCACCATGATCCGCTGGCGCTGGCCGCCCGACAGCTCGTGGGGGTAGCGGCCCAGCGTCTCGCGCGGCCGCAGGCCCACCATCTCGAGCGACTCCTCGATGCGCCGGCGCGCCTCGCCCGGACCCCGGTGCATCCCGAAGTTCCTGAGGGGCGTGGTGAGCACGTGGTCCACCCGGTAGAACGGGTTGTAGACCTCGAAGGGGTCCTGGAAGATCGGCTGGACCTCGCGGCGGAAGGCCATGCGCTGGGCCTTGCTCATCTTGGTGATGTCCACGCCCTGATACAGGACCTGGCCGCTCGTGGGCCTGATGTAGCCCAGCAGCAGGCGCGCCATGGTGGTCTTGCCCGAGCCTGACTCACCGGCGACGGCAGTCGCCGTCGGGAACTCGCTGGGCACGACGAGGCTCGCGTCTCGCAGCGCCACGGTCGTGTTCGAGGCGGACCTCCGGACGCCGCTCACGAACTCCTTCGTGACGTTCCGAAGCTCCAGCAACGGGGTGCTCACGAGCCGCCCCTCCCGCGATGCAGCTCGTCGATGTCCGACCGGGCAAGGTCGGTGATGCCCATCGCCGAACTCGGCGTGGGCGCGAGCGGACCCTCCTCGGCGGCGAGCTCCCGGGCGAGGTCCGCGTCCGCGTCCGCCCGCCCGGGCTCGGGGCGGCCCTCCATCCGCGCCTGGGTCTCCTCGAGCGGCGCGTCCGGGCCGAGGACCACCGCGGTCGGCAGCGGGGGCAGCTCGGCGTGCCCCGGGTAGAGATGACACGCGGCGCGCCGCCCCTCGCCGACCGCCTGCGTCTCGGGCACCTCCTCGAGGCACCGGTCGAACGCGTAGGGGCAGCGCGGGTTGAAGGCGCAGCCTGCGGGCAGGCTCAGGAGCGCGGGCGGGAGCCCCGGGATGCCCACCAGCCTGCCGCGCTCGGTGAGCCTGGGCAGCGACTCGATGAGCAGTCTCGTGTAGGGGTGCCGGGGCGCGGTCAGGATGTCGTCCACGGGCCCGATCTCCACGAGCCGACCGGCGTACATCACGCCCACGAGGTCCGCGAACTGCGCGATGAGGCCCATGTCGTGGCCGATGAGCACGACCGCCGAGCCGATGCCCTCCTGGAGCCGCCCGAGCGTCTGCATCACCTGGCGCTGGACGACCACGTCGAGGGCGCTCGTGGGCTCGTCGGCGATGATCACCCGCGGGTCCAGCACGGTGGAGATGGCCATCACCGCTCGCTGCTTCATGCCGCCCGACAGCTCGTGCGGATACCGGTTGGCGACTGTGGGTGGCAGGCCCACCCGGGCGAACTGCCGGGCGACCCGCTCGTCCATGCCCCGGCGCGCCGCCCGGCCCTCGTGCGCCTCGATGGCGTCTCTCATCTGGTGCCCGACGCGCATCACCGGGTTGAGCGAGTTCATGGCCCCCTGGGGCACGAGCGCGATGTCCCGCAGCCGTGTCTCCTGGAGCCGCCTCGGGTCGAGGGTCATCAGGTCCACGTCGCCCAGCAGCACCCGGCCGCCCGCGATCAGCCCGGGCGGTCGCGTCAGGCGCATCAGCGCGGTCGCCATCGTGGTCTTGCCCGAGCCGGACTCGCCGATGAGCCCCAGCCGCTGGCCCGGCTGGAGCGAGAACGACACGCGGTCCACGGCCGGCACGTCGCCCACGGGCGTGCGGTAGACGACCCGGAGGTCCTCCACGCGCAGGACCGGCGGGCCGTCGCCGATGGTCGCGCGGTGCGTGGGTGCGGCCGCGGACGCGGGTTCCCGGACGGGTGCGGTCATCGGCCGATCAGCCTCCCCGTCGCAGCCGCGGATTGGCGAAGCGGTCCATCCCCGCCGACGTCAGGAACAGCGCCATGAAGATGTAGGAGATCACGATCACCGGCGGCAGCCACCACCACCACATCCCGCGCAGCACCGCGGTGTACTCCTGTGACCAATAGATGGTGATGCCCAGGGAGGGCATCTGGATGGCGCCCAGGCCGAGCGCCTCCAGGCCGATCGACGCGAGCATGGCGCCCGCCACGGCACCCACGAAGCTGGCCGCGATGAAGGGCATCAGGTTGGGCATGATCTCCCGGAAGATGAGGCCCCACGGGCCCACCCCGTTGGCGCGCGCCACCTCGACGTATGAGCGCTCCCTGATCGTCAGCACCTGAGCGCGGATCGTCCGGGTGGGGAACATCCAGGCGAGCGCCGCGACGGTGAGCGCCATCACCTCCACGGTCATCTGCTGGATGTTCGCCGCGATGACCACCAGGATCGCGATCCCCGGCACGGTCAGCAGCGAGTCCGAGACGATGCGGATGGCGGAGTCCACCGGACCCAGGAAATAGCCCGCGATGAGCGCGAGCGTGACGCCGATGACGGTCCCCACGATGCCCGCGATGAGGCCCACCTTGAGCGTGTTCGGGATGGCCAGCATCATCACGCTCCACAGGTCGCGCCCCTGTGTGTCGCTGCCCAGCCAGTACTCGGCGCTGGGAGGCATGCGCGGCCTGACCGCGGTCACGTCCGCGTTGGCCGGATCCACGGTCAGGGGACCCACGATCGCCACGAACGCCAGGAGGCCCAGCATCCCCGCGCCCACGATGAGCTGCGGCGTGATGCGCGGATCGCGCCCCAGGCGCGACCGACGGCGCGGCGCCGCGATCGTCCCGGGCGCGGCCTGTGCCTCGGACCGCGGCACGGTGCTCATCGGCTGTGCCGGATGCGCGGATCGATGAGCGGATACAGCAGGTCGATGAGGAACACCGTCACGGCGAGCGTGACGATGAGCACCGAGACGATCCCGTTGATCACGAAGATGTCCTTGTTCACCACGGAGCTGAACAGCAGGCCGCCAAGCCCCGGGTAGTTGAAGATGGCCTCCACCAGGATGGCTCCCGACACGACGGTGGCGAGGGCCAGGGCGAGCGCCGTCACCTGGGGCAGCAGTGCGTTTCGCAGGCCGTAGCGCAGGAAGATGCGCGACGAGGCAAGGCCCTTCGAATCGGCATACGTGATGTAGTCCTCGCCCAGCACGTTCACCATCAGGCTGCGCATCCCCAGCGCCCAGAAGCCCACCGCACCCAGCACGATGGACAGCGCCGGCAGGAAGGCATGGCCAGCGATGTCCAGGGCGGAGTGGAGGTTGAGGCCCAGGATCGTGGTGGGACTGAAGCCGTTCGCCGCCGGAAACAGCCGCAGGCTGATGGCGAAGACGTAGATGAGGATGATCGCCAGCAGGTAGTACGGGACGGTGGACAGCATGAGCAGCGGCGTGGCCACCCATCTCAGCACCCGCGGCGCCCGCGGCCAGACGAGGAGCGCCCCGATGACCGTACCCACCACGAACGCGATGAGGGTGGCGGTGATGAGCAGGCCGATCGACCAGGGCAGGGCGTTCCCGATCTTGGCTGCGACCGGCTGCCCGAAGTTGACGACCGACACGCCCAGGTCGAGCTTGACCAGGTCCGTCCAGTAGTTGACGTACTGGTTCAGGATCGGCTGGTCCAGTCCGAACTTGGCCGCGTAGGTGGCCGCCAGCGCCGCCGCGTCGAAGGCGGACTGACCGCCCTGGGCCTGCATCTTGGCGAGCGCCGCCTCGATCGGGTCGCCGGGGATGAGCCGCGGCACGATGAAGTTGAGCGTGCCCGCGACCCAGATGACCAGGAGCAGCTGGACGAAGCGGCGGCCGATATAGCGGACCGCGTCGGACACCCCGGCGGCTCCTCCCCTCCAGGCGCCCGACCATCCGGGACGGGCGCCACCCACCTCACACGGTCCGCGGGCCGCTCTGTGGGAGGCGATCCGGTCCCGACTTGACACCGCCACCTCGCCGCGGCTACGGTCCGTGGGCAGTCCGGAAAGGATTGCAGCGCCGGCGGCAGCGTGTCAAGCCGCCACGGGACCGGAGGAGGGAAGGCGAGCATGGCTGTGGCAGCCATCGGGACGAGCCGCGGGGGGCGGCGCAGCCGGGTGCGGGCCTCGATGCTGGTCGGGTTCGCGGTCGCGAGCCTGGTCATCCCGGCGCAGCCGGCGGTGGCACAGGGCGACCTGCCCGAGGTCCCCCGGAACGAGACGTTCATCTTCACGCCCTGGGGCTTCGTGACGGAGCTCCCGAACGTGGACAACTGGAACGTCTACAACCAGGGTCCGGCGTTCAACAACCAGCGCGAGATGGGTGTCAAGGGCATCCTTGAGGCGCTGTTCTACACCAACCTGAACACGGGCGAGCTGATCCCGTGGCAGGGGGAGTCATTCACCTACAACGACGACTTCACGGAGATCACGCTCAAGCTGCGCGACGGCGTGACCTGGTGCGACGGCGTCCAGATGACCTCGGACGACGTCAAGTTCACGCTCGAGGCCCTGCGCGACGTGGACGACCCGGCCATCACCTACTCCACGATCTACAAGGAGTGGCTGAAGGAGGTCGAGGTCGTCGATCCGCTGACCTCGATCATCAAGCTCACCAAGCCGGGGCCGCGCTTCTTCCGCGACAACCTGGCCCTCGGGCACGAGAACCACCAGGTCATCCTGCCCAAGCACATCTGGCAGGACAAGGACTTCAAGGAGTTCAAGTTCTACGACCTGGCGCAGGGTTGGCCGTGCGGCACGGGGCCGTACAAGATCGTGAAGTCGGACGCGCAGCAGATGGTCGCGGACCGGCTGGACACCTGGTGGGGCGTGGGCAAGATCCCCGGCATCGACCGGATGCCGAACCCCAAGCGCCTCATCCTCATCCCTGTCGCGGATGACGCCGCGATGTCCAACCTGCACATCACCAACCAGGTGGACACGGGCAACCCGCTCCAGCCGGGCACGTTCGTGGCGTCGCAGGGCCAGAACCCGAACCTCCGCTCCTGGCACAACGAGGGCCCCGTGTGGGGTGCTCCCGACGGCTGCGGCTACAACTTCCTGTTCAACAACATGAAGGAGCCGTGGAGCGACGTGAACATCCGCCTGGCGGTCAACTACGCCATCGACCGCCAGATGATCTCGGACATCGGCTACGAAGGGGCGAACTACCCCATGGTGCTGCCGTTCTCCGCATACATGGCGCCGCAGTGGGTGCCCGGCCGCATCCAGGAGCTGCTGGACAAGTACGACCGTGACAACCCCTCCCAGGAGAAGGTCGACGAGTACATGACGGCGGCGGGCTACGCCAAGGATGCGAACGGCAAGTGGGCCAAGGACGGCCAGGTCCTGACCGTCCCGGTGTTCGGTCCCTCGTTCTTCCAGCCGTCGTTCCCCATCATCCAGAAGAACCTCCAGGATGCGGGCTTCGAGTCGACGCTCGAGGTCGACCCCGCGAACGAGTGGGTCAACCGGTTCCTGCCGGGCAACCATGACACGCTCGTGCTGGTGCACTGCGGCAGCCTGTCGGAGCCGTTCGACACGCTGAAGGACCTGCACACCAAGTTCACGGCACCCATCGGCACGAACCTGCCGGGGTCGGTCATCCAGGGCCAGCGCTACAGCAACCCCGAGCTCGACGCGATCCTGGACCAGATGGAGGCGATCCCCGCCGACAACGCCCAGGATTCGAAGTACATGGACCTGGCCGTCCAGGCGGTGGACATCTACCTCCGCGACATGCCGGAGATCATGCTCACCGAGGAGCTCCACGTGGTGACCTACAACCAGACCTACTGGACCGGGTGGCCCACGGAAGATGATCCGTACGTCGCACCGTATCCCTGCTGGGAGGCCATCAACCTGGTGGTCCACCGGCTGGAGCCGACCGGCGCCGCGTAGGTCGCCGATCGAGCGAACCTCAGTCACGACCCCCGGTGGGCGACCGCCGGGGGTCGTGACGTGTCCCGGCCGCCCGGTCGTGGGGCACGACGCCGATCGCGCGCCGCGACACGAGCGGCTGGAACGACCTATCCCTCCAGGAGTCGATGGCTCTGCGGCGTCCAGCCCAGCAGGGTGCGCGCCTTCGTGAGGTTGTGGGTCGCCTCGCGCTCGTCCCCGGCGATCCAGACCGCGTCGAAGCGGGCATGGCCGGTCTGCACCGCGGCGATGGCCGCCAGGTACGCCCGGGCGAGGTCCTCCTCGTCGGTCACGTAGAGGCCCTCATGGATGGGCGTCCGGCGTTCCGCGAGGTACGCCTCCCGGGTGCGTGGGCCGGTGATGCGCAGCGCGATGAGGCGCATGTCGAACCAGCGCGCGAAGTAGCCGCAGATCTGCTCGCCCAGGCCCTTCGTGAGGCCGTACGCGGAGGGCGAGTCGAGCGACACCGTCTCCTCCGAGGGATACCACGACCGCTCGCGATAGTGGACGCTCATCGTGGAGGTGTGGACGCCCGACCTGATGCCCATGCCCTGCGCGATCCAGAGCAGGTAGTGGAGCCCGAGCGTGTTCACCTCGTAGTTGTCGCGGATGATCGTCAGGTCCTGGTCGGTCACCGACCCACCCTGCGGCGAGCGCATGACCATGTTCACGAAGGAGTCCATGCCCTCGAGCGCGCGCGCGACGTCGTCCGGGTTCGAGATGGACCCCTGGACGTAGTCCACGAGGTCCGCGTGGCGGGGCGGGGCCACGTCCAGCACGCGCAGCTCGTGCTCCCTCGCGAGGTACGGCGTGACGAACGTGCCGACCATCCCCGAGCCGCCGACGAGCAGGATCTTCATGCCTCTGGCTCCCCCCATTCGATCTGCGCGATGATGTCCGCCCAGGTGGCCGTGGCCTGGGACCGGTGTGCGTACACCAGGATCGACCGGACGGTCTCCCCGTCCGTGCGCACGACGCGGTGGAAGTTGCCCGACGGCATGACCAGCACGCAGGGCCCGCGGAACGGGATCCGCTGGACCGACTCCTGCGTGGGACCGTTGAGCAGCCATCCCTCGGCCCCCGCCGCGAGCACGATGTACTCATCCTCCCGGTCATGGCGGTGCACCGCCACGTCCACCGGTGCGCGGTCCCAGGACACGCCGTCCGAGCTCATCACGAACAGGGTGTCGGTGCCCGTGTCCAGGGGCAGCGCGTAGTCGGCGCCCGTCGGCGCAGCGTAGGGGACGACCCGGGCCGGGCGCGCCGGCGCGGAAGCGGGGGCGACCGACCGGCCCACCGACGAGGCGTCCGCAGCCGGAGCGGGCACCGGGACCACCTCCGCCTGGCTCATCGGCCAGGGCGAGACCGGCAGCGTGTCCAGGTGCACCAGTCCAGGCTCCGCTCGTGGACCCACGACACTGAACGGGTCGATGGTGACACCCGGACGCGTCAGGAACGCGACGCCCGCGGGTGTCCCGGGATGGGGGATGATCGCGTGCCATGTGCCCGCCGGAACGACCAGCGTGCAGGGTCCGTGGTATGGGACCTCCGCGAGCTCGTCGCGATCCGCGCCATGCCGCAGCGCCCCGGATCCCTCCGGCAGCACCACCGCCAGGTCGTGACCGGTGTGCCGGCGGACGGCCTCGCCCTCGACGCCCCCGATCGCGATGGCCACCGAGTCTCGACCGGTCGCGAACGCCACGATGGCGCTGCCGGCGTCAGGCTGGCTCGCCGGCAGCGCCACGACCCAGGCATCGCTCTTGGAGCCCGTGGCGCGGCGCGGACCGGTGACGGGGTGGACCGACGCCGCCTGCGTCGCGGCGGCGATCGCCGGCCGCCTCGCCCGCGGGATGCGCTTCATGGCAGGTCGGCAGGCCCAGTCACGCGGGCGACGCCCGTCAGGCGGGCAGCTCCAGTCCCACGCCGCGCTCCCTCGCCCGGCGCAGGACCAGCTCCGCGACCGCGACATCCTCGATGCCGATGCCCTGGAGCTCGCACACGATGATCTGTTCGGCGCCGGTTCGCCCCGGCCGCTCACCGCCGATGATGTCGCCCAGCGCGACGACGCGGTCCCAGGACACGTGGCCCAGCTCCGCGGCGCGCATCAACTCCCCTGCCTCGACCTGGGCGTTCGGCAGGTCATCCACGACCACCAGGTCCGCCTTCGCGAAGATGGCCGGGTCGATCTCCGATCGCAGCCAGGTGTTGTTGCCGGCCGCGATGACCGTCATGCCCGGTGTCACCTGGGCCGCCGTGAGCACGGGTTCCGCGGAATTCGTGATGGTCACCACGATGCGCACGCCGTCGAGCGCCTCCTCGACCGTGGCGACCGGACGCACCGCGGATCCCGTCGCCTCTGCGAGGCGCGCCGCGAACGGCTCTCGCTTCTCGGCAGACCGGCTGAACACGCGCACCTCCGAGGCACCCGTGGCGGCCACGATGCCGTGGACCTGCATCGTCGCCTGGAACCCGGCGCCGATGACCGCCACCGGCCCACCCACCGCATCGCCGCCCAGCACGCGCGCCGCCAGACCCGTGGCGCCACCCGTGCGCAGGCCGCTGATGCGTCCGCCGCCCATGAGCGCCAGCAGCCCCGATCCGTCCGCGGCGTGCAGCAGGATCTGGAAGAAGGCGCCCTTGGCGGACGCGGTGTACACCTTCTGGCCAACCACCCCCCGCGACGTCCAGCCCGCGGGCATCACGTTGTAGGTGCCGGCCTGGATGGGGACCCGGATGCGCGGCCGATTGACGATCTCGCCGCGCGATCGCGCCGCGAACAGCTCCTCGAGCACCGTCAGCGCGTCGTCCATCGTGAGCAGCTGGCTGATGTCGGCTTCGGTGAGGTAGATGGCCATGGTCGATCACTCCGGACGTGCAGGGGGCTGGACTGTGACTCAGGATACAGGGAACGTTTCCGCCGGCTTGCATCACCCGGTGTGGCAGATGGAGGGTCCCGATGATCGTCGACAGCCACTGTCACGCCTGGACGACCTGGCCGTACGACACACGTGTGCCGGACCCCGGCCACCGAGGCACCATCGAGCGGCTGCTGTTCGAGATGGACGCCGAGGGCGTGGACAGGGCGGTGCTCATCTGCGCCCGCATCGATCACAACCCGGACAACAACCAGTACGTGTTCGAGGCCTCCCGACGCTGGCCGGACCGGGTGATCCAGTTCCCGGACATCGACTCCGCCTGGTCGCCGGAATACCACACCCCCGGCGCGGTCGACCGGCTGTCCGCCGCCGTGGACCGATGGCACATCGCCGGGTTCACCCACTACGTCGGCGAGGCGAACGACGGCTGGCTGGTGAGCGAGGAGGGGATGCGCTTCTTCGAGGCTGCCGCGCAGGCGGACCTCATCGCCAGCATCGCGGCCGGTCCCGCATGGTTCGCCGACATCCGGACCGTGGCCCGCGCATTCCCCACGCTGCCCATCCTGCTGCACCACCAGGGCATGGTTCGGGCTGCTGACGCGGTGGAGGGCTGCGACCCACCCGGCCTGGCGGAACTCCTTGCCTGTGCGAACGAACCGGGCATCGCGGTCAAGGTCTCCGGCTTCTACTACGGGTCACGGGCGTGGGCGGAGTACCCCTACCCGGAACAGCGGGCCGTCTTCGGTCGCATCGCGGCGGCATTCGGACCGCGCCGCCTCGCCTGGGGCTCCGACTACCCGGTGTCGCCGTGGGTCGCCTGCACGTTCCGCCAGACGCTGGATGTCGTGCGGGTCCACTGCGCGGACATCTTCCAGCCGGAGGACCTGGCGTGGGTCATGGGTGACACGATGGACACGCTGCTGCGCACGCGCCGCCCGATCAGCGCCTGATCCGCGGGTCCAGCAGCGGCAGCGCGAGGTCCAGCACGAGCGCCGCGAGCGCGATGCCCAGGACCAGCACGACGGTGATCGCCCGGACCATCGCGATGTCGCCGCCCTGGACCGCTCGCCACAGCATCCAGCCCAGTCCGGGGTAGCTGAACAGCGCCTCCACGAGGATCGCGCCGCTCACCGCGATCCCCAGGCCCAGGCTCAGGGCGGTCGCCTGCGGTGCAAGGGACGGGCGGATGCCATGCGCCAGCAGGACGCGCCGGGACGGCATCCCCAGCGCCTCCGCGAACCGGGCGTGGTCCTCGGTCATGCTGTGGGTCACGAGGGCGCGCATCGTGAGGGCGCTCGCCCCCACGCCTGCCAGCGCGACCGTGGTGATGGGCAGCACCGCGTGCTGGACGAGGTCGAGCAGGACGGCCACCTTGTCGTTCCAGGTCTGGGTCGGCGCGAAGGCCAGCGCTGGGGGGAGCGCGTGCAGCCCGTGCGTGAACACCGCGATGAGCCCCATGCCGATGAAGAACGAGGGCACGCTCGCCAGCAGGATGACCGGCACCGTGGCCGCCGCGAGGAACCCTCCGAGGCGGTGCTGCCCCGGCCGGCCCAACCAGGCCCCGACCGCGGTGCCGCCAGCGACGGCGAGGACGGTCGCGAAGCCCATCACGGCCAGGGTCCACGGCAGTCCGCGCAGGACGCGCCCTGCCACCGACGGCTCCAGCAGTCCCGTCCAATAGCCGAGGTACCGCTCCAGCATGCCGGTGTCCGCGCCGCCGGGCCGGGGGGTCAGCGTCTCCATCATGAACGCGAACGTCACCGCGACCACCACCACGCCCAGGAATCGAGCGACCGCACGGAGGAGCAGCCCGACCATGCCCACCTGTGACCTCCTCCACTCGGCGCCGTCGGGGCCCCGGTGGCTCCAGGTCGAGTGTAGGCGGCGGCTACGGCCGGCCGCCCGGGCCGATGCTGCTCATGCCACAGATGCCCCCGGGTCGGCCGACGCGTTCCCGCCGAGTGCCGCGCCGTCCCGACGCGTCAGTCACCCGCCGCGATCCGGCCACCCATCAACCAGGCGAGCGCCAGGACCGCGGAATGGATGTTCGCCCGGATGCTGTCGGGCATGATGGAGCTGTCGATGACGCGCAGTCCAGCGACACCTCTCACCCGGCACGAGGCATCGACCACGCCCAGCGGATCACCGTCGCGGCCCAGCCGGCACGAGGAACTGACGTGCTGCCCCGTCATCACGGTGCGCCTGACGTGGTCCAGCAGCGCCGCATCCGACGCGCGGTCCGTCGGAGCGGGCAGGTACGCGGGCCCCAGGATCTCGTCGAGCGGCGCGGTCTCCGCCAGCGCCAGCGATCGCCGGATCGCGTCCACCAGCCGGTCCGCGTCCCGGGGCTCCGACAGCAGCCGCAGGTCGATCGTGGGCTTGACGTCGGGGTCCGCCGAGGTGATCCACATCCTGCCGACCGACAGCTGGAGGTTGTTGACCGCCTCGATGCGGAACGCGCGCGAGCCGGGCGTGGGCCCCGGGATCACCGAGTTGGGGTAGAGCATCATGTCGCCCCGCAGGTCGGAGCCGCTCGCGGTGTAGCGCACCGAGGTCTGGAGCCACGGCAGCGTGGGCCGGAGCGCCGGGTCGGCGTCGTCCCGGAGCGGCCACGCGATCCACGTCTTGGGATGATCGCGCATCCCCTCGCCCACGCCCGGAACGTCCGCGACGACCGGGATGCCCAGATTCCGCGACGCATCCGCCGGACCCACGCCCGACAGCAGCAGCAGCTGAGCGCTGCCCACGGCGCCCGCCGCGAGGATGATCTCGCCCGCCCGGATGACCTCCGTGGTCCCGCCACCGGCCGTGCCCCCTCCGGTCGCCACGACGCCGGTCGCCCGGCCGTCCTGGACCTCCACCCGGAGCGCGCGCGTGAGCGGTCGGATCACCAGGTTCGGACGGGCCCGCACGGCGTCGGTCAGGAACGCTCGCGCCGGCGTCACCCGCGTCCCTGCCAGCTGATTCAGGGGCATCGGCGCCACGCCCATGGCGTCGGGCGCGTTCGCGTCGGCGGCCGCTCCGTACCCCGCATCCAGGCACGCCTGGACGAAGCGCGCCTGGGTGTCCACCCACTGCTCGCGCGGCCAGCGATGGATCGCCACCGGCCCGTCCCGCCCGTGATCCTCGTCGCGACCCCATGCGTCGGCCTCGATGGCCCGGAGCGCCTCGCGCATGGGTGCCCAGCCCCACTCGGGACCCACCAGCGCGGCCCACCGCTCGAAGTCCTCGGGCAGGCCGCGCAGGAAGATCGTGCCGTTGATGGACCCGGAGCCACCCATCAGACGGCCCCGCGGGATGCGGATCATCGGACTGGTCGTGGAGCCCTGCGCCTGGTACGCCCAGTCGAGCGCGGCCAGCTGATCGAGCACGGCGACCCCGCCATACGCCAGCCGCACCAGGTCGGGCGCGCGGTCGAAGTCCGGGTGGTCGGGACCCGCCTCCAGCAGCACCACCTTCCGTGTCGGATCCTCCGACAGCCGGTTCGCCAGGACGCAGCCAGCCGATCCGCCGCCGACGATGAGCGTGTCGATGGTCATCCGCGCCTCCTCCCGGTGCGTCCTCAGGACCGGCCGGGCGGCGCTGTGCCGGAGCGGTTGGCGATCGTACGGGGGAGCAGGTCATAGCGCGTCTCGTGACCCGCCAGGAACCGCTCCAGCTCGTCCGCCATGATCGCGATGTTCCGACCCCGGGTGCTCGCGGTGGCCGCCGCGGAGTGGGGAGTGACCAGCGCGTTGCGCAGGTCACGGATGGGCGAGTCCTCCGGGATGGGCTCCGGGTCGAACACGTCCAGGCACGCCACCATCCGCTCGGACGCGACCTCCGCGATGAGCGCGTCGCTGTCCACGATCTGGCCGCGCGACACGTTCACGAACACGCCGCCGTCACGGATGAGGCCAAGCTCCCGGGCGCCCAGCATCTTGTGCGTGGCGGGCGTGATGGGCGCGAGGCAGACGACCACGTCCGTCAGCGACAGCACGTTGTCCAGGCTCGTGAACGTCACGTCGTAGACGTCCGCGAGCTCGCGCGGCACGTACGGATCGTGGATCAGGACCCGGCAGCGGAACGGCTCCAGCAGTTCCAGCAGGCGCCGGCCGATGATGCCGCAGCCGATGAGGCCCACGGTCCGCCCGGTCAGCTCGTCCGGTTTGAACCGTCGCTCCTCCCAGGGCACGCTGTGGAACCAGGGCGCACGCTGCTGGACGTCCCGGAACTGGGCGCCGGCGTTGCGCAGCCCCAGGAGCATCAGCGTGAGCGCCCATTCGGAGACGCCGTAGGACGAGCCGTTGGTGGTGTCCACGGTGCGGATGCCGCGCTGCCAGGCGGCCTCCACATCGATGCGGCTCGCGAAGCGATCCCCCTCCAGCTCGCCGATGAAGCGGAGGTTCGGGCAGGCGTCCATAATCGGGGCGGTCACGCGCGGTGCGCCCATGCTCACGATGAGGGCCCGGGCGTCCGCCACATGCTCGATGAGTCGTCGATCGGCCTCCGCGTCCGGGGGCGGCGGTTCGACATAGCCCCCCGGCCGATCGAACTCCGCGGTGCGCACGTCCCCCAGGGCGCGGATCCGCGCCAGGTGCGGGGACGCGAGGATGCCGTCCAGCATCTGCCGGCTGGCGGCGATGGCGACGGCGGGGCGAGACGGGGCCACGAGACCTCCTCCATCGGGATGCGGGTCGGATTCTAGGGTCTGGCCGGGCACGACATGCGGCCGATGCGACGCCCCATCGGCCGGGCGGTCGGGCGGTAGGATGGGTCGGCGGCAGTCACCGGCAGGGGATCGGGTGCCCGCGAGGACAGAGGTTGGAGGGTCCGGGTGAAGATCCTGCTCATCGGCGGCTCGGGGATGGTCGGCACGTTCGTCACGCCGTACCTCGCGAGGGAGCACGAGCTGCGCGTGCTGGACGTGGCCCCGCCCCGCCACGCGGACCTCGTGGACTACGTCCAGGGGTCCATCTCGAACCCGGACGACGTCGCGCGCGCGCTCGAGGGCATGGACTCCTTCGTGAACATGGTCATGCGCTCGCCCGGTGGCGCCAACGAGACGGAGCAGACGGTCGAGTCGATCGTCAACAACTACGAGGTGAACACGCTCGGGCTGCACCTGCTGCTGTGGACGGCCCAGGCGCAGGGGATCATGCGCGGTGTCCACGTGTCGACGCGATCGGTGCATTTCCAGCGCCGGGGCCAGGACGGCCGGGTGGCGCGCTATGAGTCGGAGGACACGGCGCTCCTGGACGCGGCCTCGATCTACGGCTTCACGAAGGGCCTGGGAGAGCGCATCTGCCAGTACTTCGCGGCAAGCTTCGGGATGCGCATCATCGGCCTGCGCATCAGCGGCCCGCGCACGCGCGAGGCGTATCTCGCCGAGAAGCGCGCACCCCTCCATCCGGAGCTGTATGTCATGGATGAGGAGGACCTGGCGAACGCGATCCTGGGGGCGCTGCGGGCGGCGCAGGTGGGCGGCGGCCGATACGACCCGGTCTGGATCGTGGCCGACGAGCAGCAGCGCGATCACAACCTGACCAAGGCCAGGGCCCTCCTGGGGTGGGAGCCGAAGGGCCACCGGCTGCTCGACGGCGACGCCTGATGTCGGGCTCCAGGGCGTCCATCGATGCGCGCGACTGGCACGTGCTGGTCACGGGCGGCGGATCGGGCATCGGCCTGCGGACCGTCGAGCTGCTCGCCGCCGATGGAGCGGCGGTCACCGCGCTGGATGTCGACGAGGCGGGGCTCGCCGTGGCGGCGGCGCTCGGCGGTCGCGTCCGCACCGAGCGCGTGGACGTCCGGTCGCGGTCAGAGGTCGCGGCGGCCGTCGCCCGGTCCGCGGACGCGATGGGCGGCCTGGATCGGGTCGTGAACTCGGCGGGCATCTTCCGGTTCACGCCGTTCGGGGACATCACGGCCGAGGCATGGGAGCGGATGCTGGCCATCAACCTGACCGGGGCGTTCCACGTGTGCCAGGAGACGATCCCCAGGCTCGTCGAGGCGGGCGGCGGGCGCATCGTCAACGTCGCGTCCGTGGCGGGCGTCCGGGCGGGCGCGAACTCCGCGCACTACATCGCCTCGAAATGGGGCCTCGTCGGCCTCACCAAGGCGCTCGCGGTCGAGTACGGGCCGCAGGGCGTGATCGTGAACGCGGTCGCTCCCGCGACGATCCCGGAGACGGCCATCGGCCGGTCCTCCCTGGAGCAGAAGATCGAGATGGGCTGGGGCAGCGACGTCCAGGAGACGATCGCGAACCAGGCGAAGCACTACCCGCTGCGACGCCTGGGGACCGCGGACGACGTGGCGCGCGGCATCCGATACCTGCTCAGCGAGGACGCCGCCTGGATGACCGGGCAGGTGCTCTCCGTGGACGGCGGTGCCACCGCCGCCTGAGGCGCCCATCGCGACTCAGGCGGTCGCCGGCGGGTCGGTCGTCTCGGGCGCCGTCGCCTCCAGGGTGCCGGTCGAGGTCGCATCGGTCGCTGTGCCGGTCGGGGTCATCTCGGACACGGCGTCGGTCGATGTCTCCGCCGTCTGGGTCGCTGCGGCGGCGGCCTTCGTCGCGGCGACCTTCCGACCGGCCTCGGTGAGGCCGAACTCCATGCCCAGGTGCCCCTCCATCCAGCGCCGCAGCTGGCGGTACACCGCGGGCGCCCCGACGAGCGGGCCCTGGTCAAGCTCCCAATCCGACGGGTAGAGCAGGAACGGACGGGTCTGTGCCCCGCCAAGGCCGCCGTGGGCCCCGATCAGCTCCTCGAACGCGGCGATCTCGCCGGTCTCGGGGTCGTACAGGCTGACCGCCACGACGTCGCCGCAGTGCGCGATCTCATCCTGGCGCAGCAGGGCGCGCACGGCCAGGTCGCCGTACTCGGCGATCGGGTCCACGCCCTCCACGCGGTCCTCATCGAGCACGTGGATGCCCTTCTTGCCGATCGCGATCGGTCCCCGCGTCGCGGTGCGCACGAGCACGAAGCCGACGCCCGGATGGCCCACGAGGCCCTTGATCACCTCCGGGTAGGCGGACTCGATCTCCTCCAGCGTCATGCGCTCCTCGCTGACGTTGAAGTAGATGTGGGCCAGGTTGCCGCCCGCCACCACGATCAGCTCGGCCGGGGTCGTCGTCCCATCCGAACCGGACGAGCCTGCGGATGTGGCCACGCCCGCGGTGGTCTCCATCTGCGCGGGCCCCAGGTCCCCACCCTTGGTCACGCGTCGCGCGATGGACCCGGACGCGCCATTCGTCTGCGACACCTCGCCCAGGAACGTGTTGAGCTGCCCCCAGTCCTCCACCTGCTGGGTCGCCGCGGCCACGGACGCATCCCCGCCCATGAGCTGGCGCACCACATCCTGGAGCGTCACGCCGTACCGCTGGTGGAACGTCTCGCCCAGCGACTGGCCGTGATCGGCGAGGATCACGAACCGATACGGCCGAGGAGCTTCAGCGGAGGCTCGCAGGAGGACCCCCAGCTCGCGATCGACACCATCGAGCGCGTCGAGCGACTCCGGGCGCTCCGGCCCGCTGTGGTGGGCGATCTCGTCGTAGTCGGTGTAGTCCATGTAGATGACGGGCGTGCCCCGGACCATCTCCTGGACCACGAGGCTGGTGCCCAGCGACCGGAGCGCCACGTTCGTGGCCGCCCGCACGAACGGATAGGGCATCCTGCGGTGGTGTCCGTGGTAGGGCACGATGCCGGCGCGCTTCTGGCGTTCCGACTGCCACATCTCCTTGACCACCTCGGCCAGGAACCGGGCGCCCATCACGAGGTAGTTGTAGGGGCTCACGAAGAACCACGCGAACGCGTCGCTCTGACCCAGTCCGCGCTCCTTGACCTTGATGGTGGACATCACCAGGAAGGCGCGGTCGCCGTCGCCCGTGAAGATGTTGCTGATGCTCGCGCCGCCGGGACTGAGCAGCCCCTGTCCGTCGGAGACCCGCCGCTCGATCTCCGTCGCGTCCTCCGGATGGTTCGCGACGAGCAGCCGCCGCTCCTTCTTCTCCCACCATCGGAAGTTGGGGATGCCGTCGTTGTTGCCGTGGAGGATTCCCGCCTGGCTGGCGGGCGTGGTGGATGGCAGCAGCGCGTCCCAGTGGCCCAGGCGGTGCGTCCCGCTCCGGATCCACCGGGACATCTCGGGCACCCGGCCGGCGCGCAGGGCATGGGTCATCACGTCGTGCGACAGGCCGTCCACCTGGATGACCACGAGCCCGGGCTTGTCCGTGTGGATGACGTCCGGTCGCCGGAGCGCCATGGTGCGCACCAGGGTGCCGTAGTACGACCCCTCGTCCCCCAGTCCCAGCGCGGCCGCGATGGCCGCCTGGATGAACCCGAACACGAACGACACGACGAGCAGGCCCACGATCCCCGAGGTGACCGTGACCGCCGGGATGAGCGGATCGAGCAGCCAGAACACGAATGCCTGGAACAGCAGCGTGAGGATCACCAGCGCCACCACGGAGCGGCTGGCGACGAGCCCGATGAGCACCGGCCGGACGAGCAGGTTCAACCCTGCGATGAGGACGACCGCCGCCAGCGCACCGCCCGGCTCGTCGATGCGGAGCCATCCGGGCAGCAGCCAGGCGGTGATGTGGAATGCCAGCAGCGCCGCGACCAGGGCGATCAACGCCCGCTTGACGAGCGCGACCCGCCCCCCGCGCCACTGCCACAGCAGCTGGAACTGGGTGCGATAGAGCCGGATCGTGCGTTGGATCGGGTTCATGCGATCGATGCTCCCGTGAGGCGGCCGGAGGGACATCCACCCGTGCGGGTGATTGCGTGGGTCAGCGAGGACGCTGCGGGTCGGCGCCTCCCAGGAGCGCCTTCAGCTCCGCGATGTCCTGCCGGAGCGCCGCGATCTCGCGGTTCACCGCGGCGGTGTCGATGGCGGTCATCGTCGGATCGGCGATGACCGCCTCCCCACGGTGGACCGCGAGTGCCGCGGCCACCCGTGCGGTGGCCTCCGCCGCGGCGCTGGGCGCTGGACCAGCGGCAGCCGGGCCGTCGGCAGGCGACCCCTCCTGCCCGCCGCCGGCCGCATCTGGGCCGCCCGCGAGGGAGTCGCCCGCGTCCTGGGTCGCGGACGAGGATGTCGACGATGTGACCAGCAGCGACGCGAGGATGGACGCGAGCGCACCGATGACCGCGATGCCCGAGAACATCACCGCCACGCCGACCACCCGGCCCAGCGTCGTCACCGGGTAGTAGTCACCGTAGCCGACCGTGGTGATGGTCACGATGGCCCACCACACGGCATCTCCCGCGGTCGTGATGCTGCCGCCGCCCGCGGTCTCGAACTGGAGGATGAGCAGGCTGGAGACCGTGAGCACGATGAAGATGAGCAGGCCCGTCACGAACAGGGCGTACTGGCCGCGGTTCTGGACGATGTCCGCGATGAGCATCTTCTTGTTGTTGCCGCGCAGCAGGCGGGAGATGCGGGCGAGGCGGGACAGTCGGAACAGACGCAGCAGGACCGTGAACTGGAAGAACCCGAAGCTGGGGATGGAGCCCAGCAGGTCGATCCAGCCGCGGCCCTTGATGAAGTAGGCGGATCGTGGCCGGGAACCGGTCAGGTTGTATATGAAGTCGGCCAGGAAGATGAGGCACGCGATGTTGTCGTACAGCATCAGCGCCTCGCGCTCGGCGGGCGTCACCGGCAGGAGCATCGCCGCCATGATGCTCAGCGACATCAACGTCAGCACGAGGATGAAGATGTTGTACGGGTTGCCGTGCTGGCGCACCTGCGCCCCCGGAGCCTGTGTCACGTCGTCCTCACGCGTCGCACGCGGCAGCCCCGCCCGCGCTGCGCCATTCTGCCCCGTGGGTCAACGGGTGAACACGTTGCCGCGGACGTGGTCGGCCTCGTCGGCGAGCAGGAACGCGATGAGCTGCGCCACGCCCTCCGGGACGCCGTACTCCCGCCTGGCGCGCTCGAGCGCCTCCTGCTCCGAGGTGCCCGACCTGCGCGCCGAGGCGAGGTCCACGCTCAGCTTCATCTCCGTCACGATGTTGCCCGGACACACGGTGTTGACGCGGATTCCCCGGTCGGCCAGGCGTGCCGCCAGGGTCATGCCCAGTCCGTTCGCACCGCCCTTGCTGGCACCGTACGCGAACGACGAGCTGCCCCCCGCGACGCCCGCCACGGACGCGACCACGATCATCACGCCGTGGCCGCTTCGCTCCAGGTGCGGCACCCCATAGCGGGCACACAGGAACGGGCCGCGCACGTTGACGTCCATGGTCAGGTCGAAGTCGTCCAGGGACAGCTCCTCGGGGGATTCCCAGGCACCCTTGAGCACGCCCGCCGCGCACACCATCGCGTCGAGCGCACCGTGCCGGGCCACCGCGCCCTCCACGAGCGACCGCACCGCGTCGGCATCCCGCACGTCCACGGCCACGAACTCCGCGACCCGACCCTCCGCGCGGATGCGGGCCGCCGCCTCCTCGCCGCGTTCGGCGTTCGCGTCGGCCAGCACGGTCACCGCGCCGCGCTCCGCGACCAGGCGAGCGGTGGCCTCCCCGATCCCCTGGGCGGCGCCCGTGATGATGACCACCCGGCCCGTGAGATCGAGCGGGCGAGCGCCGGTGGTCATGCGGGCACCGGCGCGTGCGCCGGGATGAGCCCATCCGCGCGGAGCTCGTCCCAGAGGGCGGCCGGGATGCGCGTCCGCATGGCCCGCGGATAGTCGTCCAGATGGGCGGCGCTGCGCACGCCGGCGGCCACCGACACGACGGCCGGGTGCGCGAGAGGGAACTGGATGGCTGCCTCCTTGATGGTCACTCGATGCCGTTCGCACACCGCACGCATCCGCCCGGCGCGATCCACCAGATCGGGCGATGCGTCCACGTAGTTGAAGCGCGCCCCCGGCCTGGGATCGGCCAGGATGCCGCTGTTCATGATGCCGCCGATGACGACCGCCACGCCGCGCTCCTGGCACAGTGGCAGCAGCTCGTCGAGGCCCTCATGGTCGAGGAGGGTATACCGCCCGGCAAGCAGCAGCACGTCCATGTCCGCCTCGCGCACGAACCGGGCGAGCATCGCCGACTGGTTCATGCCCGCACCGATGGCGCCGACCACACCCTGTGAGCGCAGGTCGGCGAGCGCGGGGTACGCCTCCTCGATGGCCGGCTCCCAGAGGTCCAGCGCATCGGGGTCATGGAGGAACACGATGTCCACGCGGTCGAGGCCCAGTCGCTCCAGGCTCTCCTCGATCGATCGGAGGACGCCGGAGCGGCTGAAGTCCCACACGGGTCGGTCCGTCCCCGCGCCCTCGAAGCCGCTCGCGTCCAGCAGCGCGTCGCCCGTGGCCGGACGCATCAGACGGCCGACCTTCGTGGAGACCCGGAACGCGTCACGCGGATGGTGCCGGAGCATCCGGCCCAGGCGCCGCTCCGCGAGGCCGAAGCCGTACAGCGGGGCGGTGTCGTAATAGCGCACGCCGATCTCCCAGGCGTGCTCCAGCGTGGCATCGCTCTGCGCCTCGGTGACCTCCGTGTACAGGCCCGCGATGGACGCGCTCCCGAAGCCCAGCCGGGTCAGCGACACCCCCGTGCCGCCGATCGGCAGCTGCTGGTACGGATCGAACGGCACGCTGCCTGCTCCTCCCTCATGCGCCGGCGATCGACGCCCCGCCGGAGGGTAATGCAGTCTCCCCTGCGCCGTCCCGGCCGCTCCCTCGATGGGTCGGCGGGGGTGCGTCCCCACGACACCCGTGTGCTACCGTTGATCGATGGTCCTGGCTGCGGTCATGAGGTCCGCTCCTGTCGCGGCCGCCGAGGCCGAGGAAGGTCGTCCGCAAGGAGCATCCCGCCAGCCCGCCGTCCGCGTCCGGTCGATCGCAGCGTGGCGCGGGCGCTGCCCGGGGGTGCTCCCCCGGCCGTGACCTCGTACGTCCTGCGCAGGCTCGGCGGCCTCGCGATCTCGCTGTTCGTCCTCTCGCTCGTCGTGTTCACGCTCATGCACACGGTGCCCGGCGGCCCGTTCTCGTACGAGCAGAACATGCCCCAGTACATGATGGACAACATCGCGGCCAAGTACGGCCTCGACCAGCCGGTCCACGTCCAGTACATCAAGTGGCTCACGGCCATGCTCCGGGGCGATTTCGGGATCCCGTTCCAGAGCCCCACGGAGACCGTCGTGGACGTCGTGCTGCGCGCCTGGCCGGTCACCCTCGCCATCGGCGCCATCTCCATCCTGTTCGCGTTCGGCATCGGGATGCTGCTGGGCACGGTCGCCGCCTTCCACCAGAACAGCTGGATCGACAACCTCGTGACGTTCGGTGCCACGCTGGGCATGGCGGTCCCCAGCTACGTCATCGGTTCGGTGCTGGTGATGCTCATCGCCGTCCAGCTGAGATGGCTGCCCACGGGTGGCTGGGGAGAGCCCCGACACCTGATCATGCCGGTCATCGCCTTCTCTCTGGGGCCCATGGCCGTCGTGGCGAGGACAACCCGGGTGAACCTGCTGGAGGTGATCTCCGCGGAGCACGTCCGGCTCGCGCGCGCACGGGGCATCCCCACGCGCCGCATCGCGACCCGCTACGTGCTCAAGAACGCATCCATCCCCATGATCACGGTGCTGCTGCCGCTCGTGCCGGACCTGCTCACCGGGTCGATCTTCATCGAGGCGGTCTTCTCCGTCCCCGGCCTGGGCCGATTCTTCACCACGAGCGCGCTCACCCGCGACTACCCCATGGTGATGGCGATGGCGATGATGATCGCCCTGCTGTGGGGGCTCATGTACATCATCTCGGACGTGCTCTACGCGATCATCGACCCGCGCGTCCGGCTCGCGACCAAGCCGGCATGAGCGCGCCGGGTCAGGCGGACGGCTTCGCGCCGGGTCAGGCGGACGGATTCGCGCCGCTGCCGAGCCTGTCGGCACCGGTGCCGGTGGAGAAGGCGCCCGGCATCCTGCGAGAGACCGGCCGTCGGTTCCTGGGCAACCGACTGTCCGTCCTGGGACTGCTGGTGGTCGCGCTGATCATGCTGACGGCGCTGCTGGCCGATGTCCTGGCGCCGTACCCGCGGGACTACGTGTTCTTCGCGGACATGCTCAAGGATCCCAGCCCCGCCCACCTCCTGGGCACGGACGCCTCGGGCCACGACTTCCTCTCGCGGGTGATCCACGGCGCGCGCACCTCCATGCTCGTGGGGCTGTCGGTGCCGATCCTCGCGGCGTTCCTGGGAGTGCCCATCGGTGCATGGGCGGGCTGGCGCGGCGGCCGGACCGATGCGCTGTTCATGCGCGTGGTGGAGATCTGGACCGCGATCCCCACGTACATGCTGGCCATCCTGTTCGTGGCCGTCTGGGGCGGCGGCCTGGATAAGCTGATCCTGTACCTGACCATCGTCACCTGGATCGGTCTCGCTCGACTGTCCCGGGCGCAGGTGGTCGCGCTCAAGTCGCGGGAGTATGTCCTGTCCGCGAAGGCGCTGGGCGCCTCCGACCGGCGCCTCCTGCTCCAGCACATCCTGCCCAACGCCGCCGGACCGCTGGTGGTCGGTCTCGTGATGCTCATCCCCGCGGCGATCTTCGTGGAGGCGGGCCTCTCGTACCTCGGACTGGGCGTCAGGGACCCGGTGCCCAGCTGGGGCAAGATGATCACCGAGGGCGGACCGTACGCGTCCTCGTTCCCCATCCTGATGACCGTGCCCATCATCCTCATCGCGGTCGCGATGCTCGCGTTCACCTTCGTGGGGGATGGACTCCGCGATGCGTTCGATCCGCACAGCAAGCCGTGATGAGACACGCGGGGGAGGGAGGCTGGATGGCGCGACGCGGATGACGTGGCCTGCCGGGCGCAGCTGTGCGACGGCGGGTCGGGGATGATCGCGGCGGGCAGACGTGCCGCCGCACAGTGAGGAGGATTCATGTCCAAGAAGCTCACCCAGGCGCAGCTGAGCCGGCGCGCCTTCCTGGAGGCGAGCGCGATCGCCGCGGGGGCACTCGCCGCCGCACCGATCGTGGGCCAGGCCGCGGCGCGCCCGGGTGCCACCAAGGGCGCCCGGATCGCGGCCCAGGACGCGGGCGCCACCAGTGACTTCGGCGTGCCGCTGCCCGCGGACGCGGCGCCCAAGGAATACCAGTTCGTCCAGATGACCCAGACGTCCACGGGTCTCGGCTGGAAGTCCATGGATCCCATGGAGAGCATCTTCTCGAGCTTCCCGCCCTACACGGAGCTCAGCGAGCCGCTGGTGCGCCTGGACAAGGACTGGAACGTCGTGCCCGGCCAGGCGACCGACTGGGCTGTGAGCGACGACGGCATGTCCTGGACGTTCAACCTCAAGCCGGGCCTCATGTGGACCAACGGCGACGAGGTCACGGCGGACGACTACGTCGCGTCCTTCCGCTATGCCGCAGACCCCGCGCATGCGTGGGACTTCACGTGGTACTACGACGGCATCATCCGGAACTTCGGCCAGGCGGCCCGCGGCGAGGCGCCCACCGACCAGGTGGGCGTGAAGGTCGGCGCGAACCAGTACCAGGTCGTGTTCGAGACGGAGCGGCCCATCCCGTTCCTGCCCGCCATGTTCATCTGGTCCGCGCCGCTCCACGCGAAGTCGCTGGCGAAGTACGGCTCAGGGATCTACAACCTGGATCCGAAGACGGCCGTCACCTCGGGGCCCTACAAGCTCGAGGAGTTCAGTCCCGACCGGCGCGCCGTGTTCGTGGCGCACACCGGCTACACGGGCACGCTGCGGCCGATGGTCGACCGGCTCGTCTACAACATCGTGTCGGGCGGCAGCGACTTCGCACGCTACCAGGCGGGCGAGATCGACTCGACCTCGAACATCGGGCCGGGCGATCTCAAGACGATCCTCGCCGATCCCGAACTGTCCAAGCAGTGGTACACGAATCCGGGCGACTTCCGGAACTACTACGTGTTCTTCGACACGAAGAAGCCGCCGTTCGATGACCAGCGGGTGCGCATGGCGTTCGCCAAGGCCATCGACCGTGAAGCGATCGTGGACGGCATCCTGGCCCCGATGGCGATGCCCGCCTACACCTGGCTGATGCCCGGCTTCCCGGATGCGGACCAGGATGCGCTCAAGGACATCCAGGCGTTCGACCCGGAGGCGGCCCGCGCGTTGCTCGCCGACGCGGGCTTCCCGAACGGCGAGGGCTTCCCGGCGCAGACGCTGGTCATCCGGGGTGGTGGCCCGGAGGCGACGCCGGCCATCACGCAGGCGGTCGCGGCGAGCATCTCGCAGACGCTCGGCGTCCAGATCGACCTCCAGACGCTGGACCAGCCGGTGTTCATGGAGCAGCTGCTGTCCGAGGACACTATCCCGTTCGGGTGGGTCACGTATGGCATGGACTACCTGGATGCCACGAACATGCTCAGCGTCTGGAAGAGCGGTGGGCGCCACAACTGGGACAACGCCGAGTTCGACAAGCTCGTGGAGGAGGGCGGTTCGATCACCGACGACCCGGCCGCCCGCAGCCAGGCGATGAAGGATGCCGAGCGGCTGCTCGTCGAGAGCGCGGCCGGTGCCTTCGTCTACCACCCCCTGGTCGGCCAGCTCCACAAGCCGTACCGCCTGGGGTCCTGGAAGGAGCCCAACAAGACCGGCTACACCGGCGCCCAGTGGCCCGGCGAGACTCCGCAGTCACTCATCCTGGACACCCTGTACTACGGCCCGGATGTCGTGACGATGCGCAAGAGCTGACCTGGGATCCACCGAGTTGGGGAGGGTGTCCGCGAACCGGGGACGCCCTCCCCTTCCATCCGCCCACCCTGCCCATGATCCTGCCCCGATGACCGACTCGTGACCGACTCGCCCGGGCCCGTCCTCGACGTGCGCGACCTCTCCGCATCCTTCTTCACCCGCCGCGGCGAGGTGCGGGCGGTGCGCGGCGTGTCCTTCGCGCTGCGGGCAGGGGAGACGCTCGCGCTCGTGGGCGAGAGCGGTTCCGGCAAGACCGCGACAGCGATGTCCATCCTGCGCATGCTGCCCGGCAAGGCGCAGATCACGGGCGGCCAGATCATGTTCGACGGCGCCGACCTGCTCCAGCTGCCCACCAAGGACATGGCGGCCATCCGCGGGCGCCACATCGGACTCATCCCGCAGGATCCGGCCGCCTCGCTGAACCCGCTGATGACGACCGGCCAGCACATGACCGAGCTGCTGGGTGTCCACCTGGGCATGAAGGGGCGGGTCGCGCACGACCGATCCATCGAGCTGTTTCGCGCCGTGGGCATCCCGGAGCCCGATCGGCGGTTCGACCAGTACCCCCATCAGCTCTCGGGAGGCATGCGACAGCGCGTGATGATCGCGCTCGCCATCGCCTGCCATCCGGCGCTGCTGCTCGCGGATGAGCCCACCACGGCGCTCGACCCCACGATCCAGGCGCAGATCCTGGACCTCATCATGCGCCTGGGGCGGGAGATGAACACCGCGACGATCCTCATCACCCACAACCTGGGCATCGTGGCGGGCGTGTGCGACCGCGTGGCGGTGATGTATGGCGGCCGCATCGTGGAGATCGCGCCGCGCGACCCGCTGTTCGCGGAGCCGCGTCATCCCTACACCCTGGGCCTGCTGCGCTGCGTGCCGCGCGTGGATCGGCTGTCGGTCGGGGAGTTCCAGAGCATCCCGGGCCAGCCGCCGGACCTGCTCCGGGTCATCCCCGGCTGCTCGTTCGCGGAGCGCTGCGAGTACGCCACGGAACGGTGCGTCGCGGAGGATCCGACCCTGACCCCGGCGGACGCGGCTCACCGTGCCGCGTGCTGGAACCAGGATCGCGTCGAGCGTGCGGTGCTCGAGCGCGCGGTGGTCGCGTGAGCGGCCTCACGGGCACCCGCGTGTCGCCCGGTGGCGGGAAGGCACACGTCGCTCCGTCATCGGACGTGGCACCGGTGCCCGGCTCCACACCCCCGGTCGTCGAGGTGCGCGACGTCCGGATGCACTTCCCGGTCCAGACCGCCACGTTCTTCCGACAGCGGCGGGAGGTCGTCCACGCGGTGGACGGCGTGTCACTGTCCATCGAGCGCGGCCAGACCCTGGGCTTGGTGGGCGAGAGCGGCTGTGGCAAGTCCACGCTCGGGCGGGTGGTCGCGGGTCTCTACCGACCCACGTCCGGGGGCGTCCTCCTGGACGGCATCGACATCACGACGCTGACCGACAGGCAGCTCCGACCGCTGCGCCGGCGCTTCCAGATCGTGTTCCAGGACCCGTACATGTCGCTCAACCCGCGGATGACCGTGGGCAGCCTCATCGGAGAGGGACTGGCCATCCATGGCATCGGGTCGCCGGCCGACCGGTCGAAGCGCGTCGCGGAGCTGATGGACCTGGTGGGCCTCCGCCGCGAGACGGTGTCGCGCTACCCGCACGAGTTCTCCGGCGGACAGCGACAGCGGATCGCGATCGCGCGTGCGCTCGCCCCGGAGCCGGAGCTGATCATCCTCGATGAGCCGGTCTCCGCGCTCGACGTGTCCATCCAGTCGCAGATCCTGCGCCTGCTGGTCGAGCTCCAGGGTCGGCTCGGCCTGACCTACCTGCTCATCGGCCATGACCTGGCGGTCATCGGCAACATGTGCCAGCGGGTGGTCGTGATGTACCTGGGCGTGGTCGCGGAGGCAGCGGGACGCGAGGCCCTCTATCGACAGCCGCTCCATCCCTACACGCGGGCCCTGTTCTCGGCGGTGCCCATCCCGGACCCGGTCACAGAGCGTGAGCGGCGACGGATCCCGCTGGAGGGCGAGGTGCCCAGTCCCATCCATCCGCCGGGTGGCTGCCGCTTCCACACGCGCTGCCCGGTGGCGATCGAGCGATGCTCGATCGAGACGCCCGTCCTGCGCGCCATCCCCGGTGATGGCCGCGGCCCGGACGACCTGGTGGCCTGCCACCGCGCCGAGGAGATGGCCGCGGGTGGTCTGGGCCTCACGATGGGTGGCGCGTCGGCCGCGGACACCGCGCCGGGACCGACCGCGGACACCGCGCCGGGACCGAAGGCCACCGCACCCGCGGATTCATCACCGACCTGATCCCACACCGCCAGACCGGAGCCCCCGCCCATGACCGTCCACGACCCCCTGACGCCCGCCGCCACGACACCCGCGGACCGGCTCCGCGCGGTCCGCGCGCAGTGGACCCTGGACCCCGCCGTGACCTTCCTCAACCACGGGTCCTTCGGCGCCTGCCCGCGACCGGTGCTGGAGGCGCAGTCGGCATGGCGCGCGCGCATGGAGCAGGAGCCGGTGCGATTCCTGGGCCGCGAGCTGGAGGGACACCTGGCCACCGCCCGTGCTGCGCTGGGTGCCTTCCTGGGCGCGGATCCCGACGACCTCGCGTTCGTGGGCAACGCGACGAGCGGTGTCAACACGGTGTTCCGCTCGCTCGACTTCCGACCGGACGACGAGATCCTGGTCACCGACCACGAGTACAACGCGGCGCTGAACGCGGCCCGCCACGTCGCGGAGCGCTCCGGGGCACGCGTGGTGGTGGCGCAGATCCCCTTCCCGCTGGCGGATCCGGCGGACGTCACCCGGGCGGTGCTCGCGGCGGTCACGCCCCGGACGCGCATCGCGATGATCAGCCATGTGACCAGCCCGACCGCGCTGGTGTTCCCCATGGCCGAGCTGGTGCGCCAGCTCGCGCAGCGGGGCGTGGACACGCTGGTCGATGGCGCCCACGCCCCCGGCATGCTGCCGCTCGATCTGGATGCCCTGGGTGCGGCCTACTACACCGGCAACTGCCACAAGTGGCTGTGCGCACCCAAGGGCGCCGCGTTCCTGCACGTCCGCCGTGACCGCCAGTCCGCCATCCGGCCGCTCACCATCTCCCACGGCGCGAACGCCCGGCGCGAGGGCCGGTCGCGGTTCCGGCTGGAGTTCGACTGGACGGGTACCGGCGACCCGTCGCCGTGCCTGGCGCTGCCCGACGCGATCGCGTTCATGGCCTCGCTGCGACCGGGCGGCTGGCCGGACGTGATGGCCACCAACCACGCCCTCGTCCTGGCCGGTCGCGACCTGCTGTGTCAGGCGCTCGGCGTGGCGGCGCCGGCGCCGGACGAGATGCTCGGCTCGATGGCCGCGGTGCCCCTGCCCGAGGTCGCCCAGCCGAGCCTGCCCGCCGGGGCCGCCACGATCGACGAGGCGCTCCAGGTCCATCTGGGCATCGAGGTGCCCATCACGGTGTGGCCCGTGGACGCCGCCGTCGAGGACGGCGCAGGAGAGCCGACGCGGTTCGTCCGGATCTCCGCGCAGCAGTACAACGACCTTGCCCAGATGGAGCGTCTGGCGGCGGCGCTCCGCCACATCCTGCGACTCGGCTGATCGCACTCCCGGACGGCCTGGTCCGAGGACCCGGCGGGGCGAGTCGCCGAAGGCGATCGCCAAATCGATGTGCCGGCGCGCGATCGGGTGGGTACGATGGCGGTCCGCCGCGATCGCGGGGCACCCTGTGCGGTGCAGGGGCGCGGAGCGAGCGGGGAGGAGGGCCATCGACGATCCGCCCGGCGGCGACACCCGCACGAACCTCAGCTCGTACTTGGAGGAGGCTCTCGATGACCAGACGTACCGGACTCCTGTTCGGCGTGATGGCAGCCGTGGCACTCGGCGTCACGCCCGCCATCGCCCAGGATGCTTCGCAGGACCTTCGCTTCACGGCCCACCCCGATCCGGGCATCGATCGGGTCCAGAAGCTGCTGGTGCAGCACTACGAGGAGACGCACCCGGGTGCCAAGGTGGCGGTGGAGCCGTTCGCGGCCTCGCCGGGCCTGGATGTCCAGTACGCCACCGCGGCGGCAGCGGGCACGCTCGCCGACGTGCTGTTCACGGCGGATCTGTTCGTGGTGCCGTTCGCACAGCAGGGCATCACCATCGACATGCAGCCGCTTGCGGACGCCGACCCGGACTTCGACCTGAGTGACGTCTACCCCAACATGCTGGGTCTCAGCCGTGTGGGCGGCGAGGGCCTGTACATGGTCCCGTCCTCGTATGACGTGGTCACGATGTACTACAACAAGACGATGTTCGAGGAGGCCGGCGCGCCGCTGCCCACCGCGGACTGGACGTGGGACGACTACATCGCCTCCTGCAAGATCATCCGCGAGAAGACCGGCAACTACTGCTTCAACACGTCGGAGCCGCCCACGGGCATCGACTCCGTGTCGTGGTGGGCGTACTACGTGCCCTGGATCATGGGCTACGGCGGCAAGATCCTCTCGGACGACGGCAAGACCGTGATGCTCAGCTCGCCCGAGACGCTGGCAGGCCTTCAGGCCTACACCGACATGTGGACGGTCCACGACATCGGCCAGCCGCTCGACTTCGCGAGCGGCAGCGGCGGCTGCTTCGTGGTCGGCAAGTGCGCCACCTGGTTCCACATCCCGGCCATCATGGGCGTGATGCGCGGCCTCGATCCGCAGCCGTTCGAGTGGGACGTCGAGGTCATCCCCTCGCTGCCCGGCGGCAAGTTCACGGGCATGGGCACGTACGGCTACGCGGTGTCCAAGGATGCCAAGAACCCGCAGGCGGCCTGGGACTTCGTGAAGTACCTGGTCTCGCCGGAGTCGCAGCTGGCCATCATGAACAACTATGCGGGCATGCCGCTGCTCCAGTCGCTGCGGGAGGATCCCGCCGTGACGAATCTGCCTGGGCCGCCGGACAACATCACCGCGTTCCTGGAGAACGGGAACAACGGCATCCTGCCGACGTACTTCCCGGGCGATTGCGGCAGCCTGTACGCGGGCCAGATCAGCCAGGAGATCAAGGACGCGTTCGAGGCGGTCTTGCTCAAGACCGCGTCCGTGACCGACGCGTTCACGACCGCCAACGACAACATCCAGGCCTGCCTCGACGGCTGACGCCACCGAGGGCGATCCACGACAGCCGACCGGGCGAGGGTCATCCCTCGCCCGGTCGCGCCATCCCCGGATCGCGAACCTCAGACCAGGAGCGGTCATGGCGCACCCACCCGCCACCCCCCGCCGTCGCGACCCGACGCTCTGGCGTCGCACCCTCATCGGCTATGCCTTCATCTCCCCGGTCGTCCTGGGTCTCATCCTGTGGACCTTCGGACCCATGGTCGCCTCCGCCTTCTTCAGCCTGACCGACTACAAGCTGCTCAAGGCGCCGGAGTTCATCGGCATCGAGAACTTCGTGGACCTGTTCACGAAGGACCGCCAGTTCCTGAACTCGGTGGCCGTGACCATCAAGTACGCGGCCATGTACGTGGTGATCGGCCAGATCTTCGCGCTGTCGCTGGCCATCCTGCTGACCCAGAGGGTGCGCGGCATCCCGCTGTTCCGGACGCTGTTCTACCTGCCCGTGGTGGTGCCGTTCGTGGCGTCCGCGCTGCTGTGGCGGTACCTCTTCAACAAGGACTTCGGGCCCATCAACGCGTTCCTCGAATGGATCGGGCTGCCCGCGGTGAACTGGCTCGGCTCCACGGACTGGGCGCTGTTCTCGCTGGTGCTGGTGAGCGTCTGGGGTGGCGCCGTATCCACGATCATCTACGTGGCGGGTCTTCAGCACATCCCGGAACACCTCAAGGAGGCGGCTCGGATCGACGGCGCAGGCAGCCGCCAGACGTTCCGGCACGTGGTCCTGCCACTCCTCACGCCGACCATCTTCTTCTCCGTCGTGACCACGGTGATCGCCTCGTTCCAGTTCTTCGTGCCGGCATACGTCATGACCGCCGGTGGGCCCTCCAAGTCGACCTACGTGTACAACCTCAATCTCTATGACAAGGCGTTCAAGTGGCTCGAGATGGGCTACGCATCGGCGATGGCGTGGGTGATGTTCGCGATCATCGTGGTGCTGACGCTGCTCATCTTCCGGACATCCAACCGCTGGGTCCACTATGAGGGCGAGGAGCGCTCGTGACGGCTGGCGTCCACCCTCCGGCCGGCCATGCGCCCAGGCGCGCGCTGCGGGCCTCCACCGGCCTCACCTACACGCTGCTCGTGCTCGGCGCGGTGATGTTCGCGATGCCCCTCATCATCATGGTCACCACGTCGTTCAAGTCGCACACGGAGATCAACAGCTTTCCGCCGACCATCATCCCCAACGCCTGGCTGCCGCAGAACTATCCGGATGCGTGGAACTACCAGAACACCGACTTCCCGCGCTGGACCCTGAACACCATCATCATCCTCGCGTGCACGCTGCCGGGCGTGATCCTGACCTCCTCGCTGTGCGCCTACGGGTTCGCCCGCCTTCGGTTCCCCGGCCGCAACCTGTGGTTCGGGCTGGTGCTGGCATCGATCATGCTGCCGCCGCAGGTGACGATGATTCCCTTGTATGTGATGTTCCAGAAGCTGGGCTGGCTGGACTCCTTCCTGCCGCTCATCGTGCCCGCCTGGTTCGGCGGCGGCGCCCTGAACATCTTCCTGATGCGCCAGTTCTTCCTCCAGATCCCCGTCGAGCTGGACGAGGCCGCCACGATCGACGGGGCCAGCCACCTGACCATCTGGTGGCGCATCTACATGCCCCTCTCGCGACCCGTGCTGGTCACCGTCGCGCTGCTGTCCACGCTGTACATCTGGAACGACTTCTTCGGACCGTTGATCTATCTCAACTCGCCGGAGAACTTCACCCTGGCGCTGGGCCTGAACCTGTTCCAGGGGCTGTTCGTGAGCCGCATCGACTACATCATGGCCATCTCGACGCTGATGGTGCTGCCCATGATCCTGCTGTTCGTGTTCGCGCAGCGCTACATCGTTCAGGGCTTCATCTCCAGCGGCCTGAAGGGGTAGGCGATCGTCCATGTCCGGCACGCGACCGTCACCCCTGCGCGGCGTCACGCCCATCGTGGCGACTGCCTATGACGATCAGGAGCGCCCGGCGCTCGACGACGTGGTGCGCCAGGTCGAGCATCTCGTCGGGTTGGACGTGGCCGCGATCGGCGTGGGCTTCGGATCGGACATCCTGCGGCTCACCGACCGCGAGCGGGACGCGCTCGTCGCGACGGTCGCGGCGGCGTCCGCCGGGCGGAGGCCGGTGATGGCCGGGGTCGGTGGCAACAGCACCGCCGCCATCGTGGAGCGGGCCATCGCGACTCGCCGGGCTGGTGCGGACATCCTCATGGTCACGCCTCCGGGATCGCTCGCCTCGCCCACGCCTGAGGTGATCGTGGAGACGTATCGGCGCGTGGGGCGGGAGACGGGTGCGCCGCTCGTCGTCCAGGATGCCCCGGGTTTCACGGGCGTCGCACTGTCGCCGGATCTGCTGGCGCGCATCGCGGTGGAGGTGCCGGAGGTCTGCGCGCTCAAGATCGAGGCCGTGCCGCCCGCTCCCAAGGTCGGGCGCGTGGTCGCGCTCGATCATGCCGGCGTGGCGGTCCTGGGTGGTGCGGGTGGCCTCGACTTCTGGCACGAGCTGGAGCGCGGCGCGGATGGCACCGTCCCGGGCGTCGCGATGACGGAGCTGTTCCTGCTCGTCCATGCGTTGCACGGTCGTGGGGATGTTGACCGTGGGCGCGCCCTGTTCAACCGCCACCTGCCGCTTCTCGCGCTCGCCTCACGGGACATGGACACGTTCTTCGCGGTCCAGCACCAGATGCTCGCGACACGCGGCATCACGCGGGCCTCGCGCCCGCGACGCCCGTCCGTGGTCGACCCCGGTCTCGCCGCCGAGGTGACGGTGCTCTTGGCCGACCTGGGAATCACCACGGCCGCATGGGAGCTCGTCCCGGCCTGATGCGCTCTCCCGGCGGCCCCGGCGGCTGGCCAGGCCGAGACGGCGCCAGCGGCCCGGGAGGCCCCGGCGGACCGGGAGGCCCCGGCGGAGGCCAGGCCGAGGAGGCCCCGGCGGCGCCGGCGGCCGGCCAGGCCGAGACGGACCGGTGCCGTGGGTCGGGCGCGCTCTCAGTCGATGCGGAAGCGGGCGATCGTCTCGTCGTCCAGCTCGAGGCCCAGGCCCGGGACATCCTCCCGGAGCGTCACGAACCCGTCCTCGGCGACAGGATCGCCACGGAACACCCTCCAGAACGTCTCGTTGCCGTCCGGCGGCGCACCCGGGTCGGGCGGCGGGAAGTACTCCGCGAAGGGCGAGTTCATGCTCGCCATCACCAGGTGGTGGTTGTGCATCTGGCCCGCATGCGGCACCACGGACAGGTCGTGGGCCGCCGCCATGGCCCAGATGCGCCGCGCCTCGGTGATGCCACCGCAGCGGTTGACGTCCGGCTGGAGGATGTCCACGCAGCCGCGCTCGATGAGCTCCCGAAAGCCATAGCGCGTGAACTCGTGCTCGCCGCCGCTGATGGGCGTGTCGACAGCGGCGCGCAGCTGCGCGTACCCCTCGTATGCGTCCGGCATCAGCGGCTCCTCCACCCACGCCAGGTCCAATCCCGCGTCCTCCAGCATGCGCACCATGCGGACCGCATAGCGCAGGTCCCAGCCCATGTACGCGTCCGCGGCCAGCTCCACGTCCGGTCCCACGACGTCCCGAACGGTGCGCACCAGCGCCACGTTGCGGCGCATCCCCGCGATGCCCTCGCGCGGCCCGTACCCGAAGCGCTGCTTGACCATGGTGAAGCCCTGGTCCACGAAGGCCTGCGCCTCCGCAGCCAGCGCGTCCAGGTCCTCGGAGGCGTACAGGCGCGAGGCGTACACCCGGATCCGGTCACGGGTGCGGCCGCCCAGGAGCTTGTAGACCGGCACGCCCGCCGCCTTGCCCAGGATGTCCCAGATGGCGATGTCGACCGCGGAGATCGCCTCGATGGCCATCCCCTTGCGGCCGTAGTTGACGGACTCCCGGAACATCCGCTCCCAGAGGGCCTCGGTATCCCACGGGTCGGCGCCCACCACCACATGGCGCAGATGGTGGTCGATGGTGTAGCGGGCGTGGCCCACCGCGGCACCCGCCGTGCCGAGGCCGGTCAGCCCGTCGTCGGTGGTGACCTGGACGATGAGCGACTCGATGGGCGGTCGGCCCGGCCCGCGTTCTCGCTGCGGCCCGAAGAACAGCGAGGTGGGACGGACCAGGACATTGCCCACCCCCTTGGGAGGCGGGTCGCCCTGGGAGCGGAGCGCGATCGTCCGGACGTCGGAGATGCGCATCGTCGTGCCGACCTGGCGGTCTCGGGTCTGCTGGCGCTAGACCGCCAGGCCGGGGGAGCCGTCCACGCGCACGACGCTGTTCATGGGCATGTACTTCGGGATCGCCTTGCCCAGCAGCTCTGGATCGAGGTGCACGCCGATGCCCGGCACCTCCGGCGCGGGGATGTAGCCGCCCTGGCGCTTGCAGGCGGTCACGAACACCGCATCCGCGGGACCGGGCGACTCGTCGAGCTGGAGGTACTCCTGCGTGATGAAGTTGGGGATGCTGATGTCCACGTGGACCGCGGCCGCGGTGATGAGCGGTCCCTGGAAGTTGTGGGTCACGAGCGCGGAGTGGTGCGCCTCCGCGACCGCCGCGATCTTCTTGACCTGCGTGATGCCTCCTGCGACCCCCAGGTCCGGCCGGCAGTACTGCGGTCCGCCCGCGGCGAGCATGTCCCGGAACTCCCAGATCGTGTTCACCCGCTCGCCGTTCGCGAGCGGGAACGTGAAGCGCTTCGCGAGCTCGCCTTGGAGCATCATCGAGTCGATCTGGATGGGATCTTCGATGAACAGCGGCTGGAACTCCGCGAGCGCCTCCGCGACCGGGATCGACTGCATCGGCGTGAGCTTGCGGTGGAGCTCGAAGATGAGGTCCACGTCCATGCCCGCGACCTCGCGCGCGGCAGCCGCCATGTCCCGGGCACCCTCGATCAGGCGCGCCAGGCTCTGGTCCTGGTAGCCCGCCTGGAGCGGGTCGAACTTGAGCGCCGTGAAGCCCTCCTCCACCGCGATCTTCGTGTGATGGCGGATCTCGTCGGGCGTGCCCCCCTTGAGCAGCAGGTGAAGGCGGACCTTGTCCCGGACCTTGCCACCCAGCAGGTCCCACACGGGCGCCTGGTAGTGCTTGCCCTTGATGTCCCACAGCGCGATGTCGATGGCCGACAGGGCTCCGGACACCAGGTTGCCCCGGAACGGGCGCATCCGGTACAGGTACGACTGGATCCATTCGATGCGCAGCGGATCCTGGCCCACGAGCCACTCGCTGTACTGCTCGACGATCTTCTGGGTCGCGTCGGGGAAGCCCCATGCGCCGGACTGGCCGACACCTGTGATGCCCGTGTCGGTCGTGATCCGGACGACGTAGTTGGCTCCCAGCAGGTCGCTGCCGATGAGCAGGCCCTCGACCTTCTCGATCTTCATTCCGTCCGAGACCCTCGCTCCAGCACCGGCCTCGCCGTTCGGCAGGCTCGGCTCCCGAGTTCATTCTAGTCGTCGGACCGGCCCGCAGGACCGCGCATCGTCGCGTCGCGAGGCTGGCGCCCGGCGCGGCGACTATCCTCCGGCGATGGAGTCGACCATCCGCACCGTCCTGGGTCCCATCCTGCCCGCCGAGCTGGGGCGCACGAGCATCCACGAGCATCTGCTGACGATCCTGGACCACGTCGCCTTCCGGCCCGTGGACACCCAGGAGGGGCGTGAGATGGCGGAGGCGCCGGTCTCCCTCGCGACGCGCTGGTATGCGCGTCAGCAGTGGGTGGCCATGCGCGACAACCTGCGCCTTGATTCGGAGGCCGTGGCGATCGCGGAGGTGACAAGATTCCACGCCGCGGGCGGTCGCGCGATCGTGGACCCCACCACGGACGGCATCGCGCGCGACCCCGAGGCGCTCGTGCGCATCGCTCGGGCGACGGGCGTCCACGTGGTCATGGGCGCGGGCTACTACGTGCACGCCTCGCACCCCGACTGGCTGGAGAGCGTGTCGGTGGAGGCGATCGCGGACCGCATCGTGGCAGACCTGCTCGACGGGGTGGCTGGCGGCACCGTCCGATCGGGCTTCATCGGCGAGGTCGGCTGCTCCTGGCCGATGACCGACCGTGAGCGGCGCTCGCTGCGAGCGGCGGGTCTTGCCCAGCGGAGGACGGGGGCGCCCCTGATGGTCCACCCGGGACGTCACCCGGATGCGCCCGCCGAGATCGTCCGCGAGCTGGAGGCCGTCGGTGCGGACCTGTCGCGGACCACGATCGCCCATATCGAGCGGACGCTCCTCCGTCCGGAGGACGCGGTGGACCTGGCCCGGACCGGGGTCCGACCGAGCATCGACTGCTTCGGGCTGGAGACCGCCTACTACCCGCTGGCGCCGAACGTGCGGATGCCCAACGATGGCGGCCGTCTCGCGTTCGTGGAGGCGATGCTGGACGCCGGGCTGGGCGACCGGGTGCTCATCGCGCAGGACATCTGCCAGAAGCACCGCCTCACCGCGTATGGCGGCCACGGCTACGACCATCTCCTGCGCGACATCCCCGTGATGCTCGGGGCGGCCGGTCGCACGAGCATTGCAGACCAGCTCCTGATCGCGAACCCGGCATCCTGGCTGGCTTGGTCGTTCTCGTGATGTGTGTATCGTGACCATGAACAGTGGTCATGCGGGCACGCGATGCAGCAAGAGACGACCATGGCGAGCACCTTCAAGGCGCGCTGCCTGGCGCTGTTGGACCAGGTGGAGATCGATCGCGTGCCGCTGGTCATCACCAAGCGTGGCCGGCCGATCGCCCGGGTCGTACCCATTCAGGATGTCCCCACGGGCCGCAGCACGATGGGATCTGTGCACCTGGTGGCTGAGCCGGGTGTCGCGTACTACCGCGCGGACGAGACCTGGAATGCGGAGCGGTAGGCGGTGCTCCTCGACACCCACGGCATCCTGTGGTGGCAGGCCGGCGGTGGGCGACTGTCTACGCCGGCGCGCCGCGCCATCGGACGCGGTGGACGCCTTCACGTGGACCGCCACGGACCGGCGGCGTGCGGCCATCGACCACATGTTGTCGCTGGACGGCGGTCCCGTGGACGATTGGGAGGTCATGAAGGCGGAGATGCTGGAGTCCTGCTACGGGCCATTGCCAGAGTGACCGACTTTCTGGACACCGCCATCTTCATGTACACGCTGGGCCGGGAGCATCCCCTGCGGGAGCCGTGTCGGGTCGTCATGCGCAACGTCAAGGACGGGACCCTGGACGCGACCACGTCCGCGGACGTGGTCCAGGAACTCATCCATCGCTACCGGTCACACGGCCGGCCGGAGTTGGGTCGCGAACTGGCGCAGGACGTGATGGACACATTCGCGCCCGTTCTGCCCATCACCCACGCTGTGATGCGGCGTGCCATCTCGTTGGGTGATCGCTACCCGCGGCTCAGCTCGCGGGACCTCGTCCATGTCGCCACGTGCATCGTGGAGGGGATCGAGACGATCATCACCCCGGACACCGGCTTCGATGTCGTGACGGAGATCCGGCGCATCGACCCTCGGGAGTTCCTGCCGGCGGGCTGACCCTCGCCCGGTCAGCGCACGACGTCGAACGCCCGGTCGCGGCGCTGGCCGTACCGGAAGATCGCGAAGTCGTCATCCAAGGATGCGGCACGGGAGAGGCCCAGGCGGAGCATCACCGCGAAACTCGTGCGATTCACGATCGAGACGTCCTGGTCCGCGAACCGCTGACCGATCTCCCAAGCGTGAATCATGTCGCCCTCGGTCACCATCTCGACGTGGGCGGTCGTGCCGATGGCGCCCCACCAGCGATCGGCGACATCCTTGCCAAGCCGGCCGCGCAGCAGCAGCCACGTCTCGATCACGATGTGGTCGCTCGGATGGCGCCATCATCCCGTCTACCAATCCTGG
>DAOTUU010000039.1:0-153147 GCA_034436555.1 Chloroflexota bacterium | reverse complement strand
CGTCATCGGGACCCGTCGCGAGGCCATGAGCTCCGCCACGTCGAGGTAGGCATTCACGAGGCGTGCCAACTGCGCGAGTTCGTGCTCGGTGAGGTAGTTCTTGGCCACGACGACATCGAACCGCTGGATCTTCCCGGCTGGGGCATCCTGCCAGGAGGTCAGACCCATGTGCTCCTGGTCGGCGTCGGCGCGAGCGACGATCAGCTCGGCCGCGGTCTGCCCGTGGATCGCCCAGTGGAGCTTGTTCTGGACGGTGGCGAAGAACCGCTTGGTCGCTGGCGCGGCCGAGTCGTAGTCGAGCGCGGTCGCGTAGATGTCCGTGACCTTCTGGTAGAAGCGCCGCTCCGAGAGCCGGATCTCGCGGATGCGTTCGAGGAGCTCCTCGAAGTAGTCGCCGGTCAGGATGGTGCCGCCGCGCTTCAGGCGCTCGTCGTCCATGACGAAGCCCTTGATCGTGTAGTCCTTCACCACCTGGTTGGCCCACTTGCGAAACTGGACCGCCCGCTCGTTGTTGACCTTGAAGCCAACCGCGATGATGGCCTGCAAGCTGTAGTGCTTAGCTTGGTAGCGCTTGCCATCGGTCGCAGTTATCAGATACGGTCTGATAACTGCCCGCTCCTCCAGCTCGGTATCTGCGAAGAGCCGGAGCAGGTGATGGTTCACGGTCTGGACAGTGAGCCCGTAGAGGGTCGCCATCATCTTCTGGGTGAGCCAGATGTTCTCGTCCTCGTACCGGACCTCGATCGCCTGCTCCTGGTCACCGACTGCGGCCACGAAGGTCAGGTACTCGGCAGCGGACGACCTGACGATGTCGACATCCCGCTTCTCTGGCTTCCGCCGCTCGCTCACCGGCCGTCCGCCTCCAGGTCCGCGACAATGGCATCGATGGCCGTGCGCAGCTCCGCCTGCCGGGCGACGATGCGCGCGATTTCCGCGTTCAGCGCCACGATGTCCACCGCCTCCCGGGTGTCCTCCTTCTCCACGTAGGACGAGACCGAGATGATGGAGCCGTTCTCTGCGATGTCCTCGTTCGCGACCAGCCTGGTGAAGTGGGCGACGTCCTCGCGGGCGGTGTAGGCGTCCAGGATCCGCTGCCGGTGCTGGGGCAGCAGCTTGTTCTTGTTGCCCACCCGCGTGAACTCGGCCGAGGCGTCGATGAACAGGACGGCATTGTCCTTCTTGGACTTCTTGAGCACGATGATGCAGGTGGCGATCGTGGTCCCGAAGAACAGGTCCGGCGGCAGCTGGATCACCGCATCGATGTAGTTGTTGTCGACGAGATACCGCCGGATCTTCTGCTCCGCACCGCCGCGGTACAGCACGCCCGGGAACTCGACGATGGCGGCGGTCCCGTTCACGGCGAGCCACGAGAGCATGTGCATCGTGAACGCGAGGTCCGCGTACGACTTGGGCGCGAGCACGCCGGCCGGTGCGTAGCGCGGGTCGTTGATGAGCAGCGGGTTGGCGTCACCCTCCCACTTGATGGAATACGGCGGATTGGACACGATCGCCTCGAACGGCTCATCGTCCCAGTGCTGGGGATCCAGCAGCGTGTCGCCGTGGGCGATGCTGAACTTCTCGTGGTTCACGTCGTGCAGGAACATGTTGATGCGCGCGAGGTTGTACGTGGTCAGGTTGATCTCCTGGCCGAAGAACCCCTGGCGGACGTTGTCCTTGCCCAGCACCTTGGCGAACGTGAGCAGCAGGGAGCCCGAGCCCACCGCCGGGTCGTACACCTTGTTCACGCGGGTCTTGCCCACGACTGTGATCCGGGCGAGCAGCTCGCTCACCTCCTGGGGGGTGTAGTACTCGCCGCCGGACTTGCCGGCCTGTGAGGCGTACATGCCCATGAGGTATTCGTAGGCGTCCCCGAACAGGTCGATGCTGTGGTCCTCGAAGCTGCCCAGCGGCAGGTCGCCGATGGCGTCCAGCAGCTTGACCAGCTTCTCGTTGCGCCGGGCCACGGTCGGGCCCAGCTTGGCGCTGTTGACGTCCAGGTCGTCGAACAGGCCCTTGAGATCGTCCTCGCTGTCGGTGCCCTTGGCCGACCCCTCGATGCCCCGGAACACGCGCTCCAGGGTCTCGTTGAGGTCCTCGTCGTCCGCGGCGCGCCTCCGGACGTTGGCGAACAGCTCCGACGGGAGGATGTAGAAGCCCTTCTCTGCGACGGTCTCGGCGCGACCGAACTCGGCATCCGCGTCGGCAAGCCGCGCATAGGCGAAGCCGGGGTTGCCGGCCGCATGCTCGCCCGCGTCGATGTAGGCGGCGAGGTTCTCCGAGATGAAGCGGTAGAACAGCATGCCCAGGACGTAGCTCTTGAAGTCCCAGCCGTCCACCGACCCGCGCAGGTCGTTCGCGATGCGCCAGATGGTCTTGTGCAGCTCGGCGCGCTGGGCTTCCTTGGTCGTCGGTGGCATCGGGTCGATGATCTCCGCGGTCCGCGTGCTTGGGCTGGCCCCCGGCGTGCGACACCGAACGACGAGAAGGGGAAGCGCCTGTGGTCAGTCTCGCAGATCGGCCGCACGGCGGCAAGGCGGGCCAGGCCGAACCCCGGGCCGCGGTGGCCCCGGGCTCCGGCGGCGGACCGCCTATCAGTCGGTCAGGAACGCCGCCCTGAGCGCGGCGCTCGGCGCGGGGTCGGCACCCTCGTAGCCCAGCGTCCAGATGCCCGTGCCGCGCAGCCCGCGCGACCTCACCAGGTCGTACTTGAGCGCCAGGCTCTGGGCATCCTCGTAGTACAGCTGCCGCCAGGTCAAGGGGCATGACGCGCACGCTCGAGCCTGCCAGCGGACCCACGGACCCTGCTCCGCGGCATCCCAGCGCCGCCCATGCTCGGCTGCGATGCCACGGGCCGTGCGGTAGGTGACGCTGGAGGGATACCCCCAGCGCGCCGATGACGGCCGGGTGAGGCTGTGGGCCTCATCGGTCCGGGTGGACCAGACGTAGCCGTAGTAGGGCACGCCCAGGATGATCCGGCTGGCGGGCGCGAGCGCCAGGTAGGCATCGACCGTGTCCGTCACGTCGTACGTGCGCCGGTGCAGCGGCGCGATCGATCCGGCGCGAGTGGACCATGACCCGTTGTAGTGGTAGGCCATGATCAGGATGGCGTCCGCACCGCCCGGCGCCACGATGCCCGCCACGTCGTAGTTGGCGATGTAGCCCGTGGCCGACACGGTCAGGTCCAGCCCGGGTCGGACGCCGTCGAGCGCGGTCCGCACGGTCCGCACGAGCTCCACGAAGCGCTGCCGCTCGCTCCGGGGGATCGGCTCGAAATCCAGGTTCACGCCGTCGATGCCGCGCCGGCGCACCTCCGCGGCGATCTCCCTGGCCAGCCGTCGGCGCGCCGACGATGACGCCAGCAGGCGCCGGGTCGCATCGACGCCCTCGGAGGTCCATGCGAACCGCGTCACCGTGAGCACCACGTTGGTCTGCGTGGCGTGCGCGCGGCTGATGATGCGATCCATCGCCGCGCTGTTCCATGCCGCCCAGCGCGGATCGGGACGGCCGCGCGTCGTCCGCGCCAGTCGCCCGGACGGACGCGCCACGATGCCGAAGTACGCGACGGTGCCCAGCACGCTCCAGTCGGCGCGCCGGAGGAGATGGTCCCGGTAGGAGGGCAGGAAGAACGCGAACACGTCGTGGGACAGGCCCTTGTCGGCTGGCGTGAAGCGCCGTCCAGGCGCCGCCGCCGCAGCGGAAGGCGTGCTGGCCGACGGCGCGGTGGCGGCCGGCGCGGTGGCGGCGGCCGGCGCGGTCGCGGGGTCTGCGGCGGCGGCCGGTCCCGGCAGCCCGGTGCCCAGCGCCAGCAGCGCCGCCAGCACGAACAGGGCCGCACGAGCGGGTCGGCGGGCCACGGTCATCGGGGGTCCTCCACATCATCGGCGGGCAGCCAGCCCGCAGGCGCGATCGCCTCCACGGCGCCGAATCCCTCCATCACGCTGCGCACGAGGCGCGGCACCAGGTCCGCCGTCAGGTCGCCCCCGAACAGCAGCCGGAAGTAGAGCGGCCCCAGCAGCAGCTCGGTGACCAGGTCGGGGTCGACGTCGGTCCGCAGGTCACCTCGCGAGACGCCCAGCGCCACCACGCGCGCCACCTCGCGACGCCGGGCGTGGACCAGCGTGGCGCGGAACGGATCGCCCAGGACAGGGTTGCCAGCGATCTGCGACAGCAGCGCACGGATGACCGGACCGAGGTCGGTGCCGGTGATCGCCCGCAGCACGTTGCTCGTGATCGCCTCCAGCTCCGCGCGGGTGTCGCCCAGCTCCGGGGTCGGCAGATACGGATTGGCCAACTCCAGCAGGAGATCCAGGCAGAGCGCCTCCTTGGAGGCCCATCGACGATAGATGGTGGCCTTGCCCACGCCCGCGCGGGCGGCCACGTGCTCCAGGCGGAGGCGCGTGAACCCCTCCTCCATGAGCAGTTCGCGCGCGCTCTCGAGGATCGCCTGGTTGGCGACCTCCGAGCGGGGCCGGCCGCGCCGAGGCGCTGCACCGCCATCAAGGTTGCGATCGGGTTGCATTCGAGACGCACCGTCTTGATTTGCATCCTGCACCACGATATGATACGGTACGTTCCGTAATCGAGAGGGGCGACGGAGACGTCGCCCAGGACATCACAGAGCGCACGCCCGCACGGCGCGCTCTCACCACATCAGACCCGGGCGCTGCTCGCACCCCTCCTCCAGCGCCAGCGCCCGGGTCAATCCCCTCGATCACACGACCTCGGCCCTGCTCGCACCCTCCTCCAGCGCCAGTGCCGGGGTCGCGCTGTGTCCGGACGGTATCCTGCCATTCGCATGGAACTCATCCACCTCGCCGACCCCGGTCCGTTCGACGCCCCCATCGTCGTCGTGGCGTTCGACGCGTGGGTGGACGCAGGATCCGCCTCGACCACCGCCGCAGATCGCATCGCGGACGGCGCGACCGTCGTGGCCACGCTGGACGGCGACCGGATCTTCGACTATCGGTCGCGCCGTCCGACCCTGGAGATCGTGGACGGGCGTCCGTCCGAGCTGACCTGGCCGGAGCTGTCCGTCAGGCGCGTGCGCGTGGGCGACCGGGACGTGCTCGTGCTCTCGGGCGCGGAGCCGGACTATCGCTGGAACCAGCTGGCGCAGGACGTGGTCACGTTCGCGCGGCGCGTGGGGGTGGTGGAATGGATCAGCATCGGCGCCATCCCGGCCGCCGTCCCCCACACGCGCCCCGTCCCGGTGCTCGGCACCGCGTCGTGGCCGGGACTCCTGCGCGGGCAGGTGGAGCCGGGGCCGCAGGGGACGCTCACCGTGCCCGCCGCGTGCCTGTCGGTGCTGGACATCGCGATCGCGCGCGCGGGGTTCGCGGCCATCGGCTACTACGCCCAGGTGCCCCACTACATCACCGGCGCCTATCCCGCCGCGTCGGTGGCGCTGCTGTCCGCGATCGGCTGGCATGTGGGCGCGCAGCTGCCCATCGGCGATCTCCAGTCGGAGGCGGACGCGCTGCGCATCCGACTGGACGCGGCGACCGCGGCGGATGACACGACGCGTGCCTACGTGGACCGCCTGGAGGCGATGGTCGATGAGTCGCGGCTTCCGTCGGGCAGCGACCTGATCGCGGACATCGAGCGGTTCCTGCGTGACCGCGGGGGCGAGAGCGCGGACCGCGGCTGACCGAGACGGAGTCGTCGCCGATGTCCCGGCGGTCGGCACGCTAGACTGCGCATCCAGCCGTTGGAAGGGCGCCCCGGTCGCGCCCCCGGTCCTCTGATCGTCCCACGTCGTCCACCCGTGCCCTGACCGGGCCCCGCGCCATCGCGGGAGGGCCCTGCCAGGAGTCATCCACACCATGTCGTTCGATCACCTCGGGCTGCGCCCGGAGCTGCTGCGCGCCGTCGCCGAGCAGGGCTACGAGCAGCCCACACCCATCCAGGAGCGCGCCGTCCCCGTGGTGCTCGCCGGGCGAGACCTGCTCGCCGGCGCCCAGACGGGCACCGGCAAGACCGCGGCGTTCGTGCTGCCCATGCTCCAGCTGCTCCACGCCCGCCGTCCGGACGGTCCCCGGCGCGTGCGGGCGCTCGTCGTGACGCCCACCCGCGAGCTGGCCCTCCAGGTGGAGGAGAGCGTCCGTGTCTACGGGCGCCACCTGCCGGTGCGCTCGGTGGCCATCTACGGCGGCGTGGGCATGGATGCCCAGGTGCGCGGCCTGCGGGCCGGCGCGGAGATCGTGGTCGCCACGCCGGGCCGGCTGCTGGACCATCATGGCCAGGGCACCCTGCGCCTGGACGGGATTGAGATCCTCGTGCTCGACGAGGCCGACCGGATGCTGGACATGGGCTTCATCCACGACATCCGGAGGGTGCTCGCGCTGCTCCCCCGGGAGCGCCAGAGCCTGCTGTTCAGCGCCACGTTCTCGCCCGACATCCGGGCCCTCGCAGAGCGCCTCCTGCGGTCCCCCGAATCGGTGGATGTGGCGCCGCGCAACGCGGCGGCGGAGCTGGTCACCCAGGTGGTCCACCCGGTGGACAAGGCGCGCAAGCGGGCGCTCCTGTCGCACCTCGTCCGCTCCCGGCGCATCGGCCAGGCGCTCGTGTTCACGCGCACCAAGCATGGCGCCAATCGGCTCGCGGAACAGCTCCAGAAGGACGGCATCGACGCGCTGGCGATCCACGGCAACAAGTCGCAGGGGGCGCGCGTGCGGGCGCTCGGCGCGTTCAAGGACGGCGGCACCCAGGTGCTCGTGGCCACGGACATCGCGGCGCGCGGCATCGACATCGACCAGCTTCCCCATGTGGTGAACTTCGAGCTGCCCAACGTCCCGGAGGACTACGTCCATCGCATCGGCCGGACCGGGAGGGCGGGAGCCGGCGGCACGGCCGTGTCGCTCGTTTCCGCGGACGAGGCGCCGCTCCTGCGGGACATCGAGAAGCTGCTCCGGGTGCCCATCCCGCGGGAGCTGGTGCCGGGATTCGAGCCCGATCCCGCCGCGGACGTCGACACCGAGGAGCACGCCGCACGACGACGGACGCCCGGTCGGACGGTGTCCGCCCCCGCTGGGCGAGTCACCCCACCGCTGGCCCCGAAGGGGGCGAGGTCGTCCCAGCCTCCGTCCCGCGCGGCCCAGCCCGCGCCGCGGTCGTCCCAGCCCGCGCCGCGGTCGTCCCAGCCCGCGCCGCGGTCGTCTCCGGCGACCGGGCGTGTCGCAGCCCAGGGACAGGCCGCCCATGGGCCGGCCGTCCACGGATCAGCCGCCCAGCACGCGCGCCGGGCGCCACAGCCTGGCCCCACATCCGGGCCACGACCCGCCCGGCCCCGACAGCGTGGCCAGGGCGGAGGCGCGGGACACGCGCCCACGCTGGGCAACCGCCCCGTCGGAGGCGGTCAGCCGTCGCGTCCCGCGGCCACAAGCAGGAACCAGCATCCCACCCTGCCCGGCGAGCGGATCCGCCCCCGCGGTCGCTGAGGGTCGGCGCTCAGCCCTGTCGGGACCGCGGCCTGGGCCGCGGCGGGCGGTCGCCGCGTGGATCGTCCGGCACACCCTCGCGGCGCAGCACGCGGATGGTCATGCGCTCCAGCCTGGGACCGCTGTAGACGTTCCGATCGACCGGTCCGCCGATGCCCGCGATCTGCCCGGTCTCGGTCCACTGCCAGATCGACCACCCCTCGTCAGCCCACCCCGCGGCCGGGATGCGCGGCTTCCGCACGCCCCAGTGGCTGAGCCAGAGGGTCTCGAACCCCGCCCGCGCGATCGCCCGTGAGTCGCCCATCCGCCCCGACCAGAAGCCCGGGCTGCTGTAGACCATGGGCTTCACGCCCAGCCGTCGCTCCACGCGGCGCAGCCAGCGCAGCGTCCAGCGCTCCAGCTCGCGGGGCGTCAGGCCACCGTGCTCCTCGAGGTCCAGCGCAGGCAGCAGGTCCGAGTCGCGCAGGCGGGCATGGCGCAGGAACCAGTCGGCCTCGCGCTCCGCGTCGCCGGGCCGGCGGCTCGGGTTCGCGAAGTGATAGGCCGTGAACCGCAGGCCGCTGCGGTGCGCCAGCCGGCGGTTTCGGGCATACGTCGGGTCGACCATCCAGGTCCCGTCGGTGGCCTTCGCGATGACGAACTGCACGCGTCCCGAGCGGGCGACCCGCGGCCAGTCGATGCGGCCCTGCCAGTGCGAGACATCGATGCCGTGGCGGACCACCGTGCGAGACCGGGCGCCCGGGGCGCGTCGTCCTCCCGCCGCGAGCGCCTCCTCTCGGGATGCGATGGGCGCGCCGTGCGCGGCCGGACCGGGTGGCGCCACCTGGCTGTGCTGGCCCCCCGACCACCATCTCTGACGCCCGCGATCGTCCGCCGCGCGGCTGCCCGCCGGAGACCACGCGCCGACGGACGCGACGGTGACTAGGACCAGCAGGACGACGAGCGACGCACCGGCTGCGGCACGACGGACAGGCGGGATCATGGCGGACGTGGGCATCTCCCTCACCGGATCGGATCGCGTGCCTCGGACACACGCAGGGGCAAGGGTTCCCGCCGGGCGCCCCGGATGACAGGAACCCGTGGACCCATGCGTCGCGGACGATGGTCCCGTGCCGAGGCATGACGACCGCTTCGGTGCGGTCCGGTGGATCCGGTCGAGGCCCGGCGTATCCTGCGTCGATGAGCGCCGCACCCCGCCGGCCATCGGTCGCCGGTACCCCGCTGTCCGTCCTGGCCACGCTGCTGGTCGTGATCGGTGTCGGTCCCGCGATCGCAGGCGAGCCGGCCGTCGATCCCCCGACCGGCCGCATCGCGTACGTCGAGGACCGCATGCGAATCCATGTCACGACAGCCGACGGCTCCGACGACCGGGTGGTGTTCGGGCTGCCCCCCGATGCCACATCCGGCATCCAGGCGGTGGCGTGGCGGCCGGACGGCGAGCGCATCGCGTTCGCCAGCGGGCACGAGGAGGCCTGCTCGATCTGGGTGTCGGACCTCTACCTCATGGCGCCCGACGGGACGGACCTGTCACGGCTGACGAACGGCCCGGCGTGCGCGGCGCAGGCGGACCTGCCCACGGGGAGCGTCCGGCTCACCATCGCGAACCAGCTCAGCGACGTGGCGGAGTTCACGATCCACGCCCAGGGACTCGATGCCGCGGTCGCGGCGATCATCCAGCCGGGGTTCCAGTCCACCTTCGAGCTGACGCTCCACGACCTCGGTTCGGACACCCCCCAGTTCGTGGTCGTCCGATCCGGCGATTCCAGCTGGTTCGACCCGGGGGTGTACGCGGACGTGACGCCCGACGCGACGGTCGATGCCGGCGTCCTCACCGTCGGTGCCGGTGACGCGTTCGACACGTGGGGCGCCCTGACGGCGTCCTGGAGTCACGACGGCACCCGTCTCGCCTACCAGCAGGGCCAGGGATCGCTGTGGCAGATCGCGGCGTCCGCGGGCCGACTGGACATCGGCAAGCCGCTGCTCGACCCGGCTGTCAACGGCACGATCTCCGCCACGTCACCCGCGCTGTCACCCGTCGACGACCGCGTCCTGTACCAGCGATTCGACCAGGACCCCTCGACCATCGACGTGGCGCGCATCGATGGAGCGCGCGTGGGCGACCCCGTGGTCGCGGTCACCCTGGCCCACGGTCTCGACTGGCTGCCGGATGGCCGGGGCTTCGTCGCCTCGGACAGCTCGGCGCTGCTGGAGTCGGCCGGCCTGTTCCGCGCGGACCTGGGGACCGGCTCGCTGACCCGACTGACGAGCGACCCGGCTGGCTTCGCGATGTGGCCGTCGGTGTCGCCGGACGGCCAGTGGGTCGCCTACTCCCACAGCCCGGTGCCCCTGGACCAGGCGACGACGATGGAGCTGCGCCTCCACCATCTGGCCACGGGACAGGAGCTGCTCCTGGCGGCGAACGGCCTCGATCCCGACTGGGGCCCCTGATCGCGTAGACTCCGGACCGTGATCCGGACCGTCACCGCCACCCGCTACGTGACGCCCCTCAAGGAGGGTGGGTCGCTGCCCGCCATCATGGAGGCGGACGACGACGGGATGTACGTCGTGAAGTTCCGCGGCGCGGGACAGGGTCCCAAGGCACTCGTCGCGGAGGTGGTCGCCGGTGAGATCGGCCGGAGGCTGGGGCTGCCCGTCCCGGAGCTCGTGATCGTCGACATGGATGTCGCGCTCGCCGCGGCGGAGCCCGACCCGGAGATCCGGGAGCTGCTGGAGCGGAGCGCGGGCCTGAACGCGGGGCTCGACTACCTGCCGGGATCGCTGCCCTATCGGCTCCACGTGGATCCATGGGCGTCCCCGGAGCTGGCCGCCGACATCGTCTGGTTCGATGCGCTCGTGACCAACATCGACCGCACCCCCAGGAACCCCAACCTGCTCGTGTGGCACCGAGAGCCGTGGCTCATCGATCATGGAGCCGCGCTGTACGTCCAGCACACCTGGCGCGAGCCCGCGGCGCATGCGCGGCGCGGCTTTCCGCAGGCGGCACAGCACATCCTGCTGCCGGTCGCCTCCTCGATCCCGGAAGCGGATGCCCGGCTGGCCGCGCTGCTGGACCTGGCGTTCCTGGAGGACGTCCTCGCGAGCGTGCCGGACGCGTGGCTGAGCGAGCCGCGCACCAGGTACCTGGACTACCTCGGGGCGCGCCTCGCGCCACCCAGGCCGTTCGTCGAGGAGGCGGAGCGTGCCCGCCAGGCGGCCTGACCCCATCGCGGCCTCGACGGAGCGTCAGGCACAGCGCGCGCCGTTCCAGTACGCCATCGTGCGCGTGGTCCCCAGGGTGGAGCGCGGCGAGGGGTTCAACGCGGGCGTCATCCTGTTCTGTCGACCCAGGCGGTTCCTGGCTGCGCGGGTCCGGCTGGACGAGGCGCTGCTCGATCGGTTCGCGCCTGGCTGCGACCCGGAGATCGTGCGCCGCCACCTCGACCTGGTGCCGCGGCTGTGCGCGGGTGACCCGACGGCCGGCCCGCTCGCGGCGCTCAGCCAGCCGGAGCGGTTCCACTGGCTGGTGTCGCCCGCCTCGACCGTCGTGCAGCCCGCCGAGGTCCACACGGGCATGACGGCAGACCCGGCGACCACGCTCGATCACCTGTTCGCGGCGCTCGTCGAGCGGACACGACCGGGAGTCATCGATGGTGGCACCGGTACCTGACAGATCAGGTCAGGGATGCGCTAGGATGCGCAGGTGCGTGCGTCCCGACTCGTGTCGCTGCTGCTGCTGCTCCAGGCGCGCGGCGGGATGACCGCGGCGCAGCTCGCGGATGAGCTGGAGGTCTCGGTCCGCACGATCTACCGGGACGTGGATGCCCTCTCCGAGAGCGGGGTGCCCATCTACGCGGACCGCGGGCCGCTGGGCGGCATCCGCCTCGTGGACGGCTATCGCACTCGCCTCACGGGACTCACCCAGTCGGAGGCGGAATCGCTGTTCCTGTCGGGCCTGCCGGGTCCCGCCGCCGAGCTGGGCCTGGGCACCGTGGTCGCCGCGGCACGGCTGAAGGTGCTCGCCGCCCTCCCCCCGGAGCTGCGCTCACGGGCGGCGCGCCTGTCCCAGCGGTTCCATCTGGATGCGCCCGGCTGGTTCCAGTCGGCTGAGGCGGTGCCGTGCCTGGCGGAGCTGGCGGCCGCGGTCTGGGACGATCACGAGGTGGCGCTGCGCTACGACCGCGGCGATCGGACCGTGGAGCGGCTGGCAGCGCCGCTGGGGCTCGTGCTCAAGGGCGGCGTGTGGTATCTGGTGGCCGCGACCGATGGCCAGACGCGCACGTACCGGGTGTCACGCGTGCGCGGCGTCACGCGCACGGAGGCGCGGTTCGAGCGGCCTGCGACGTTCGACCTTGCTGCCTTCTGGTCGGAATCGACCGCCGCGTACGAGGCGAGCGTCCCCCGCCTGGAGGTGCTGCTGCGCGTGGATCCGCACCGCCTGGACGATGTGCGGGATGCGATCGGGGAAGCTGCATGGCACACCGCCCGTCACCTGGCCACGGACGATCCGGACGGCTGGCTGCACGTGCGCGTCCATCTGGACTGGCCGCGGGAGGCGGCACATCGCCTGCTGTCGCTGGGCGACGTGATGGAGGTCCTGGAACCCGCCGATCTGCGCGACGGGGTGGTCGACGCGGCAAGACGCGTGCTTCGACGCCACGGCGCGACTGCGGGCCCGGCCCCGGCGGCCTGAGGGCGGGGCCGAACGGGCTCAGCGCTCGATGGAGACACCCCTCCGACCGTCGCACGCCTGCGGCACGCCCACGCGGAACGAAGCGCGAAGCCTGGCGGCGATGCGGAAGGCGCGGCCGGGAGGACGATCCGTCTCCGCCAGGCGCCGATGGGCCACCAGGGCCTGCCGCACCGTCCGTTCGCGATCACGCTGGATCGCGCTGGACAGCTCGTGGATGAGCATCCGATGCCTCCTGAGTTGGCCCGCCCCAGGGGGACGGGCGCGCCTGGGATCGATGCTCCGATACTGGCGGTAATCCATGACAGCCTGTGACAGGTTACGTTTGGGGTCGGCGGCCAGTCACCAGGCGCGGATGGCGGTGGGGGTGATGACGATGCGCTGCGGGTAGTCCCGTGCGAAGCGCTCGGGAGTCCAACCGTTGCTCGCGATGAGCGCCCGGTACCTCGACTGATAGGCAGGCAGATCGGTGGATGGTGGGCCCGCCTCAAGCACCGCCCGGCCCTCCATCGTGAGCACCTGGCTGCCATCGTCCGTGCAGTTCAGGTTGAGCGCCACCCGGGGGTTGGCCCGGACGTTGCGCACCCGTGGCGCGTCGGCCAGCGAGTAGACCACCAGGCGGTCTCCGTCGCGCAGGAACCACACGGGCGAGGACTGCGGCTGACCGTGGGTGGAGACCGTGGTCAGCCAGACGACGATGGCACGGTCGAGCCGCGCGGCGATGTCGGCGGTGAAGGTGATCATCGACCGAGCATAGGCCTGCTCCCGTACCATGCGCGGATGCTCATCGAACCGGACGGGTCCGTCCGCATCGCCTGGGACGCCGACGGGTTCGAGGCGATCCACGTGCTGGCGCGCTTCCGAGATCGGGAGGAACTGGCGACCTACGCGCGCGGCGTCGCCGACGCCGCGCTGTTCGAGCGGACGCTCGCGGACCTGCGCACCGCGCTGCGCGTGGCGTTTCCGGGCCAGTTCGACCTCACCACCCGCGACCCGGCCGGCAGCCCGAGGCGGGTCGTGGTGAGCTTCCATCCGCCGCGACGCGAGGGCCGCCCGGACCTCGTCTGAACGCACCCCACCCGGACGGTCTCCGGATCGGTCGAGTGCCCGGAATCGAACGACCCACGCGGCCAAGCGTGGGTCGATTCGTCAACTCGATCAGACGGGGCGTCCGGGTCGGGCGCGGCCTCCGCGCCTCGCGGGCCCAGGCGCCCTGCTCAGCCCGCTCTGGTATCTGAGCTGTAGTTCCCCGCTCGGGGACGGGTGGCGAGGTTGCTCGTGCCGCAGGACGCATCCGTCGTGCTCAGCAGCGCCACGGACCCCACGAGGCCCGGGTCGCTCTGACCGGTCTTCGGTCCTTGCTGACGGTGCTGGATCTGCATGGCTCGCATCACCTCTTGGCAAGGACTCTACGCCCATGCGTGACGAGAGTCAAGGCCCTCCCGGGCCTCGATCGGGTGCGCCGTCCGCCCGCCCGCGGGTGCCGGTGTGGCCCGGTCCGGCCATCGGGTGCTGGCCCAGCCGCCCGGGTGGCCCCGGGGCGCGGCGGGCGCGGCTGGCGGCGGGTGGGCGTGGCTGCGCGCGAGCGGCGGCGGGGGCGGGGCGGGCGATCCGTCCAACAGACCCACACGTCTGTCAGGAGTGCCGCACCCACCCTCGCTCAGGGACTCCCAGGCGTCCCATACCGACCCCGCAGGGCAAGCGCGAGCAGACCCAGGGAGAGCGCCGTGGGCAGGACGACGAGTGCGAGGCCAAGCGTCTCGATGGGCCCGTCGAGGTGTCCGAGGGCCGCGACGAGAAGCACGGCCACCCCGACCTGGAACAGGCCCAGGCGCAGCAGGGCGTGGCGGCCGAGGATGCGCCGCTGCGCCGCGTGCTGCGCGGGGCCACCCGGTCCGATCGCGGGCACGAGGTGCGTCCACGAGCCGATGATGCCCTGGATGACGGCGCCCACCACGAGGGGCAGCGCGACGACACCGCCGATCCAGCCGGAGCCACCGGGACCGTGGACCATCGCGGCGATCGCAGCGCCGATCTCCGCACCGACGAGCCAGACGATCGCCGCCGTCAGCGAACCGATCGCGAAGCGGTGCCAGTCGGCATCGGTGGTCCAGCGTGCTCGGCGCCGCAGCACATCCACCGCGTAGCCCGCAAGCACGACGCAACCGCCGATCGTGAGCACGCCGCCCACCGCGATCGGCAGCCACGCGCCCAGCGCGAATCCCAGGGCGACGACTGGGGGGCCCGCCGCGAGCGCCACGATGCCGATCACGAACACACGCCCCTGGCCGATCCGCGCACCCACCACCGTGGGGTAGAAATGGATGAGCGTGGCGGCGATCACGAGGCCCACGAACCCGAACAGGTTGAGCCACGCGTGCGACACCCGGAGCGTCATCCAGGAGGCGAGCACCGCGGGCACCCCTGCCAGCATCGAGGTGGACAGCGCGGCTCCCGCCAGCACGCAGCCGATGGCTGCGCCGTACAGCATCGCGAAGATCCGCCGCGACGCGCCCAGCGAGCGCCGCAGCAATCCGAGGGTGATGCCCAGCAGCACGACCATCCCCGCCAGATAGGCCAGCCCGCCGAGCGCCGAGAGTCCCAGGTTGCCCAGCCGCCAGCCGAGCGTGACGCCCGCCGCACCCCCGGCGATCAACCCGATGGCCGCGACCCGAGGGCCGGTGGTCGCCGGCGCCACCGCCACCAGGGAAGCGGCGAAGAACGGCAGGACCGCCCCGATCGCGACCGACGCGCCCCCCGCGAGCGCGAGATGGAGCGGCAGCCACGGATCGCCTCCGCCGACGATGACCGCGAGGATCGCGACGAGGAGGTAGACGGCGGCCAGGGCGAGTCCGGCGACGGTCACCTCTCGGTCACGTGAGCGGTCCACGCGCGCGCGGAGGACGGGCGTGGGCGGGCGGGTCGTCAGTTGCACGGATGCCTCATCGCGATGATCGATCGAGGGCCATCCTAGCCGAAGGGGTCCTGGATCCGGCCGCGGTGCCGGCCGCGTCGTCGCATCGGCGGACGGCATCTGGGTGGTGCATCTTGTCCACACCCGGCCGGATGTCGTACCCTCACCACACCGCACCCCACCAGATGTCGGGGATGCGCCGGGAGGAGACGCACCGGTGTCCGTCACCACGATGATGACCTCGCGCGCACCGTGGGAGACCGCGTTCTCCGCGACCGCGACGGCCACCGCTCCGGACTCGCCCGCCGTGCGAGCGGTGCCCGTGGCCATCCCGGTCGTGGGGGCACCCATCCGCGGTCGTCATCTCGTGCGCGCGCCGTGGACGGAGCCGCTGTCCGCGTTCGCGGGCGTCATCGTGGGCACCCAGCAGGTGCCTGATGACTGGTTCCGGCCCCGGAGCGCATCGCGTCGGGTGATGGATCCGCCCTCCGACGCCATCCGGGAGACGGCCGGGAGACGGCCGCTCGTGGCGATCCCGATCGTGACGGAAGCCGCGGTCGCGCGCACTCCGGCCGCCGCGTCCGTGCCCACCGGCACGACCATCCCGGTGCGGGTCGTGCCGGCCATCGTGCCGCCGGCCGCCGGGCCTGCCGATCCGACCACACCCATCCTGTCAGCGCGGTCCGCCCAGGCGAAGCCCGATCCGGTCGCTCCGGGTGCTCCATCGGCGCCGCCGACGCTGGCCGGACCCGCGCGCATCGCGGTCGTCCCGCCGGCGGGTCGGCGGGGCATGCTGGGTCGGGCCGTGACCCTCACCGTGGGCCTGGTCATCTCGCTCGTCGCGTTCGAGGCCGCCAGTCGCCTGGGCCGGCGCTAGGACCGGTCTCCACCGGGACCGGGACCCAGGGCCCAGAACCCGATCGCGCGAGATGGCGTACACTGCTGCAACAGGCGATCGCGCCGCGCAGGTCAGAGCATCAGAACCTCCGCTCCCGCGCCGGCGCCGCCTCGATCAAACACCGGTGTTCCTCCGCGCGGAGTCGCGCGGGGTCGAGCCCGGACCATGTACGGGTCGCCACGCGAGATCGCGCGACGCGGCCCAGGAAGCGAACAGGTCCCATGCTGTCCCGATCACCCGGCTCCCCCGCGAGCCTCAGCCAGCGCGCCATCGCGCAGCGCCGTCTGCGCCGGAGCCACGCCCTCCGGCTGCTGTGCAACACGAACGGCTGCGCCACATTCATGGAGGTCGACCCCGTGCGAGATGTGGCGGTGTGTCCCATCTGCGGCTACCGCCGCCGCGCGATGCGCGGATCCGGCCTCGCGTCCGCCCACTGATCCGCCGGTCGGAGGGACGCCACATGCGTGGCATCCCGGCCCCATGAGCGCCGATCGCTCCGCCGGACGTCGTCCCGCCCTTGAGCGCGACCGCGGACCCGTGGTCCGCCGGGATGCGGATGGCGTCCGGTCCTTCGGACCCACCTGGGAGTCGGTGACCGAACGACTCATCCGCGAGGCCCAGGAGCGAGGCGAGTTCGACGACCTGCCCGGGCACGGCCGACCCATCACGGTGGACGAGAACCCCTACGCCGGCGACATGGGCCTCGCCTTCCACCTGCTGCGCAATGCCGGCGTGGCACCGCCCTGGATCGAGACCGACAAGGAGGTGCGCCGACTGCGCGAGGCATACGACCGCCTGCTCGCGCGCGCCCACCGGACGCCCCCTCCGCTGCGCGCCGGACTCCGTCGCCAGGTGACGCAGGCGGCGGCCGACCATGACGCCATGGTCCGCAGGCTCGACACGGAGGCACCGATCGTCCGCAGCCACCGCCTGCCCATCGGGCGCGAGGCGGCGCTGGCCGCGCTCGAGGAGGCGATGCAGGGTGGGCCGCCGTCGGATCCGACGACCCGGTGACACGGCCCGACGACCCGGTGACACGGCCCGACGACCCGGTGACGCTGCCCGACGACCTCGTGGCGGCGACCGACGACGCGGTGGGCGCGGAGCTGGCGGCAGGCGGCCGCGTCCTGCTGGTTGCGACGCGCGGTCGCCGGAGCGGGCGCGTCCGCGTGGCGGCGATCGGGTTCGTGCCCGAGCCGGACGGTTCGCTGCTCGTGGCGGCGAACAGCCCCGACACCGACTGGGCGCGCAACCTCCAGGCCGATCCGAGCTGTCGCATCGCGTACGCCGACCTCGACCGGGCATGCGTCGCGGAGCCGCTCGATGGGGCCGCCGCATCACGCGCGGTGACGGCGCTCATCCTGCGCTACGGCACGCCCGCGGAGGGCCTGGGCGGCGGTCCGGCGTTCCGGCTCAGGCCGGTCCCCACCGACGCCGACGGACCGGCGTAGACTCACCGCCAACGGATGATTCGTTGACGCCTCTCGGCCGGCGTCGCGCCCACGGCGTGCCCAGCATCCCGACGATCCTGGACCGAGCAGCGAGTGGATCGTCACGACCGCGAGAAGCCAGCCAACCGATGTCCTTCGACGACCTGGGCCTTGCCCCCGAACTCCTGCGCGCCGTGCGCGAGGAGGGCTACACCATCCCCACGCCGGTGCAGCAGCAGGCGATCCCGATCGCCCTCTCGGGCCGCGACCTCATCGCGCGCGCCCAGACCGGCACGGGTAAGACGGCGGCCTTCGCGCTGCCCATCCTGCACCGCCTCAAGCAGCACGCCAACGCGTCGTTCTCGCCCGCGCGTCACCCGGTGCGGGCGCTCATCGTCACGCCCACGCGGGAACTGGCCGTCCAGGTGGAAGCTTCGTTCCGGGCGTATGGCCGCCACCTGCCGCTGCGCTGCCTCGTGGTCTATGGCGGCGTCCCGATGGGCCCCCAGGAGAAGGCGCTGCTGGGCGGCATCGAGATCCTCGTGGCCACCCCTGGCCGACTCCTGGACCATGCGGGCAGCAGGCTGGTGAACCTCACCAACGTCGAGGTGCTGGTCCTCGACGAGGCCGACCGGATGCTGGACATGGGCTTCATCGAGGACATCCGGAAGATCATCGCGATGCTGCCCCGGGAGCGCCAGAACCTGCTGTTCTCGGCGACGCTGGCACCCGAGGTGAAGTCGCTCGCCAACACCATCCTGCGGAATCCGGACGAGGTGGATGTGGCGCCCAGGGTGTCCGCGGCCGAATCCGTGGACCAGGTGGTCTACCTCGTGGATGCCGACCGCAAGCGGGACCTGCTGGCCCACCTCGTGCGCAAGCGGGACCTGCGCCAGGTGCTCGTGTTCACGCGCACCAAGCACATGGCGGCCCGTCTGGCGGGCTGGCTCGACCGGGACGGTGTGGAGGCGACCGCCATCCATGGCGACCGCACCCAGAGCGAGCGGGAGCGGGCGCTGGAGATGTTCAAGAGCGGCGAGGTGCGGGTGCTCGTGGCGACCGACGTGGCCGCGCGCGGCCTGGACATCGAGGGGCTGCCGCAGGTGGTCAACTTCGAGCTGCCGTACCACGCCCAGGACTACGTCCATCGCATCGGGCGGACCGGCCGCGCGGGCATGGAGGGCCATGCCATCTCGCTCGTCTCGCTCGACGAGGAGGAGCAGCTGATGTCCGTGAACAAGCTCCTGAAGCGCGACCTGCCGGTGCGCCAGGTGCGCGGCTTCGAGCTGGATCCGCGCGCGACCGCGGCTCCCCGGACCGGTCGCTCGGGTGGATCGCGGGGCGGCGGACGGGGACGGCCCTCGGGCGGGCGCCCGCGCTGAGGCGACCCCTGCCGGCCGGGCGGGGCGCCACGGCGACCCCTCGCCCGCAGCCGCCGAGCGAGCGGGTTCAGCCGGGCTGGAGAGCGCGGGCGCGGACGCGGATCATGCGCTGCTGGTCGTCGATGGTCTCGCTCAGCGATCGGGCGGCCACCGCCTCGGCGGGGTCGAGCTGACCCAGCAGGGCCTGAGCCCGTGCCACGACATCCGCCTCCGCCCACAGACCCGGGAACAGGAAGCGCATCCAGGCTCGCGCGAAGGGGTATTCCCGGCGTGCGAACGTGGGTCGGACCGTGGCGAAGAACCCGTCGCGGAACGGCAGCAGCAGGTCCCGCTGGCTGGGCCACTGGAAGCCGCGCATGGCGGCGCGGGTCAGCTGGAATGACCCGTAGCCGGCGCCGTTGATGCGTTCCCAGGCCGCGGCCTTGGCCGCCCGCTCCGGCCGGGCGACCTCCGCGGTGATGCGCGCGCGGACGCCTCGATCGGAGCGGTCGCGCGATGCCTCCTCGTCCACCCGCGCGCCGGCGTCGGCCCGGCCCGCGGCGCTCGCGGTGATGGCCACGCTCCAGCGCAGATCCTGGTCGACCGGCACGCCCTCCGGGGCGCGGTCCACGAGGTCGATGAGGCGGTCCAGCGCGGCGGTGCCGATGGCGTCGCCGGACGCGGCGGCCGCCGCGCGAAGCCAGGTGCGCGCGATGTCCGGGGCGGTGGCGTCCAGGACGACCGTCACGGCCCGGTCGATGAACGCGGCGGCCTGATGCGCCCGCCGTTCCTCCGGCAGGTACGCCGCGAGGCTGCCCACCGCATGCTCCAGCACGGAATCCGCGATCTCCGCATCCCGCTCGCGCGGCAGCATCCGGATCACCGCCTCGAGGTGCGCCGTCGATGCGAGCCGCGATTCCCGGACCATGTCCCACAGCGTGCTCCAGAGCAGCTGGCGCAGGCTCGAATCGGTGACGTCCGCCGTGGATGCGAGCGCGAACCGCACCGAGCGGTCGTCCAGCAGGACCCGCGCGTAGTCGAGATCGCCGTGGTTGGGCATCACGAGCACCGGTGCGGGATGCCCCTGCGCCTCCGGAACGGCGGTGTGCGGACCCTCGGCCAGGACGGGGATCGAGGTGATGTGCAGCTGGGGCGCGCTCCCCGCCACCAGCCCCACGGTCATCGCATGCGAGCGCGGGGGGGCCGCCGCATCTGACGGGCTGATGGCGATGGAGAGGTCCGCGATCCGGCCGTCCACCTCGCGCCAGGTCGCCTCCACGACATCGGTGCCCTTGGTCCGGATCCAGCCGTCGGCCCAGGCGTCCAGCGACCGGCCGGCGGCCTGACCGAGGGAGCCCAGGAAGTCAGCGAGCGTGGCGTTCCCCCAGGCGTGACGCCCGAAGTACGTCTCGAGCCCGTCGGCGAAGGCGTCCTCGCCGATGGTGGCCATCAGCTGCCGCAGCACCGATGCGCCCTTCTCGTAGACGATCGCGTCGAAGTTCGTCTGCGCCGCGTCGGTGTCCGGGACGGGCATCGCGATGGGATGCGAGGTGACGCGCTGGTCATCCCGGTACGCGGCGGGCTTCATCACGCCGTTGAACCGGGTCCACGCGTCCGTGAACCGGGTGGCCCGCTCCAGGGCGTGGAAGGACGCCCAGGTCGCGAAGCTCTCGTTGAGCCACAGGTCGTTCCACCAGCGCAGCGTCACGAGGTTGCCGAACCACATGTGGGCCAGCTCGTGCAGGACGACCTCCGCCCGCTCGAGGCGCTGCGTCTCGGTGGGTGGATCGCGGAACAGGAAGCTGTCGTGGAACGTGACCGCGGCCACGTTCTCCATGGCGCCCGCGTTGAACTCGGGCACGAACAGCTGGTCGTACTTGTCGAAGGGGTAGGCCTGGCCGAACAGGGTCCGATACAGGTCGAGACCCTGCCGGGTCACCCGGAACAGCTCATCCGCCTCCCGCTCCAGGATGGCGGCCATGGAGCGCCGCGCGAAGATGCCCATGGGGATGCCGTCGTGGATGGAGCGCGCCACGGCGTACGGACCGCACACGACCGCGAGCAGGTACGTGCTGAAGCGGGCGGTCGTCGGGAACGTGTGACGGTGCCTGCCGTCCTCGACCGGCTCGGTCCGGGCGGCGTGGGTCGCGCTGACCACCTCCCAGTCTGCGGGCGCGGTCACCGTGAGCGCGTAGGTCGCCTTGAGGTCCGGCTGGTCGAAGCAGGGGAACAGGCGGTGGGCCGAGAACGGCTCGAAGTCGCTGTGCACGTACTCCGCGCCGTCCTCCGGGTCCAGGAACCGATGGAATCCCGATCCCGAGTGGTCGTACCGGTTGCGATACGTCACCTCCAGGACCATCCGCTGGGCCAGCTCGTCGGCACGGAGCCACACGCGGTGGTCGTGCTGGTCCGCGGTCGCGGGACGCCCATTGATGGTCAGCGCGGCGACCTCGCCGGTGAAGTCCAGGAACAGCGGTCCGCTCCGGTCGGTGAGCGAGAACCGGACCACGGCGCGCCCGTCGTAGCTGTCGTCACCCGCCCGAAGCTGGAGCGTCAGGTCATAGGACACGTCGGAGACGCGCCGCGAGCGGTCGGCCGCCTCCGCCTGGGTCAGCACGTCCCGCGCATCGCGGGACGCCTCGGTTCGAGTCATGGATCCCCCGGTCTCCTCCGTGCTCGACGAGCCTGCCCCGGGTGGCCAGCGAGCGCCGCAGGAGTCTAGCCCAGTCGCCTCGCGCCGCGTGTGTCACGCTATCAGCATGCCCGTCCGTTCCCTCACCGCCCCCGCCGTGCTGCGCACGCTTGACCTGATGACCGACGGTCCCGTCCGCTGGGGCCAGCCGGTGCGCAGCCGGGCACCCGGCATCTTCCTGGTCGAGTCACCCGTCGCCGAGGCGCTGCCCCAGCTCGACATCGGCGCCATCCGGGCATGGCTCGATCGCGTGCCGGGATTCAGCCTGGACGGGGGCCGTCCCGAAGCCGCCGCCGTGGCCGATCGGCTGCGCTCGTTCTGGCTGCCCGGACAGCACGTGCTGTACGTGGGCCGCACCCAGAAGTCGCTCGGTGCGCGGGTCGCGGCGCTCCATGGCACCGCCCTGGGGGACCGTCGACCACACAGCGGCGGACACTGGCTCAAGGTCCTCAAGAACCTCGCCGAGCTGCGCATCTGGTGGGCGGAGACCGATGCGCCCGAGGAGTACGAGGACGCCGTGGCGGCCGCCGTCGCGGAATCCGTGACGCCCGAGGAGCGGGCGGCGCTGCGCGTCCACGCGGTGGTCCTGCCATGGGCCAACCTGGAGTCCGCCACCGGAGAGAGGCGCCCGACGGGCCTGGCGGGCACGCTGCTGGACAACGAGGCACCCGCGCGCGCCACGGGCGCCACCGGCGCCACCTCGGCGACGCGCCCCGCGCGCGCCTCCGGGTCCGCCGCACGGTCCGCCGCCACGCGCACCCGCGATGCGGGCCGGCCCGCGTCCTCCCCGACCCGCTCCACGACACGGCCGGCCGCGGCTCCGCTCGCGAAGCCGCTGCCGCCGCCGACGCACGTCACGCAGGCGGGCCATGATGCGCTGCGGCGCGAGCTGGACGACCTCGTGACGGTCCAGCGGCCGGAGGTGATCCTGCGCGTCAAGCTCGCCCGCGAGCTGGGGGACCTGCGCGAGAACGCCGACTACCAGGCGGCACGCAACGAGCAGTCGTTCCTGGAGGGTCGGATCCAGGCGCTGGAGCAGATGCTCAAGCATGCGCAGGTCATCGATGGCGACCACACCGGCGAGGTCATCCTGGGGTCCTCGGTGCGCGTCCTGGCGGACGGCGAGGAGACGCTGCTCCACATCGTCGGCTCCACCGAGGCAGACCCCGCGCGCGGCCGGATCTCCAACGCGTCACCCGTGGGACGCGCGCTCATGGGTCATCGGGCGGGCGAGGCGGTGGAGGTGATCACGCCCGCGAGGACGCTCCACTATCGGATCCTGGACGTGGGCCTGTCGGACGCCTGAGCGCCGCCGGGCGCCGGTTGCGCGTCAGCGGGGCCGCGGTCGGGCGCGCCGGCGGGCGTCGTCGGGCTGTGGCTTCGGCCCGGGACGTGTCACCCTCCCGTCGCGGGGCCATCGGTCGGGGTGGTCGGGGCGGTCCCAGGGCGCGGACCGGCGGATGCTCATCCAGCCGATGGTGCCGCGCTTCGTGGACACCTTCAGCCACAGCACGCCGCGTCGGCTCGTGCGCGCGGCCTGGACGAAGACCACGCCGCCGTCACCGACCGTGGCGACGCGCGCGCCACCGCCCGCCCTGGACCGCAGCGGCGTCCCACCCACCGCGATCCGCCAGTCTCCCCTGTCCGCGAGGGGCGCGTCGGCACTCGGACCGGGCGGGATGGGGTCGCCGCCCTCGGGGGCGCGCCGCATGAGCGCCATGATGTCGTCCACGTAGTCGCGCGCGACCGCCGACCAGCGCCGCTCGTCGGTCTCGGTCAGGCCGCTCAGCCACCAGTACGCGACGCGCCGCCACGAACCGAGCCACGCATGGAGACCGGAGACCTTGCCGCGCGCCACGAGCTCCTGGTTCCGCGGCGTGGGGTCGGCCCATCGATCACCCAGGTATCGGTCGGCCCAGTGGGGCCAGTTCACGGGCATGATCTGGTACCGACCATAGGCCCCCGACGTCAGGTTTCGCGTGGTGTAGTCCCAGCCCGACTCGCGGCCCGCCAGGGCCCACAGGAACTCGCCGAGGCGGTCGGGCGCCTTGTCGGGCCGGGCGCCCAGTGCCAGTCCAGGCGCCAGCGGCGCCACGACGGCCAGCGCCAGCAGCAGCGGCACGAGCCGACGCCGACGGCCATGCGACAGGTGGGAGCGGAGGCGGTGGAGCACGGCGAGTCCCTTCCCCCGGCGCGCCGCCCACGGCTGGACGGCCGCCGGACCGCCACTCCGGATCACCCGCGGCGGCGATGGTTCGTAGGGCTCAGACGATGCCCCGTCGAGACGACGCCGCCACTCCCCCGATGGTCCCCTTCCGACCGGTACCGGGTGGTCTGGTGCGGTCCGGGGATCAGGCGTGGCGCGGGGTCAGGCGACGGCGTGCCCGGGCTCGATCTCCATCGTCGCATGGTGGATGCCGTCCCGATCCAGGATCGCGAGGTACGGGTCGGGGTCGAACGCCTCCGCCGACAGCACGCCCGAGCCGGTCCAGACGCCCTCCGCCAGCAGCTCCATGGCGACGACCGGGTTGAAGCCGGTCTGCCATGCGACCGGCTGGAGCCCGTGACGGCGCAGCGTGTCCTGTGCATCGCACATCTGGTAGTGGTAGATCTCCCGGGGTCGGCCGTCCCTGATGCCGGTGACGTGGGTGCCCACGATCGCCCGGCCGAACATGTGCCCACCGAGCGTGGCCGGATCGGGCACGAGCGCGGTGACCACGTCCCGGGGTCGGACCTGCTGGCCGCGCACGCTGATGGGGTCGTTGCGATCCAGGCCGATCGCGTGGAGCACCCGCAGGACGTTGATGAATGCGTCCCCCAGGGCGTACTTGAAGGTCACCCGGCGGGCATCGAGGACGCGCGGCAGGAGCGTCACCTCCTCGTGCTCCACGTGGACGCACTCCACGGGCCCCACGCCCTCGGGAAAGACGAAGCGCTCCGGCTCGGAGAACGGCGGCAGGGTGAAGAAGCCGCGATCGCGCTCCCACACGATGGGCGGGTTGAGGCACTCCTCGATGGTCGTCCAGATGGAGAACACGGTCGCGAACCCGTGGCCCTCGATGCGCAGGTCGCCGCCGTCTCGGACGTTGATCTCGTGGATCTCGTCGAAGTCGTGCTTGGCGGCGTGCGCGGCGAACACCTGCGACAGCCCCGGGTCCATGCCCTGCCCGATGAGCGCGAGGCGTCCCCGCGACTCCCACTCGGCGGCCATCGCGAGCTGCTCGTCACCCAGCTTCAGGCCGGGCACGGAGTACGGGTCGGTCGGGTGGGGCTGCGAGAGGCTCACCGCCATGTCCATGTAGTCGGCGTCTGCGGCGAGGGCGCCGCGGAACACCGGCATCAGGAAGCGCGGATCGACGGCGTTCATCACGAGGTCCACGCCGTGCGCCCGCGCGAGGGCCTCCACGGCGCCGGCATCGGAGGCATCGATGCGTGCGACCGGATGGCTGCGCGCGTCGCCGATCGAATCCGCCACGCGGCGGGCCCGGTCGAGGTCGAAGTCGGCGAGCACCAACCGCTCCAACCAGGGCCGACCGGCGCTCAGGCGCGCGATCGCCTCACCGACCGTTCCGACTCCGACCAGCAGGACCTTCATGACCGTCGCGACCCGGGTGCGTGTTCCGACCGGCGTCCCGCGGCAGAGCCGTGCGCCTCGCCGTCGATCCTACGATCGCCGCGGTCCCGTCGCTGGCCTGTCGCTCACCGACGGGGCGCCGGCGCCGTCAGCATCCGGATGGCGCGTCGCAGCTGGCGATCGCCTGCCCGAGCGAACTCCCCGGCGGTCATGTCCTCCAGCTCGGATGGTTCGACGGTGACCCCATCGACCGGCAGTGCGACCCTGATGTCGGGCTCGACTCCGGTCTGGAACACGTCCTGATCGTCGGGCGTTCGCCAGTGCTGGACGCCGAGCCGGATGGCCGAACCATCGGACAGCGGGAACACGTTGAGCACCGTGCCCGTGCCGTACGTGGTCTCACCCACGACGCGCGCCCGGTCATTGTCCCGCAGGGCAGCCGCCACGATCTCCGCGGAGCTGGCCGAGCCGTAGTCCACCAGGACCACCATCGGCAGGTCCGGGATGGTCGCATCGCCGCGCACCTCCTGGGTGTCACCCCGGCCCTGACGGTCGCGCCAGCGATAGACCACGCCGTCCTCCAGGAACGTGCCGGCCACCCTGACCGCCTCGTCGAGCAGACCGCCGGGATTGCCGCGCAGGTCCAGCACGACCGCCTGCGCCCCTGCGGCGAGCGCGCCGCGCGCGGCGCGCTCCACGTCACGGCCGGCCCCCGAGGAGAACTGGACGAGACGGATGACCGCCACGCGGGTGCCGGGCGCGAGCGCCCAGGACACCGCGGGCAGCGTGATGTGGTCGCGCACCAGGGTGACGTCGCGCACGCGTCCGTCACGACCGCGGATCCGCAGGTCAAGGGCGGTGCCGGGCTCTCCGCGCACGCGGCGGATCAGCTCATCGGTGGTGGCGCGATCGACACGCGCCCCGTCGACCGCGACGATCGCCTCCCCGGTGCGCAGGCCGGCGCGGTCGGCGGGTGAGCCGTCGATCACGGAGATGATGGTGTGGGAGCCGCTTCGCCCGTCCACCGACACCCCGATGCCCACGATCGTGCCATCGAGCGCATCCTGCTCCGCGGTCACCTCCTCCTTCGTGAGATACAGCGTGTGGCCGGTATCGCCGAGGGCATCCACCATGCCCCGGATGGCACCCTGGACCAGGGCCCCGTCGCTCGCCGCCTCCGGGTCCACGTAGTGGTCCCGGACGATCGCGTAGGCCTCCTCCCAGATCTCGAAGCCCGCGGGCAGGTCGTCCACGGTCGGCGCGGGCGACGGGGCCGCGCCCATGGCCGCAGGCATCGCGAGTGTCGCCGCGACGCCCCCGCCGGCGCCCAGGCAGAGCAGCAGCAGGCCCGCCGCGAGTCGGCGTGCGCGCCCGTGAGAGCCATGGACGGAGCGAGGCGGCGAGGTCATCAGGATCTCCGGTGCGAGAAGCGGCGGGGCGATGATGGCGGATCGACATTGGAGCCGTCTGAGAGACTCGCAGGGCCGAGGCCACAGGACCCCTCGGGCTGTGCCATGAGAGCTGGCACGGACGGCGTCGATGGTGAGGCCAGCGATCGCGACCGCGCGATCGGCGACCGGAGGATGGACCTGATGATCCACATCGCCTGCCCCTGGTGCGAGCAGGATGCCCCCATCGACGCGGACCTGCTGCTGGACTCGGGAGGCCGATTCACCTGCGCCGCATGCCTCACCACGGTGGAGCTCGTGGACGATCCGGCGGAGGTTCCCTGGTCGCTCGCGGCCTGAGGGTCAGACGAGCGTGGGGCCCTTCGCCTGCTCCTCGGCCATCAGCCGGGCGTAGCCCGGCTTGATGGTGCCGTTGATCAATCGCAGCCGCTGGTCGAACGGAGCGAAGGAGCTCTTCATCGCGTTCAGGGTCAGCCACTGCATCTCGTCCAGCCCGACTCCGAACGTTCGGTCGAGCGCCGCGAACTCATCACTCAGCGTGACGCCGCTCATGAGCCGATTGTCCGTGTTCAGGGTGACCCGGAACCGCAGGCGACGCAGCAGGTCGATGGGGTGGTCCGCGAAGGTGGCGACGGCCCCCGTGTGGACGTTGGAGGTGGGACACATCTCCAGCGGCACGCGTCGGTCGCGCACGTACTGGGCCAGGCGACCCATGCGGATTCGACCGTCGGGCTCGATCGCGATGTCGTCGACGATCCGCACGCCGTGGCCCAGGCGCTCCGCGCCGCACCACTGGAGCGCCTCCCAGATGGACGGCAGCCCGAACGCCTCGCCTGCGTGGATCGTGACGTGGAAGTTGGCGCGATGGATGAGCTGGAAGGCGTCCAGGTGGCGGGATGGCGGGAACCCCGCCTCGGGACCGGCGATGTCGAAGCCCACGACACCCGCGTCGCGATGGCGCACGGAGAGCTCCGCGATCTCCGCAGATCGGGCGAACTGGCGCATCGCGGTCACGATCGCGCGCACCGTGATGGACCGGCCGGCCGCCTCGGCACCTGCCATCCCAGCCTCGAGTCCGCGCAGCCACGCGGCCATCACCTCGTCCAGGGACAGTCCACCCTGGGTGGACAGCTCGGGGGCATACCGGACCTCGGCATACACGATGCCGTCGGCCGCCAGGTCCTCGACGCACTCGGCGGCCACGCGCGCGATCGCGTCGGGAGCCTGCATCACCCCCACGGTGTGACTGAAGCCCTCCAGGTAGGACTCCAGGCTCTTGCGGTCGGCGCCGGATCGGAACCAGGCACCAAGCTCCCCGGGGTCCTGCGTGGGCAACCCGCGGTAGCCGGTCTCGCGGGCGAGTTCGATGACGGTGGATGGGCGGAGCCCGCCGTCCAGGTGGTCGTGGAGCAGCACCTTCGGCGCGTCGCGGATGACATCGGCGGCGATCATGACCCCGAAGCCTAGCGCGGTTTGCGCGCCGGCGACACGGTGCGGCGATGCGGCGGGGTGGTGACAGGCGGCCCCGGACGGGCTATCCTGCCCGACAGTCGGCACGGCCCGTGCCGAGCAGAGCGAGGCCCAATCGAAGACTGCCGACCGAGCAGGAGCCGTGACGTCCGCCGTGGACGTCCCCGCGGAGCCCACCGCACCTCGACTCGACGCGCCGGCACCCACCCTTCAGGCATGCCCCAGCATGTCCGTCCCTCCGCGCGGGGCGCAGCGGGACATCCGGTGGGTGCGCACCCTTCAGCCCCACCTCCTGGTCGGAACCCGGCAGCGGCACCACCGTCGCCGCGGGATCACCCGTGGTGTTCTGGCAGGGGGGAGGCAACCTATTGCGCGAACGAGCGCAAGGCGCCCAGCGGGCGTCGTTCACGAGGCTTGGACACGCTCCAGCTCGGATGTCCCCAGCGTCCGCGACCGCCCTGCTGCTGGTCGCGATCGTCGTCGCGGTGGGCATGATCGCAGCGCACGCCTCCGGCGCGCGCGCGGGAAGCGACGCGGCAGGACTCAAGGCCGTCATCATCGTCGGCCCGGCCTCCTCCTCCACCGAGGAGTACCTGGACGAGGGTGAGCGGATCGCCCGGCAGGCTGAGGCACAGGGCATGGACGTCCGCCGCGTCTTCACGCCGCATGCCACCTGGGCGCGCGTCAGGGGCGCCATCCAGGGCGCGAAGCTCGTGGTGTACCTGGGCCACGGCAACGGCTGGCCCTCGCCCATGGGCCCCTTCCGCGGCGAGTCCAAGGACGGGTTCGGGCTCAATCCGTGCGACGGCGCGTGCGGCAGGAGCGGCCCCACGAAGTACTACGGCGAGGACTTCATCCGCGACAAGGTGCGCCTCGGCGCGGACGCGGTCGTGCTCCTCCACCGCCTGTGCTATTCCGCCGGCAACGGCGAGGGATACATGCCGCCCGTGTTCGACCGGGACCTCGCGACGAGGCGCGTGAGCAACTTCGCGTCGGGCTTCCTGGACGCGGGAGCGGGCGTCGTGTTCGCGCTCGGCTGGCGCCAGTCGATGAACCTGCCGCAACTGCTGGCGACCACCGACCGGACGATGGACCAGATCTTCGAGACGCCCGCCACGGATGGCTGGTACGACGGTTTCGTGGGCTGGGACGACTACTACCGCGACTCCACCCGCACCAGGGGGGCTCGCGTCCATCTTGATCCCCACAAGCGCTACGGCCATCTTCGGGCGATCACCGGCGACCTGGACCTGACCGCATCGTCATGGCGCGGCGAGGCACAGCCGATCGACGCCACCCCACCCACGCTGCGCATCAAGGGCATCGGGACGACCGATGGTGGACGCATCGCGGGCGCCGACAAGACGCTCGTGTTCAGCCCCGACGGCGACGGCGTGGACGACCAGATGCTGGTCCAGCGCTCTCTCTCGGAGACCGCGACCATCGACCTGGAGGTCCGTGATGCGGCGGGTGTCGTGCTGCGGACCGCACAGCAGCGCGCCGAGCGAGGGGTGGGTCGGACGCTCTGGGACGGGCGGGCGACGGACGGCCGCGTGGTCCCGGACGGCCGCTACGCGATCCGCCTGACGCCGCGCGACCGTGCCGGCAACGTGGGCGAGACCGCCACGGCCGAGGCGGTCGTGCTCACCGTCCTGCCCCGGCCGCGCCTGACCGCGGACGGGATCCACGCCCGCGACGGAGACCGGCTGGCGGCCACCGTCGGCATCGGCAGCAGACTCCGGACGGATGCGGCCGTCACCATCCGCATCCGGCACGGCGATGAGGTCGTGCGCACGGGCCTCGACGGCGCGTCCCTCAAGGCCGGCCCGCTCCGCTGGCGCTGGGATGGCCGGGGCGACGACGGCACCTTCGTCGCCGACGGTCACTACGTCGCGGTCGTCTCGGCGCGCACGGAACTGGGCACGCTGCGGTACGAGCTGCCGGTGCAGGTGGGTGACTGGACCCTCCGCGTGGACCACCGGATCGTCCGGCGGGGCCAGAAGGTCAGCATCGTCGCGCGCAGCCTCGAGCCGCTGGCCGCGGGCGCCACCCTCCACATCGACCAGCCCGGCCTGTCGCCGCGGATCGTCCGGATGGACCGCACGAACAGCCACACGCTCAAGGCGACGTTCAAGGTCGCCAAGGGGGGCCCGGCGGGACGCATCGACCTCCGGGTGGTGGCCCGCGACCGAGGCGGGCAGGAGGAGACGGACCGAGCGTCCATCCGGCTGCGGTAGCGTGTCGAGGTCCTGGAGGGGCCGGGCGTGAAGACGTCACCGGTGCCGGCCGTGGGTCGTGACAGCAGCGACCGGATGCGGTCGCCCGATGTCCTCGCTCGATGTCCCGGACGTCGATGGCGACACATCCGCGGGTCGGCCGCGATACTGGTGATGTGGACTCCTCGCCTGTCGGCCTGACCTACGTCGGGCACTCGACCGTGCTCCTCGAGGTGGCCGGCATGCGGCTGCTCACCGACCCGATCCTGCGGCGCAGGGTCGGACCGCTGGTGCGCGCCGAGGCGCCCATCGCGCCGGAACACTGGCGGGACGTGGACGCGGTGCTCATCTCCCACTCGCACTGGGACCATCTGGACTACGGCTCGCTCCGCCTGGTCGGCCAGGGGGTCCCGCTGGTCGTCCCGACGGGCATGGGGTCACGCCTCCGCGCGCGTGGCTTCCGACGGGTGGTGGAACTCGGACCGGGTGCCACCACCCAGCTGGGTCCCGTGCGCCTGGAGGCGACGCAGGCGGCGCATCGCGGCTTCGCCCCGCCCATCGGGCCCACCGAGCTCGCCATCGGCTTTCTCATCCATGCCGGCACCACGACCTACTTCCCCGGGGACACCGCGCTGTTCGAGGGGATGGCGTCGCTGGCTCCCCGGCTCGATCTGGCGCTCATGCCCGTGTGGGGCTGGGGACCGCGCGCCCAGGCGCACGAGCACCTCGATCCGATGGGGGCGGCGAGGGCGCTCCAGCTTCTGCGCCCGACGGTCGCCATCCCCATCCACTGGGGCACGCTCCATCCGATGGGCCTGCGCTGGCTGAAGCCGTCCACCCGCGTCGATCCACCGCACGCGTTCGCGCGGCTTGCCGCGGAGCTGGCCCCTGAGACGACGGTGCATGTCCTGCCGGTCGGCGGACGGATCTCCGTGACACCCGTTCCCGGTCCGACCGGCTGAAGCGCCGTTCATCGGCGCGGCTCAGGTCGTCCACACCCTCCGGACGAACGCCGCCACGCGGTCAAGCACGTCCGGAAGCACGGGCGACAGCGAGTGTCCGCATCGCGGATAGCTGACCAGCTCCGCGTCCGGGAGCCGTTCCGCGACCACCGCCCGCAGCAGGTCGATGCGCGCGAACGGGTCCGACTCCCCCGACAGGAACAGCACCGGGCAGCGCAGGTCCGTCCAATGGACCGTGCGCACCTCGCGGTCGGGGGACCCGGGTCGGTGCAGCGGGTACGACAGCAGCACGAGCCCGCGCGGGCTGGGGTCCGCCCGCGCCGCGAGCAGGCTCGCCACGCGACCGCCGTAGGAGTGGCCGCCGATGACCCGGTCCGCGAGCGGCGCGCCGACGGCGGCGGCGCAGGCATCCACGGCGGTCTCCGCTCTGCGCACCGGCAGGTCGATGGCACGGGCGTCCAGACCCCGCGCGCGCAGGCCCTCCACATGTGGGCGCATGGACGCGGCGCTGCCGGAGGCCCCGTGGGCGAGCACGATCTCCATGCCGCCAGCGTAGCGCGTGGCTCCACCCCGGGGACATCGCCACTCTCGCGCATGGCGCCCGCCAGCCGCACCGTCCGCACATGGCCGCTCGCGCGCCGCCCGCCCCGCCGCTCGCGCGTCGCCCGTGCCCCGCCGCCCGCGCGTCGCCCGTGCCCCGCCGCCCGCCCCGGGCCACCCGCCGCCAGCCGCGCCCGGTCCGCCCGGTGCACCACCGGGCGGTCGGGGGAGGCGCCGGCGGTCGGTCGGCGCACCGGGCGCACCGTCCGGCGACCCAGGCTCCGATCGGTGCGTCGGGAGGGCCATCCGGAGGGCGGGACGGTCGCGGACCGGGTCCCCGGCGCCGCCGGCCGCCCGGTGGTGCACCCCCCGCACCACGGGAGGCCGGACCGGCGCGCCACGGACCGCCGGACACGGGCGGAGCGGGCGGACGCGGGAGCCGCCCGCCCCACCCGCGTCGCGCCACGGCAGACGTCGGCGGCTGCGCGCCACCCGAAGGTCCTCTTGACCGGCGCCCGGGGCCTGCGCGAGGCTGGTGACGTGAAGCACCGCATGGCCCTCATCGGCGCGCTCGCGCTCGGCGTGATGATCTCGCTCCTCCTGGTCGGCCGTGCGCGCGCCGCCGAGCCTCCCGCGCGCTGGACCCCGGACCCGGGGGAGACGCTCCAGTACCAGCTCTCGGGGACGATCGACCGGAGCGTCGATGCCACGGTGTTCGACGTCGACCTGTTCGAGGTGTCTCGCGCCACGATCGCGGCGCTCCAGGCGCGAGGCGCCCACGTGCTGTGCTATCTGAACGCCGGGACCTGGGAGCCCTACCGGCCGGATTCGGCACGCTTCCCCGCATCGGTCAAGGGCCGCCGGGTCGATGGCTGGGAGGATGAGCGCTGGCTGGACATCCGGCGGCTGGACGTGCTCAAGCCGATCATGGCGGCTCGCCTGGACCGCTGCGCCGCCAAGGGGTTCGACGGCGTGGAGTACGACTGGATCGACGGGTACGCCCAAGACACCGGCTTCCCGCTGACTCGGGCGGCTCAGCTTCGGTATGACCGCTGGCTCGCCCGAGCCGCCCAAGCGCGGGGCCTGGCCGTCGCCCAGAAGAATGGGCCCGGACTCGTGCGCGCGCTCGTTGACACCTGGGATCTGGCCGTCGTCGAGGAGTGCTTCCAGTACCGCGAGTGCTGGCGCTACCAGGCCTACCTCGATCGCGGCAAGCCGGTGCTCGTCGTGGAGTACCGCCTCGCGCGAGATCGGTTCTGTGACCGAGCGACGGCGATGGGGATCCATGCCATCCGCAAGCACCTTCGGCTGGACGCCTGGCGCGCCTCCTGCTGAATCTCGGGACCGGTCCGCATCCGTGCCACGCAAGGTGGCACGCGACGTCCTCATCGTGACCCCATGAGCGCTGTCACCCCCTCCCCCGTCGCCCCGCAACCCCTGACGCAAGGAACCGTGCACGTCGACGGAGACCGCATCCGGATCGATGACCTCGTGCTCGCGGACGGGTCACTGGCCGCGTTCGTCGCACAGCGACCCCCGGAGGACCGTCCGGCGCTGCTGGAACGGGCCCTCCGCATCGGCCTGACCGCGCTCCAGGACGCCGGGGTGTCCATGGACGTGGACGTGGTGCGTCGCGAGTTCGAGACGATGGTGCGCCAGACGGAGATGGCCAACGAGCGCGCCGCGCTCGCCCTGGACGACGTGTTGCGCCAGAACTTCGCGGACGAGGACGGCCGGCTGCCGCGGACCCTGGAACGCTTTCTCGGCGACCGTGGTCAACTGCGCGGGTTCGTCGCCGAGCTGTTCGATGAATCGCGCCGCGACTCCGCGATCGGCCGGATGCGCACGCTCCTGGGGACGTTCTTCGACGGAGACGCCAGCCGCCTCGCCCAGCTGCTCGATCCAACCCGACTGGGGTCGCCGCTCCATCAGTTCCGCACCGAGGTCGCGGAGGGGTTCGGCCGCCTGAATGACCGGCTCACCGCGATCGAGGCGGCCGCGGCGGCCCGGGCCACGGAGCGCGCGCGGTCCGCTGCGAAGGGCGCGGACTTCGAGTCGCTCGTCGGGGACCTGCTGGGCGTCGCCACGCGAGGCTCGGGCGACGTGCTCGATGCGACCGGCGCCGAGGCCGGGGATGTGCTGCGCTCGCGCAAGGGCGACTATCTCGTCACGCTCGACCCGCGACACACCGGAGGCGCGGACCTGCGCATCGTGGTGGAGTGCAAGGACCGTGCCATCAGTGGGAGGCAGATGCGCGACGAGCTCGCGGAGGCGCGTCGAAACCGCAGCGCGGCGGTGGCGCTCGTCGTGTTCACGCCGCAGCACGCACCCGCGGGCATCGCTCCCTTCGACGTGCGCCGCGATGACGTCTACTGCGTGATCGACCCCGCCGCGCCGGACGCCTCGGTGCTGGAGGCCGCTCTTCGACTCGCACGACTCCTTGCGCTGGCGTCCATCCGGGACCAGGAGGTGGAGCTGGACACCGCCCTCATGGCCGCCTCGCTCGTGGCCATCCGCAACCAGCTGGAGGGCATCCGGGGCCTGAAGATGCAGTTGACCACGATCGGCACTGCCGCGCGAGACATCAACGGCGGCCTCGATCGGATGCGCGAGGCGGTCCTGGCGAGCGTCGCGGAGGCGGAGTCGGCGCTCCGGGCCTCGGGACGTCCGAGCACCCCCGCAGTGAGCATCCCCGACCTGCCGAACGGCGCGGCGGCGGCCGCGCTGGGTCGTGCGGCGTCCTTCCAGGCTGCCTGACCGCGGGAACGGCTGAGGCCGCCTGGGATGAGCAGGCGGCCTCCGAGGAGAAGCCAGGGACGGTCACGACTCCGCACGCCGGCGGGGCCGCCCCGAGCCCCCATTCGGGGCGGCAACCGTCGTGCGGCTCAGGACCTTGGTCCCTGGCTGCATCCTGATGGTCTGCGACGCGATGGCCTAACGATAGGTCCATTGGTCCCGTGTCATGTGACCAACGGCCCCTCCCGTCCCGGGTCCGAGCCGCGTCGGTCAACCCTCGCTCAGTCGTCCCTCGATGGGCGGACCACGAGCACCGGGCAACCCGCGTGATGCACCAGGTGATCGGAGACCGAGCCGAGCAGCATCCGCTCGGCACCGCTCCGACCGCGCGAGCCGACCACCAGCAGGTCGACCGCCTCCGCCTCCGCGGCGGCCACCAGGGCGTTGCCCGCGTCACCGGACCAGACCAGGAACTCGGCGTTCGCACCCTTGGCACGCGCGGCGCGCACAACCTCGAGGAGCACCGCCTCGCGCTCGGTGCGCGCCTGGTCCATCCGGTCGTGCGACCCGCCGCCCGCCAGGCGACGGGTGTCCATGACGTTGACGATGAGCAGCCTCGCTCCCAGTCGGGCGGCGAGCTCGATGGCACGGTCGGTCGCCTCCACGGACGATGGCGACAGGTCCGTGGCCAGCATCACCGTCCGGAACTGGCCGTTGGTGGGCGCTGGCTGGCTCGTGGTCATGGGCAGGTGCATCCCACGAACCGGCCGCTGGACCTATCTGGGGAGCACGGCGAGCGCGGTCACCATGCCGTACATCCCGTCGAGCCCCTCGGCGTGCGGCAGGATGTGACAGTGGAACGCCCACACGCCGGGGCGGTCGCACTCCACGATCGCGTCGAAGCGCTCGCCCGGGTTCACGCCCAGGGTGTCGCACGAGAACTCCGCACTGCCCAGCGGCCAGCCGTCGCGGGCGACGATGCGCTGCTTGAACCCGTGCGTGTGCCAGGGATGCATCATCACGCCCTCGTTCATGTAGCGGATGAGCACCCGGTCGCCGACCTTGGCGATGATCGGCTGCGTCGCGGGGAACCCGCGGCCGTTGATCGTGAAGCCGCCCAGCGAGTCGTTGTGGATGAAGATGACCTCCTGGGTCACGCCGTACTTGTTGACGTACTGCTCGGCGGGATCCTTGGGCTCCACGATGAACGCGCCCAGCAGGCCTCGGCCCACCTGGTCCGTGGCGTTATGGTGCGAGTGATACATCAGCGATCCGGCGTTGCGCGCCGTGAACTCGTAGCTGAAGGTCTCGCCCGGCACGATCGGGTGCTGGGTCAGGAACGGCACGCCGTCCATGTACCAGTCGTCGAACTCCACGCCGTGGAAGTGCACGCCCGTGGTCTCGCGCAGGTTGTTGGTGAAGTTGGCGCGCACCCGGTCGCCCTGCGTGACGCGGATGAGCGGACCCGGCCAGGTCCTGTTGTAGCCCAGGGCCTTCACCGGCGGCATCAGGGCGTCGATCTGCCAGTCCATCTCGTCGATCGTCAGGTCGAACACCTTGACCTCGCCGTCGAGCGTGGGCGTCAGCGGGAGGTTGCCGAAGGGCAGCAGCGTGAACTCGGGCGGCGCCTCGGGCTCGCCGATGAACTCGGACATGCCGAGGGGCTTGGCGAGGTTGCCCACGAAGCGGCGCACCTTCTCGCGCGCGGCGACGTCGTGCTCGGTCCAGCCCGCCGGGATGGGCTCCCCGGTGCCGGCCGGCGAGGCGGCCTGCGCCGTCATGGTGCCCATGTCCCCCGATTGGAGGCGATGGGCCCGGAGCGGGGCGGTGGCATGGCGGCTGCCCGCGATGGCGGGCACGCTCGCCGCGACCGACGCGGCGGCGGCCGCGCCGGCGGCCACGGCCGCGCCCTTGAGGAACGATCGGCGGGGCAGTGTCAGCGACGATGCGGCTGGAGCCGCCGGCTCGGTGACAGCATTCGGGGACGATGTGGCGGAGGTCTCATCGCGCATGGGGTGGATGCTCTCGGGATCAGGGCCGCCCGCGCCGATGCCCGACGTCCCGATCCGAGGGGCCATTTGTCATCCCGCCGACTGGTAGATTGGTGCGGATGATCACACCATCCGACCTGTCGGACCCCGCCGCGCTCGTGGACGCGCCGCCCGACCCCGCGGTGCCGGACCCGTCGGCGCCCGGCGGGCTGCCGCTGGTGACGCTCGCCGCCGCCATCCACGATTGGGAACACCAACCGGACGCAGGTCACGACGCCGGGGTGCTCGGTGCGTTGGGCGCCATCATCGACGCGCGTGGTGCGACGGGCGGCTGGATCGAGCTCCGCGTCGCCCCCTGGCCCGTCCTGGCGGGGCCCATCGGGCGACCCGGATCGACCACCGCCCCTCCCCCGAGCGACCCCGGCTGGATCGAGCTCGTGACCGCGGATGGCAGGCATCGGCTGGGTCGGATGCTGGTGGAGGGACCCGCGCCCGGCAGATCGGCGGCGGTCGCGGCCCTGCGAACCGGGCTGGAGCTCGCGTGGGCGCGCACGGACACGCGGATGGCCCAGGCGCGCCTGGACGCGCTCGACGCCGCCACCGCGGCGATCACCGCGGAGCTGTCGGTGGACCGGGTGCTCCAGGTGATCGTGGACCGGGTGCGCCCGCTCGTGGCGGCGCAGTATGCCGCGCTCGGCATCCTCGGCGAGCACGGGGGCATCGATCGCTTCATCACCTCCGGCATCGACGAGGAGACGCGACGGGCCATCGGGCACCCGCCGCGCGGCCAGGGCATCCTGGGCATCATCATCCGCGAGGGTGAGAGCCTCCGTCTGGCGGACCTGCAGGCGGATCCGCGATCGGCGGGCTTCCCTCCCAACCACCCGAGCATGCACTCCTTTCTGGGCGTCCCCGTCACCCTCGAGGGACGGCCCATCGGAAACCTGTACCTCACGGACAAGCAGAACGGACTCGAGTTCAGCGTCGACGACCAGCGCCTCGTCGAGACGTTCGCGCGCCATGCCGGGATCGCCATCCAGAACGCGCGACTGCACGAGGAACTGCGCACCCTCACCGTGCTCCAGGAGCGCGAGCGCATCGGGCAGGATCTCCACGACGGCATCATCCAGGCCCTCTACGCGGTGGGCCTGTCGCTCGAGGATGTCGGGGAGCTGATGCGCGATGAGCCTGCGGATGCCGAGGCACGCATCGAGGCGGCCATCGAGGCGATCCACTGCACCATCCGGGACATCCGCAACTTCATCTTCGGGCTGCGCCCGGAGCTGCTCGAGGACGTCGACCTGGGTGGCGGCCTGGCCAATCTCGTGGACGAGTTCCGTCGGTCCACGCTGCTGCCCACGGACCTGGTCGTGGAGGGCGGCGCGGACCTCGATGCGGAGGACGCCGTGCAGCTGCTCCAGCTGACACGGGAGGCCCTCAGCAACGTGGCCCGCCACGCGGATGCCCAGCAGGTCCGGGTGGACCTGCGCGTCGCGGACGGTGTGCTGCGCCTGGTCATCAGCGATGATGGATGCGGGTTCGATCCGACGGCCAGCCGGGGACCGACCCACCACGGACTGAGCAACATGCGAGCGCGCGCAGAGACGCTGGGCGGGACCCTCACGATGGACAGCCGGCCGGCGGGTGGCACGCGCATCAGCTTCGAGGCGGCGCATCGCGCGCCCCGACGAGGGGAGGACCACGACCGATGACCGAAGCCAGTCGCCCGGACGCGACGAGACGTCCGCTCCGCCTGCTGGTCGTGGACGACCACGAGGTCGTCCGGCAGGGACTGGTGGCGCTCCTCGACCGGCGCGAGCATTTCCAGGTCGTCGCCGAGGCGGGCTCGGTCGCCGAGGCGATCGAGATGGCGCAGCGGTACCAGCCCGACCTCATCGTGATGGATGTCCGGCTGCCGGACGGTTCGGGCATCGAGGCCTGTCGCGACATCCGGGCGGAGCATCCGGCCACGCGGGTCGTGATGCTCACCTCCTACCCCGACGAGGAGGCCGTGCTGTCGGCGATCGTGGCGGGCGCCAGCGGCTATCTCCTCAAGCAGGTCCGGGCGCGCGACCTCGTGGCCGCGCTGGAGGCCGTCGGACGCGGCGAGTCACTGCTCGATCCGGCCGTCACGGAGAAGGTCCTCGATCGGGTCAGGCGCATCGCGACCAGCACCTACACCGACGAGTTCGCGCAGCTCACCGCACAGGAGCAGAAGATCCTGCTGCTCGTCGCCGAGGGGAAGACCAACAAGGAGATCGCGTCGGAGGTGTACCTCTCCGACAAGACGGTCAAGAACTACGTCAGCTCCATCCTCTCCAAGCTGAACCTCCAGCGGCGGGCCCAGGCCGCGGCCTTCGTGGCCAAGCACAAGCCGGGCAGCAGCTTCTAGATCTGGGCACCTCCCGCGCCCGCCCGGCCGCCCTGCCCGCCCGACCGCGCTGCCCGCCAGGCCGCCCGGCGAGCGTGCTCAGACGGCCAGCTCCACGACTCGCGCGTCCCGGTCGAGCACGTCCCGCAGCGACGCGCCGTCCAACTCGGCCAGGAGGGCCGCCTGTGCCGCCACGAACACCTCGTGGACCTCGCAGCCGCCCTGCTGCGTGCCACACTCCACGCCGCGCAGCACGCACGTCCGTCGACGCGCATCTCCCTCGGCAGCCTGGATGACCTCCAGCAGCGAGACGTCCCCCGCGGCGCGCGCGAGGCGGTAGCCGCCCGCCCTTCCGACCACCCCCTCCACGATCCCGGCTCGCACCAGGTCGCCCATCACCTGGGGCAGGAACCGGGGAGGGATGCCCATGGCGGACGCGATCCTGGCCGACGAGGTGAGTCTCCCGTCGCTGATGCGTGCCAGCGCGACCGCGGCACGGATGGCATAGGCACCCCGTCTGGTGAGCTCGAGCTTCATGCCCCCAAGTGTGGCGCGCCTCGATGCCCGCGGGGCAGGGGCCGAATGGCCCATCGTGACGCACGCTCCGACCGCTGTCGGCACGGAGGACGGACCGAGCCTGTCGAGGCCAGAGGTCACCCGGTCGCGCGACCGGTGGCCCTGCCGACCGGCGAGCGGCGTGTGGCAGCGTTCGAGTCGTCGACACGGCGCAGCGGACGCCGTCGGATGCGCGTCCCCTCACCGAAGGAGATGAGTCGCCATGAACAAGATCCTCGTGGCCTACGACGGGGGCGAGCCGGGTCGGCGGGCGCTCGTCATGGCGGCTCGGCTCGCGGTCGCGTTCGGGTCTCGTGTCGACGTGGTCTCGGTCGTGGCCGAGGGTTTCGGACGCGTGGAGGGCGCCGATGAGGAGCCCGCCATCGTCCATGCGCGGGAGCTGGTGGAGGCACGCGCGCTGCTGCGCGATGCGGGCGTCGATGCGGGACTCATCGAGCCTGCGGGCGATCCCGCCCGGACCATCGAGCGACTCGCCGAGGAGGGCGGCTACGACACCGTGGTCGTGGGCGGGAGCCGGGCGCTGGACGGGCGGTCCTGGCCGGAGAGCGTGACCGCGCACGTCGCCGTGAACGCCGCCGCGACCGTGGTCGTCGTCCACTGAACCGCCTTCAGCCATCCATCGAGACGCAGGGAGACGCATGCGCATCGTCCAGGCACCTGAGGCCGTCGCCACGATCCGGTCCGGCCAGTCGCTCTATGTCCATGGCGCCAGCGCCACCCCGGAGACCCTCCTCGCCGCCCTCACGGCTCGGTCCGAGGAGCTTTCGGATGTCCGGATCATCCACCTCCACATCGAGGGCCCCGCGCCCCATCTGGCGCCCGAGATGACCGGCCATTTCCGCCATCTCGCGCTGTTCATCGGGCCGAATGCTCGACGGGCGGTCAACGAGGGACGCGCGGAGTACATCCCGGCGTTCCTCTCGGATGTGCCGCATCTGTTCCGACGCCGGATCCTGCCGCTCGACGCGGTGCTCATCAACGTCACCCCGCCGGATTCGCACGGCTTCTGCTCCCTCGGCACGTCGGTGGACGCCACGCTCGCCGCGATCGAATCGGCTGGCCTGGTCATCGCCCAGCTCAATCGGGCGATGCCGCGCACCCTGGGTGACGCGTTCATCCACGCATCGCAGATCGATCTGGGCGTGGAGGTGGACGAGCCACCGCACGAACATCCGATGCCCGCCATCGGCGAGCTGGAGCAGCGCATCGGGGCTCACGTCGCGGACCTCGTGCCCGATGGCGCCGTCATCCAGATGGGCATCGGCGCCATCCCCGCCGCGGTGGCCCGGCAGCTCGTGTCCAAGAAGGACCTCGGGATCCACACCGAGATGTTTACCGACGTGCTCGTGGAGCTGGTGGAGTCGGGCGCCGTCACGGGCCGTCGCAAGGAGATCAACCGGGGCAAGATCGTGACGGCGTTCATGATGGGCACCCGACGTCTCCACCGGTTCGTGGACGACAACCCGATGGTCGAGATGCGACCCGTGGACTACACCAACGACACGGCCGTCATCCGGCGGCTGCGACGCATGACCGCCATCAACTCGGCGATCGAGATCGACCTCACCGGCCAGGTCTGCGCCGACTCCATCGGATCGCGGTTCTACTCCGGCATCGGAGGCCAGATGGACTTCGTGCGCGGAGCCTCGCTCGCCGAGGACGGTCGGGCGGTGATCGCCCTGCCGAGCACCGCGATGGACGGCAGCCGCAGCCGCATCGTGCCCGTCCTCCAGCGGGGAGCGGGGGTGGTGACGACGCGCGGCCACGTCCAGACGGTGGTCACCGAGCACGGTGTCGCCGAGCTGCACGGCCGAAGCGTGCAGGAGCGAGCGCGGGCGCTCATCGCGATCGCCCACCCGCACTTCCGCGGCGAGCTGACCTCGGCAGCCCGGATGAGCCACCTGCTGTAGCCGCCATGGGCCGTCCGGCCCGATCGATGGGGCCGGGCGTCCCTCCACGCAGCCCATCTGGCCACCCATCCTTGGGTGCATGCATGTGATGTCGCCGCGGCCCGCCTCGCCCCGCGCGACCGGGCGGACGCCGGCCGGGTCGGGCAGACCCGCGGAGGCCCCCAGATGAGCGCACGCCGCCCGGGCCTCACCGTGGGACAGGTCATGACCCCCGATCCGGTCACCATCAGGCAGGATGCTCCCCTCTCGGCGGCGGCGCGCCTGCTCGAGGAGAACGAGATCAGCGGCGTCCCGGTGGTCGATGACGAGGGACTGCTGGTGGGCGTGCTCGCGGAGAGCGACCTCGTGCGCGCCCGCGCGACCGAGCATCTGTGGGACCGCTGGCCCGGCCTGTCGGTGCGACACCTGATGCACACGCCGGCGCTGACCGCCGATCGCTCGATGACCCTCGACGAGGCCGCGGCGACCATGGAGCGTGCGCACGTCCACCGCCTGGTGGTCGTCGGCGAGGACCAGGCCACGCCCGTCGGCATCGTGTCCACGAGCGACATCGTGCGCGCCATGGTCGGAGAGCGCGACGTGTGACGGCGGGTCGCCGGCCCCGACCGCCGCGAGGGCGGTTCCGGCGGCGCGACGCTCGCGGCTGACCGCCTGGCGGCGGGCGGTCGAGCGTCCGATGAGACACACTTCACAGGCACGCCTCCATCCGGACGGCATGCCATCCCCGGATCGCGCGAGCGAGGTCCCCCGTCGCGGCCGCCGGCCATCTCACGAGGAGCGGACAGGAACACGATGAGTCAGAGCGGGCGACAGCCCACCACCCGCAAGGAGCGACGCGCCGCGGAGCGCGCCGCGAGCCGCACCCCGTCCGCGACCGGCGGCCCGGCGACCTCGCCCTGGCGATCGCCGGTGGCGCTCATCAGCATCGGCGTCGTGATCGTCGGCGGCGTGCTCCTCGCGCTGCTCCTGCTGAGCCAGGGCGGAGGCGGCGGCAAGCCCATCCGGACGGTCGAGACGGTCACCCCGCCCGAGCTGCGGGATGGTCGGAGCCTGGGCTCGGCGGATGCGCCCGTGCTCGTCGAGGTGTATGCGGACCCGCAGTGCCCGGTGTGCGGTCGCTTCACCCGCGAGATCGAGCCGCTGGTGCTGGCGAAGTACGTCAAGGATGGCACCGTCCGGATGACCTACAAGGACTTCGTGTTCATCGGCCCCGAGTCCCAGGACGCGGCGGTCGGCATGCGGGCCGCGGAACAGCTGGCCGGGAAGTTCTGGGACTACCACGACATCGTGTTCGAGAACCAGGCGGGCGAGAACCAAGGCGCCTTCTCGCGGGACCGGCTGGGCCAGATGGCGGTGTCCATCGGCCTGGACAAGACCGCGTTCCTCGACCTCCTGGACGATCCAGGGCTCGTCGACGCCGTGAAGGCCGAGACGACGGGGGGCTCCGCCCGGGGCGTCAACCAGACACCGACGCTGTTTGTCAACGGGCAGATCATGGCCGGCCTGCCGCGCTGGGAGGACCTCTCCGCGCGCATCGACGCGGCGGCCGCGGCGGCCCGGGCGACCTCATCGCCGGAGCCGTCCGCGGCGGCCTCGACGCCGGAGCCGTCCGCGGTCCCCTGAGGTCTGCGCCGACCGCGCCCGCGACCGCGTGGTCGGCCGGCGCGGCTCACGACCGACCGCCCGCGTGAAGGGGCCATCGGACAGCTTGCCGAGCCGGCCCCGACACCGGATGATCGATCCACAAGGAGGGTCCCATGAAGGTCTTGCTCGCCACCGACGGCTCGGCGCATGCCGAGATCGCGCTCCGACTGGTCGCCAGCCTCGCGTGGCCTGCCGGGACCGCCATCCGGGTCGTCGCCGCGCTCGACACCGTCCACCTCGCAGGCCCCTGGGCCACGATGGCGGGCGAGGGCCTGGTCGACCTGCAGTCCGAGTCGGTCGATGCGCTGGGGGCCATCGTGGGACGCGCCAAGGGCGCGCTGGCGACCACGGGCGCGACGGTCGAGGGACACGTGGTGCTCGGCCGGCCGTCGAGCGTCATCGTGGATGGCGCCGCCGAGTTCGGGGCGGACCTCATCGTGGTGGGCAGTCGTGGCCAGGGTCCCATCCGCACGATGCTGCTCGGCTCGGTCTCCGCGGAGGTGGTGGACCAGGCCCGCTGTCCGGTGCTCGTCGCGCGCGGGCCGGCCATCGAACGGATCCTGCTCGCCCATGACGGTTCGGTCCTGGCACGGGCGGCGGAGGACCTCCTGGCGGGCCTGCCACCGTTCAGCACCCAGCCCGTGCGCGTGGTGAGCGTCATGCGGCCGTACCAGGGGACGGCCGACACGGTCGGGCCGATCGCGGCGGGTCGAGCGGTGGACGGGGTCGCGGTGGCGGAAGCCGAGTCGCGCCGCCACCACGAGGCCGTGGCGACGGCGGCCGCCGAGCATCTCGGACGCGACGGCCGCCCGACGACGTGGGCCATCGGCAGCGGCGACCCGGCGCATGTCCTCATCGAGGAGGCCGGATCGTCGAAGGCGGACCTCATCGCGCTGGGCACCCACGGTCGCACGGGGCTGGATCGGCTCGTGCTGGGCAGCGTGGCCCGCACCGTCCTGACCCACGCCCCATGCTCCGTGCTCATCGTCCGGGCCGGCCCTGACGGGGATCCCGAGACGAACCAGGGCTGAGCGGTCAGGGGCACCGGACGGCTCGCGGAGGACGGGGCCCTCCGGCCCATCGGACTCATGCCCATGAGCACTCTCGCGCACCGGCGGGCGCGGCGATGCTTGGGCGGTGGACCCCGTCCACCGACTCCAGGGTGGCTGCGGGGCCCGCGCACGAGATGGTCACCCCCAGGTGGAGGTCACGCCGATGGATGAATCCACGCTCGCACTGGTGCTGTTCTCCGGGACGGATGACCGGCTCACCGCCGCCGCGGTGCTCGCCGCCGGGGCCGCCGCGCTGGGGCGGCCCGTCCACATCTTCCTCCAGTACTGGGCGCTGGACGCCTTCCGGGCCGACCGCATCGACGCCGATCATGGTCTCGCGCCGGAGGCGGGCGCCGCGGGCCGAGCGAGGGTGGACGCGCTGCGGGCCGCGGGACAGGCCAGCTGGGCCGACACGCTCCGCCAGGCCAAGGATCTGGGCGGAGTCGACATCCAGGCCTGCTCGCTGTCCATGGACCTGCTGCACATCGAGGAGTCCGACCTCGATCCCCTCGTCGATGGCGTGGAGGGCGTGGCCGCGTTCCACCTCGCCGTCGGCGACGGCCAGATCGTGTTCATATGAACCCTCCACATCCACACGAGGGAGACCCATGACCAGCGATCCCATCACCGCAACGGTGGACGCCCGAGACCTGCCCTGCCCGATGCCCATCGTCAAGACCGCGCAGCAGATGAAGTCGGTCGCGTCTGGTCAGATCGTCGAGGTCCTCGCGACGGACCCGGGCTCGCTCAAGGACTTCACCGCCTGGACCAGGTCGACCGGCAACACGCTCGTGGAGCAGACCCAGGACGGACGGGTCTATCGCTTCCTCATCCGCCGCGCCTGACCGTCGGTGGACGAGCACCCAGACGGAGGCCACGCCATGACCAGAGCGACGATCCCCACCCCCGACGAGGTCGGCGACCCGACGATCACACCCTCCCCCGACGGCGGGGCCGCGGCCGCGACGGCGCAGAAGCAGCTCGTGATCATCAACTGGAGCTCCGAGTACGACCGCATCATGCCCACGCTGATCATGGCCACGACGGCCGCGGCGTCGGGGGTGTCCTGCAAGGTGTTCATCACGTTCTGGGGGCTCCTCGCGTTCGTCCGGGACCAGCGGCGCATCACGGGCGAGAACTGGATGCAGAAGATGCTCTCTGCGATGCAGCGTCCGGGCATCGGTCACCTGCGGATGTCCAAGATGAACTTCCTGGGCATGGGGCCGTGGATGATCGGCCAGCTGAGCGACCGCTACCACGTCTCCTCCCCGACCGAGCTCCTGGAGGCGGCCCAGATGCTGGGCGTCGAGTTCATCCCCTGCCAGATGACGATGGACATGTTCGGCCTCAAGCGCGAGGACATGATCGATGGCCTCGGCGAGCCTGCCGGCGCGGCGACGGTCATCGAGCTGATGACCCAGCCCGGCACGGCATCCCTGTTCATCTGATCGGCATCCCCGGAAAGGAACCCGCCATGACGACCACCGCCGACCGCCCGGTCACCCGCACCATCGACGCGCGTGGCAGCTACTGCCCCGGGCCGCTCATGGAGCTCATCCGCGGCATCCGCGAGGCCCAGGTCGGCGACGTGCTCGCGGTGCTGTCCAGCGACAAGGGCTCCAAGGTCGACATCCCCAGATGGGTCGAGAAGGCAGGCCACCGACTGGTCGCCCTCGAGTCCCGTGACGGCCACGACGAGATCGTGGTCCAGAAGGTCCGGTAGCCCCGATGCGGCGCGTCCTGGTCCTGGGTGGCGGCGTCGGCGGCACGCTCGTCGCGAACCTCGTCAGCCGCAAGCTCAAGCGGCAGATCGACGCGGGCACCGCGAGCGTCACCGTCGTCGACGCGACGGGCATCCACACCTATCAGCCTGGCTTCATGTACATCGCGATGGGTGGCGAGCGGGCCGAGCGGCTGGACCGGCCCGAGCGCTCGCTGCTCGACGAGCGCGTGGTGCTGTTCGTGGGCGACGTCCAGCAGATCGACGAGGCCGGGCAGCTGGTCCGGCTGTCCGACGGGCGGGAGCTGCCGTGGGACGAGCTCATCATCGCGACCGGGTCCCGCATCGTGCCCGAGGAGATCGAGCACTTCGAGACCGAGGCGCACCACTTCTACAGCGCCGAGGCGGCAGCGCGCCTGCGCGCGGCCCTCGACGCGTTCACGGGTGGCAGGATCGTGGTGGGCATCGCGGGCATGCCCTACAAGTGCCCGCCCGCGCCGCTCGAGGTCACGTTCCTCATCGAGTCGGAGCTCCGCGACCGGGGCCTGCGCGAGCAGAGCGAGATCCACTACTGCTCGCCCATCGGGCGCGCCTTCACCATCGAGTCGGTGTCCGAGATGGCCACCCCGATCATGGAGCAGAAGGGCATCGAGCTCCACACCTTCTTCAATGTCGAGACGATCGACCCGACGCGGAAGGTGGTCGGCAGCCTCGAGGGAGAGGAGCTGCCCTACGACCTGCTCGTCCTGGTGCCGCCCCATCGGGGTGCCAGGGTGGTCATCGATTCGGGGCTGGCGCCCGCGTCCGGCTGGCTGCCGACCGATCCGCAGACGCTCAACGTCAAGGGCCGCGACCACATCTGGGCGCTCGGCGACGCCACGGACCTGCCCCTCTCGAAGGCGGGCTCGACCGCCCACTTCGAGGCGCCGGTGGTCGCCGAGCGGGTCGCGGCGAGCGTCCTGGGGCGCAAGCCCGCGGGCAAGGCCGCGGTCTACACCGGCAAGGTGATGTGCTTCTTCGAGGTGGGCGACGGCAAGGGGACGCTGCTCCAGTTCGACTACGACACGCCGCCCAGGCCGCCCAGGCCCGGCAGGATGTGGCATCTGGGCAAGGTCGTGTTCAACAAGACGTACTGGCACACCGTCCCGCGGGGACGGGTCTGAGGCCGACCCGGCGGCGCTCAGCGCGACCCGGTCGCCCGCTGGCGCTCGGCCAGCTCGCCCAGGATCTCCTCCCAGCGGTCGTACAGCAGGTGGTGTGCCTCGCCGGGGAAGAACGACGCGTGGGCCGTCGGGATGGTCCGCGCGAGGTGGCGCCCCATGCCCACCGGCACGGCCTGGTCGAGCTCGCCGTGCCAGATGCGCACCGGCGTCCTGATGCCCTCCAGCGGAAAGCCCCACGGCCGGGCCATGATGAGCGCCTCGTCGTAGAGTCCGCGCCCACCCTGCCGATACAGCTCGGCGGCGTTGCGCAGCATCACCCGCCGGAATCGCGGGTCGGCCAGGATCTCCCTGTCGGCGTCCACCATGCCCGCGATCGCGTCGTCCAGATGCCGTGCCGGGTCGCTGCGCTGCTGCCGCGACCAGCGCCACATGGCCAGGCGGACCGCCCACGGCACCACGTCCGCGGCGCGACTGGAGGCTCGGTGGAACCGGGTCGCATAGGCGGGCGCCTCGGGTCCGGCGAGCGGCGCGGGGGTGCTGATCAGCCCCACCTGGGCGACGCGGTCGGGCAGCGCCCAGGCGCAGCCCAGCGCGTACGGCCCGCCCCCCGACCACGCGAGCACCCCGAAGCGCTCGACGGCGAGCACGTCCGTCAGGTGGTGCACGTCCGTCGCGAAGTCGAGCAGGCGGCGCGCGGGACGGGACGTGGACAGCCCGATGCCCGGACGGTCCACCGCGATGAGGCGGATGCCGAGGCGGGCGGCGATGGCATCATCGGGGTGTCGGATGAGCCGCGTGCTGCCGAAGCCGTGGAGGTACAGGATGGGCACGCCGCCGGGGTCGCCGACATCGTCGAAGCCGAGCGCCCGCCCGTCCGGCAGGGCGACCGTCCGGCTGTGCGGGGACGGCGGCTCCAGGTCCACCGGGCGCCCGCGGACCCAGCGGCGGACCGCCCGGTGCGGTCTGCGCAGGACGGCGCTGCCGGTCGCTCGTGCTCTCCCCATGGATCGCCATCATACGGTCCGGATCGGCTACGATGCTCGCCGACGACCAGCGGCACACGGATGGAGGATGCGGCCTGATGCGCCAGAGCCAACCTTGGAACGCCATCATCGCGGAGGGCCTGGGGACGTTCCTGTTCCTGATGGTCGGCATCGGCGCGAGCTACATGGCGTCCTCGGCGTTTCCCGGCGGCGCGGTCCCGGGCGGCCTCGTCACGGTGGGCCTGGCGCACGGTCTGGCGCTCCTCGTGGTGGTCGCCGCGTTCGGCGCCATCAGCGGCGGGCACGTCAACCCGGCGGTCACATGGGGCCTCTGGATCGCGGGCCGCATCGAGACGCGGCGGGCGGTGGCCTACGTCATCGCCCAGCTCATCGGCGCCGTGGTCGCTGCGGCGCTCGTGCGGTACGTCACGCCCGCCGCCATCCCGGCGAGCGCTGGGGTGCCACTCCTGGGCGCCGGCACGGACGGCGCCCAGGGCGGCGTGCTCGAGGCGGCGCTCACGATGGTGCTCCTCGCCGCGGTCTTCGGCACGGCGGTCGATCCACGCGCGGCGAAGCTGGGCGGCATCGCCATCGGCATCGCGGTCGGGGCGGGAATCATGTTCGGCGGGCCGCTCACGGGCGGCGCGATGAACCCCGCCCGGTGGCTGGGGCCCGCGGTCGTCGCGGGCGACCTGAGCGGCATCGCGGTGTACACGCTCGGCCCGCTGGTCGGCGCGACGATCGTCGCGATCGTCTATCGGTACCTGTTCCTGCCGGAGGCGAACGCCCAGACCGGCGCCTCGGTCTGACGATCCCGTGACGGCCGGCTGCGGGCGCGCTCAGGGGGTGGGGGCGCCCCCTGCGTCCGCGCCCCGGGCCGCGCGCATCGACTGGACGACCGAGAGCTGGTCGGCGAACTCCGCGCGGATGGCGTCGATCTCCTCGGGCGCGAAGCCGAGCTCCTTGCCGATCTCATTGAGCTCGGCGCTCTCGACGTTGCTGATGGTCTGGTCAGCGGCACCGATCCGGAACGCGCACCGCAGCAGCCTCTCGCGGTCGTCCCGAGAGGCGACCCGGGCGAACTCCCGGGTCACCAGGAAGTCCTCGGTGGCCCCGTAGAGCTCCGCCTGGTTTCGGGCGATCTCCACGACGAGCACCGCCTGCGCCTCGGTCAGGCCGCCGACCTCCATGACCGTCCGCTCGATGGCGGCGATCTCGACCTCGTCGAATGCGAGGTCCGCGTGCGCGGCACGCCCGAGCACGTACGCGAACCCCGCCACGAACCGCCGCTGGTCCATGGGCAGCGCCTCGAGCTGGCTCACGATCCGGCGGACCGTCGCGGTCTCGTTCTGGTCCGCGCTGGGCGGGCGCGGGACGGGCGTGGTGTCTGGCTCGGGCTCCGAGGGCCCGCCACCGAAGAGGCGGCGGAGGACCATGCTGTGGCTCCTTCTCGTGATGGGCGGACCGACGCGCCGGCGCCTGGACGGCACGATCGTGGTGCGGACGGCGAGCGGCCGCGGGAATGTGGAGGCGACCCTAGCACGCTCGGCGGATGCGCGCGGAGGACCGGTGGTCTCGGGGCGCACGAAGGCGAGGTGTCCCGTGCGCGGCGGACCTGAGTCTCGAGGCGCGGCGGACCGGACCGGCGCCGTGGAAGTCGGCATCATGGCGGCAGACCGGTCGGGACCCGACCGGCAGACGAACGGAGCGGGGACGGCTTGCAGGGTGCCACCCACCAGCGCCACGACCAGGTCACGGCGGTGATGCCACGGCGTGAGGCGACGCGCGACCCCGACACCGCGGATGGGTGACGCGGCCGCGCTCCGCCTGCTGCGCGCCAACCCGGACTTCGCGCGGGTCTACGCGGGCCAGCTCATCAGCTTCGCAGGCGACTGGTTCGCGACCGTGGCGCTGCTCGGGCTGGCGCTGGAGCTCACCGGGTCGACCGTGGTGACCTCGCTCGTGCTGGTGCTCCAGACCGGCCCGTTCTTCCTCGTGGCGCCCTTCGCGGGCTCCCTCGCCGACCGCGTCGACCGGCGCCGCGTCATGATCACCGCGGACGTCGCGAGGGTGGTCGTGTGCGCCGGGTTCCTGCTGGTGCGCGGACCGGACACGCTCTGGATCGGTCTCGTGTGTGCCACCCTCCTGTCGGTCGGTGCCGCCTTCTTCGAGCCGGCATCGGCCGCCGCGCTGCCAAACCTCGTCGACCCGCGCGACCTGGGCACCGCCAACGCCCTCCTGGGGTCCGCCTGGGGGACGATGGTTGCGCTGGGTGCGGCCATCGGCGGGGTCGTCGCGGCGACGCTCGGCAGCGACGTGGCGTTCATCCTCAACGGCGCCTCGTTCGCGGCGTCGGCGCTGCTCATCTGGCGGGTTCGGCGCTCGTTCCAGGCGGACCGGGACGACGAGGCGTCCGACGGCGAGGTCATCCCCGGGGGACTCGCGGGGGTCCGCTCCTCGATCGCGGTGACCGTGGATCTCGCGCGCGGCTCGCGCGAGATCGCCGCGTTCCTGTTGACCAAGACGAGCTTCGGCGCGGGCATGGGCGCGCTCGTCCTGCTGGCGGTGTTCGGGCGGGACGTGTTCGGCGGCGGCGACGTGGGCATCGGCGTGATGTATGCCGCGCGAGGCCTCGGCGCGCTGGTGGGGCCGTTCCTGGCGCGCCGCTGGGCGGGTGATGACGATCGCGCCATCATCCGCGCCATCTCCATCGCGGTGGTCCTGTTCGTGGGGTCGTATGCGCTGCTGCCGCTCGCCCCCGGCCTCGCGGTCGCGGCCGTGTTCGTGTTCAGCGCCCACCTGGGCGGCGGCATCCAGTGGATGCTGTCGGGATTCGCGCTCCAGCGCTCCACCCCCGATGCCCTCCGCGGTCGCGTGCTGAGCATCGACTTCGCGCTGGTGACGCTCGCCACGGCGATCTCGCAGCTGGTGGCGGGAGCGCTCGCGAGCGTGGTCGGACCGACCGAGACGCTCTACGTGATGGTGGCCATCGTGGCTCTCACGGGCGGCCTGTGGCTGGCGTGGACCCGGCCCCTCCGGCGCGCCCAGGATGCTGCCGGGGCATCCGCGCCCGGACCGCGTACACTCGGACGGTGAGCGCAGCCTCCGAGTCCGGCCCGGCCGCCCGTCGCGTCTCCGCGACCCCGCGCAGCCCGGCCACGCGAGACCTCGGGATGCGCGCGACGCTGCTGTTCCCGACCCGCGAGATCGCCGAGTCGCACTACCTGCCGCTCATCTACACGGCGTGCCGCACCTGCTACAGCGAGCTGGAGCCGCAGGAGATCTTCGCGCGAGCGAGGGACGGTCGCGTCGCCCCGCAGAAGCAGCAGGACCTCGTGCGGCGGGTCATCGAATCGGGTCACGGCAGCACCATCGAGCACGTCGTGTTCACGTTCGCCATCAGCGGCGTGACGAGGACGCTCTCCCACCAGCTGGTGCGGCATCGGGCCGGGCTCGCGTTCGACCAGCAGAGCCAGCGTTACGTGAACTACAGGGATCCCTCGTACATGGTGCCCGGCTCGGTCTCAGACGCGGATCCCGGGCTGCGCGACCGTTTCCTGGACGAGATGGCGGGGTCCCTCTCGTTCTACGAGGAGCTCCTGGACGCGGGCATCCCGGGCGAGGACGCCCGCTTCGTGATGCCCAACGCGACGCGCACGAACCTGGTGATGACCGCCAACCTGCGGGCGCTCATCCACATGAGCGGCCTGCGGCTGTGCACCATGGCCCAGTGGGAGATCCGCCGGCTGTTCCAGCTGGTGCGTCACGAGGTGTTCCAGGTCAGCCCGTTCCTGGGGTCCTTCCTGGCGCCCAAGTGCGTGCCCCTGGGCTACTGCGACGAGGACCGCAACCGCGACGAGCACTGCCCCATCCGCCCCCACAAGGACAACGTCCTGGGCGCATGGGCGGAGCGCAAGGCGGCCGCGAGGGCCGCCGGCCGAGAGCTGCCCACCCTCTGAGCGACGCTCAGGCGGGCAGGTCGCGCACGAACGACCGGATGATCCGCGCCAGTCGCGGTCCAGCGGCGGTCGCGGCCTCGAGCACCTCGTCGTGGGTCAGCGGCGTGGGCGAGATGCCGGCGCCCTTGTTCGTGATGAGCGAGATGGCCGCGACGCGCATCCCCGCCCAGCGTGCCCCGATCGCCTCCATGACCGTGGACATGCCCACCGCGTCGGCACCCAGGACGCGCAGCATGCGGACCTCGGCGGGCGTCTCGTAGGTCGGGCCCAGGAGCCCTGCGTAGACCCCCTCCTGGAGCGACACCCCGACGGTCTCCGCGGCGGCCCTGAGGCGGGCCCGCAGCTCCGGGTCGTAGACCGCGCTGAGGTCCAGGAAGCGCGGCCCGACGGCATCGTCGTTGGGGCCCAGCAGCGGCGTGCGTCCGGTCAGGTTGAGGTGGTCCGAGAGGAGCATCAGGGTGCCCGCCTCGAAGGCATGGTTCACGCCGCCCGCCGCGTTCGTGAGCAGCAGGCTGCGCGCGCCCAGGCGGCCCATCAGCAGCGCGGGCTCCACGACCTGGACCGCGGTCAGCCCCTCGTACATGTGGAGTCGACCCTGGAGGCAGGCGACCGGCACACCCTCGAGGTGGCCCAGCAGCAGCCGGCCGCTGTGACCCGGCGCCGACGCCGCCGGCCATCCGGGCAGCTCCGGGAACCCGATCGCGACGGCACCCTCCAGCACGTCGGCCAGGCCGCCCAGGCCGCTGCCCAGGACCAGCGCGACCCGCGGCACCAGCGCGGAGCGCGCCCGGACGGCGGCCTCGAGCACGTCGAGGCGCGGGGCGAGGGATGCGGGGCCGGGCTCGCTGGACACGGGTACCTCCGATGAGCGGGGACCGCCACCGGACCGGCGGGCGCCGGTCGCGGTGGCGGTGTCGCGACGCGGGGTCGGGACGCGGCGCCGGTCAGGCTGCGCGACGGGACGCCTTGACCATGATCGTGTGGGCATATCGGTCGTGATAGCCCTGCTTGGTCGGGCTCTGGGCGATGGACCACAGCAGCGCCAGCAGCCAGATGAGGCCGATGAGCCCGAGGATGAAGCCGAGGCCCGCCGAGAGGTATCCCGTGAACTGGGCCAGGATCGAGGGGATGCCGATGATGAGCCAGCGGGTGAACCCCTGGTTCATGGTGATGGAGCGGCCGCTCGACTCCTCGCCGATCTGGAGACCCAGCACCTTCATCCCGACGGTGCCTCGCTGGGCGCTCCACATCCAGATGAAGTACAGCGCGCCGATGATGAGGTTGATGACCGCGACCGCGAGGAACGCGCCGTAGTTGACGCTGACCTCCAGGCCGTTCGTGCTCGTGACCTGGGTGGTGATGCCGCCGAACAGGCCGCCCGCGAGCATCGCCACGAGGAACCCGATGACGCCCAGCACGATCATGTCGATGATGTACGCGAAGATGCGGTTGGGGACGTCCGCATAGACGAACCCCGCCGGACCGGCCACCGGCGCGGTGGAGGTGAGGTTCGCCATCCACGAGGGTGGCGGGGGCGGAGGCACGGACGGCGCGACGGGCGGTCGCGGCGCCGACTGCCAGCTCGCCTGCGAGGGCGGCGGCGGTGCGGTGGGCGCGCGGGGCGCGGCCTGCCATGAGGGAGCCTCGGTCCCGGGCGGCTGCGGGGCCTGGGGTGGTGACTGCCAGCTCGGCGCGGCGGCCTGCGCGGGCGGCGGGGCGGACTGCCAGCCACCGGGCTGCTGGGGCGCCGTGGGAGCCGACTGCCAGTCGGGCGGCCCCGACGGTGGCTGACCGGGCCCTGCCGGTCCTCCGGGCTGCGACATCGCATCCTCCTCGTGAGGCTCAGGATCCGCGGGCGCAGTGCTCGCGGTCGTGCCGCCGACGACGACCCGGCGACGCGGTCAGGATACCCCTCCGGGCGATGACCGGACGCCGCGGGCCACCCGGCATCAGCCCCCGATGTGCGACATCTCCACCCTCGCGGTCGGCTCCGTCGCCGCGGAGCGCAGCTCGGAGTACCGGTCCGCGCGCGCGCTCCAGACCGACCTGATCCGCTCTCGGACTGCGGCGTCATCCGCTCCGGAGCGCAGCAGCGACCGCAGGTCGTGCCCCCGGACGCCGAACAGGCAGGTGAACAGTCGGCCCTCCGCGGTGAGCCGCGCACGGGTGCAGGCACCGCAGAACGGGGCCGTGACGCTGGCGATGATGCCGATCTCGCCCGATCCGTCGCGGTAGCGGAAGCGATCCGCGACCTCTCCGGGGTACCGCGGCGGCACCGGCTCCAGGGGCAGCTCCGCGTCGATGCGGGCGAGGATCTCGGCCATCGGCACCACCTCCTCCAGCCGCCAGCCGTTCGTGCGGCCCACGTCCATGTACTCGATGAAGCGCAGGATGTGGCCCTGCTCCCGGAAGTGGCGGGCCATGGGCAGGATGGAGTCCTCGTTGACGCCCCGCCGCACGACCATGTTCACCTTGATGGGCGCGAGGCCCGCGCGGGCGGCCGCCTCGATGCCCGTCAGCACCCGGGCCACCGGGAAGTCGACGTCGTTGAGGCGGGCGAAGACCGCGTCTTCCAGGGAGTCGAGGCTGACCGTGATGCGCCGCAGCCCGGCGACCGCGAGCGCGTCCGCGGCCCGCTCCAGGAGCGATCCGTTCGTGGTCAGCGTGAGATCCGTGATGCCCGGCACCTGCGCCAGCATCGCGATGAGCCGCGGCAGGCCCGTCCGCAGCAGCGGCTCGCCTCCCGTAAGGCGCAGCTTCTCCACGCCCTCCCCGGCGAACAGCGTGGCGAGGCGGGTGATCTCCTCGAAGGTGACCAGGTCGGCGCGCGGCAGGAACCGGAAGCCGGGTCCGAACACCTCGCGCGGCATGCAGTAGGGGCAGCGGAAGTTGCAGCGGTCGGTGACCGAGATGCGCAGGTCATGCATCCGCCGACCCAGGCGGTCGGTCACGAGCAGCGGCGCATCGCCGTCGGCGGGAGCCATGGCGACATGGTACGGGCCGATCGTCCGAGGCGCCCCGCATCGACGTCGCGCGTCGACCACCGGGACGGCTCCCGGGACGGCGGAGATGGGCCGCGGGTCAGGCGAGCCCGGGCTGGCGACGCGCCACGATGCCGATCGCGACGCTCACGAAGCCCACCGCGAGATGGAGCAGCTGGTCCAGGAGGCCCGCGTTGTAGCCCGGCGACGGCCCCAGGACGCCGAACAGGTTGGGGCTGAGCAGCAGCACCGCGGCGATCGCGAGATACGCCACGCCGAACGCGATGACGGCGTTCGCCTGGACCCTGCCGACGGTCGCGAACGCGATGTAGAGCGCCAGGAACCCCGTGGTCAGGTGGACCATGTCGTGGACCGTGCCCGTGACCAGCAGCGGCGAGGTCCCCGGGTCGCCCACGATGGGGTTGCCGAAGAATCCCAGGACGCCGAGCGCCACGAGCGTCAGCCCGACGATCGCGGCGTATGCTCGCGCCAGCCCCAGGTCGGCCAGCGGCGCGGTCACCCGCGCCATCACGCGCTCACTCCTCGTCGCCCGTGCCCGTCGTGGCACCCGCCCGGATCGCCTCCACCACGCCCGCATCGGCGAGCGTCGTGGTGTCGCCCAGCGCCCGGCCCTCCGCGACATCCCGCAGCAGGCGTCGCATGATCTTGCCCGACCGGGTCTTGGGCAGGTCCGGCGTGAACAGCAGGTACTTCGGCTTGGCGATGGGGCCGATCACCCGGGCGACATGCTCGCGCAGCTCGTGGGCGAGGGCGTCGTCCGTGGCCACGCCCGCCTTCATCGTGACGAACGCGAAGATCGCCTGGCCGCTGATGGGGTCATGCTTGCCCACGACGGCCGCCTCCGCGACCTGGTGGTGGTCCACCAGCGCGGATTCCACCTCGATGGTGGAGATCCGGTGGCCGGACACGTTCATCACGTCATCGACGCGGCCCAGCAGCCAGAGATAGCCTTCCGAGTCGCGCTTGGCGCCGTCGCCTGCGAAGTACATGCCCGGGAAGCGGCCCCAGTAGGTGGCCCGATACCGGTCAGGGTCGCCGTAGATGCCGCGCAGCATGGCGGGCCAGGGACGCTTCAGGACGAGATAGCCGCCGGAGCCCAGCGGCACCGAGTCGCCGTTCGCGTCCACCACATCGGCCGCCACGCCCGGGATGGGGAAGGTGGCCGAGCCGGGCTTGGTGGTGGTGACGCCGGGCAGCGGGGTGATGAGGATCGATCCGGTCTCCGTCTGCCACCAGGTGTCCACGACGGGGCAGCGGCCGCCGCCGATGTTGGCGTGGTACCACAGCCACGCCTCGGGGTTGATGGGCTCGCCCACGGAGCCCAGCAGTCGCAGCGATGACAGGTCGTGCCGGGCGGGAAGCGCCTCACCCTGCTTCATGAACGCCCGGATCGCGGTGGGCGCGGTGTACAGGATGGTGACCCTGTAGTCCTCCACGATCTGCCACCAGCGCTCCCAGCTGGGCGTGTCGGGGGCGCCCTCGTAGATCACCCCGGTGGCCGCGTTTGCGAGCGGTCCGTACACGATGTAGGAGTGACCGGTCACCCAGCCGATGTCCGCGGCGCACCAGTAGACGTCATCGGGCTTGAGGTCGAACACCCAGGAGTGGGTCACGGACGTGCCCAGGAGGTATCCCGCGGTGGTGTGGATGATGCCCTTGGGCTTGGCCGTGGTGCCGCTCGTGTACAGCAGGTACAGCATGTGCTCGCTGTCCAGCGGCACCGGCGGACAGTCGGCCGGCTGCCGATCGACGATGTCGTGCCACCACACGTCCCGTCCCGCCACCATGCGGGTCCCGGGCTGGGCGTCGCCCACGCGCCGCACCACCAGCGTGTGCTCGACCGACGGCGTCCGCTCGAGCGCCTCGTCGACCGCGGACTTGAGGTCCACCGCCTTGCCGCGTCGCCAGCCGCCGTCCGACGTGATGACCAGCTTCGCCTGGGCGTCGTTGATGCGGTCCACCAGGGACTCCGCGGAGAACCCGCCGAACACGACCGTGTGGGGCGCGCCGATCCGGGCGCAGGCGAGCATCGCGATGGGCAGCTCCGGGATCATCGGCATGTAGATGGCGACCCGGTCGCCCGTGCCCACCCCCAGCTCCTTGAGCGCGTTGGCGGTCTTCTGGACCTCGCGATGCAGGTCGTCGTAGGTGATGGTGCGGGTGTCCCCCGGCTCACCGATCCAGTGATACGCGACCTTGCCGCCCAGCCCATCGCGCACGTGCCGGTCGATGCAGTTCTCGCTCACGTTGAGCTTGCCGCCCACGAACCACCTCGCGAACGGCAGGTCCCAGTCGAGGGTGGTGTGGAAGGGCTCGTTCCAGGTCAGCCGCTCGCGCGCCAGGTCCGCCCAGAACGACTCGAAGTCCGCGTCCGCGGCGGCGTACAGGTCGGCGGTCGCGTTGGCCTGGGCGGCGAACGCCGGGCTGGGTGGGAACGACTGGCCCTCGCCCATGAGGTTCTCGATCTCGGCTCCGGGCTGTGCGGGCTGCTCGGCGGTCACGGTCCTGGTCGCTCCTCCAGCGCTGTTGCTCACCCACTGGTGGCCCGATCATTCTACCGAGGCCGGGCGCGGCGCTCCGGGGCAGTGTCGGCGCTCCGGGAACCGGTCCGCTCAGGGAACCGGTCCGCTCGGCGGCCATGACCGACGAGGTCCCGAGGCGGTGCGTCGAATCCGGCCGCCTGGTGGCCCGGACCGGCCCATCTCGTCGGGAAGGTCCGCCGCGGTGGCCCGGATCGCCCGGATCGCCCTGATCGACGCCCGTGGTTCGGCGATCATGACCGGACAGCGGCCGCGACCGCCCGACATCGACGTCCGCGGTTCAGCCGGGGGGCGGCGCGCCGACGGTGCGGCGGACGGGGTCGACGCCCGCCTCCTGGAGCGCCGGGCCCAGGCGCCGTCGCAGCTCGGCGGGGACCGCCCACCGGTCGCCCGGCTTGACGCGCCCGGACATCCGGAGCGTCGCGCCGAGGTCCGTGAAGGCCGTCGTCGACGCGTAGCGCGGCGTCTCCAGGACACGCTCCCGCCACGCGGGGTCGGCCGCCAGCTCCTCCCCCACCCGGTTCATGACGGCGATCGTCGTCTCGATGTCCTGCTGGCGGACGCCCGGCAGGTCCACGACCGCGGCGGCATAGATGCGCGTCAGATTCGACACCGTCCGGATGGTGCCGTTGGACACCGAATGGACGGTGCCGCTCGCGTCACGCAGCACGGTCCGCCGGAGCCCGACCTCCTCCACGACGCCCTCGATGCCGGCGCTGTTGATGGTGTCGCCCTTGTAGTACTGGCCCTCCACGAGGATGAGCGTGCCCATGAGGTAGTCCAGCACGATGCTCTGGCCCGCCAGCGTGATCGCGGCGCCGATGAGCCCCAGTCCCGCGACGGCGGTCCACAGGTCGAGCGCGTCGGCCACGACGAGCACCAGCGCGAGCACGAAGCCCGCCCGCACCAGGCTCGCGAGGAGCTGATCGAGCGTGTTCGCTCGCTTGACCACCTCCTCGTCCGGGATCTCGCCGCCGTCCATCGCGTGGTGCTGGGCGCGCAGCGCGCCCAGGATGAAGCGGTGGACCTGGGGCCGGAAGTGGCGCCAGACCAGCCAGGCGCCGACCAGGATGAGGATGATCCAGAGCGTGTGGCCCTGGAGCCAGGCGAGGAACTGATCGAGGGTGGCCTGGAGGTTCACGCCCGGAGCCTACACGGCCCGGGTGGCGCGTTCTACAGCGCGGCGGCGCGCACCCCGCCGATCGCCCCGGCGCGCGCCGCGAGCGCCTCCGCGAGCGACCGCTCGAAGGCCGAGACCACCCGATCGACGATGTCGTCGCGGTCATGCGCCTGGCTCAGGAACCAGGGCTCGCGGGAGTCCGGCTCCGGGAACGCACCGTGGCGGCGCATGTTGACGGCCACCGCGTCGTACAGCGCGTGGTCGGTCCGGAACCATCCACGGTAGTCATCCGGCAGCCGGTCCGCGAACATCACGCCGAACATGGCGGGGACACCCGTGAACACGTGGGGCAGACCGTGGCGGTCGATGACCTGGGACAGCCCGGCCTGCACGCGCAGCCCGGTGCGACGCACCTGGTCCACCAGGTCCGTGTCCCGGATCTCCCGCAGCACCGCGGTGGCTGCTGCCGCGGCGACCCGGTTGCCGGCGTACGTGCCGCCATGCGACACGTCCCGGGGCAGGACCGACATGACCTCGCGCGTGCCGCCGAATGCGGCCGCCGGGTAGCCATTGCCCATGGCCTTGGCGTAGCAGGCCAGGTCCGGCTGGATGCCGAACAGCTCCGCCGCCCCACCGCGGGCGAGCCGGAACCCGGTCTTGACCTCGTCGAAGATGAGCAGCGCACCGAACTCCCGGGTCATCTCGCGCACGCCCTGGAGGAACCCCTCGCGCGGCAGGATGCCCTGGGCGTTGCCCAGCAGCGGCTCGATGAGCACCGCGGCGATCTGGTCGCCCTCGCGCTCGAACATCGCGCGCAGCGTGTCCAGGTCGTTGTAGGGCACCGGGATCACGGTGTCCTTGATGGCCTCGGGGATCCCCCGGCCCCAGGCGAGCTTCACCGGGTTGCTGCGATCACCCAGCGTCTGGACGTCGTTGGGCGTGACCGAGATGAGGGCGTAGTCATGGACGCCGTGGTACTGGCCCTCGAACTTGACGATCTTGTCGCGTCCCGTGAACCCGCGGGCGACGCGGATGGCATGCATCGTGGCCTCCGTCCCGGAGACCGTCATGCGCGCCATGTCGCAGAACGTCAGCTCGCACAGCAGCTCCAGGGCGCTGACCTCGTCCTCCGAGGTGAGGCTGAAGCTCACGCCCCGGCGCATCCGCTCCGCGACGTGGTCATCGATGCGGGGGTCGCCATGGCCCAGCAGCGTGGTGCCGTAGCCCATGCGCAGATCGACGAACTCGTTCCCGTCCAGGTCCCAGATCCGGGCGCCCTCGCCGCGGTCGATGTAGACCGTCTCCTCCCCCCATGCTCGGAAGTTCGAATCCGTGCCACCGGGCAGGGTCTTGGTCGCTCGCCGCCACATGCCCAGCTGACGCTGGCGCCGCGTGGTCGACGAACGGGACGGGAACGTGGCTCTCATGATGCGCGACACCTGATGCGATTTCCGCTCCTCGAGGGCGTCCTTCTCACGAATCTCGCACCTCGGGCGTTCCCAGCATAGGCGATGCGGTGGTGTTCACGCAAGGGGGTCGCGCGTCGGGGCAGGGCGCCCGGACGGGGTCCCGTCGTGTCGCGGAAGGCGGCACGGCGGCGTCAGGCGCCCCGCCCGGCCAGTGCCGGGAGGCTCGGCGGTCAGGCGGATGGCCGCTCGGCGCCGGGCGCCACCCAGCCGGGCAGTCGCTCGCGCAGGATCGAGAGCGGCAGCGACCCATGGCCCAGGACCGCGTCATGGAACGCCCGCAGGTCGAACCGGTCGCCGTCGCGGGCCTCCAGGCGCCGGCGGAGCGCCTCGATCTCGCGCTGCCCGGTCATGTAGCAGAGCGCCTGCCCGGGCCACGTGATGTACCGGTCGGTCTCGGTCTCCGCCTCCAGCCGGCTCAGGCCCGCCGCCTCGCGCAGCAGCGCGATCGACTGGTCCCGGGTCCAGCGGAACGCGTGCAGCCCGGTGTCCACCACGAGGCGAGCGGCGCGCCACGCCTGCGCCTCGAGCATCCCGAAGCGTTCGCGCGCGTCCCGGTAGAGACCCATCTCATCAGCCAGGCGCTCGCTGTACAGACCCCAGCCCTCCACGTATGCCCCGCTCGCGATGCGCGCCGCGAACCGGCGGAACTCGGGCAGGTGGGGATGCTCCGCCTCCAGGGCGATCTGGAAGTGGTGGCCGGGAACCGCCTCATGGAACGTGGTCGAGGCGAGGCGGTGGAGGGGCCGCTGGGACGGGTCGAACGTGTTCAGGAAGTAGATGCCGGGGCGGGTGCCGTCCGCCGCGGGCGGGATGTAGAACGCGGACGGGGCGTCGCGCTCCTGGTGCGGCTCCACGGCGCGCACCTCCACGGCCGCCACGGGCAGCCGACCGAACCACGCCGGAGCGATCGCGCCGGTGCGCTCGATCTGGTCCGCGGCCAGCGCGACCATGTCCGCGGGCGTCGACGCGTGGTTGGCCGGGTCGGCCTCGAGCGCGGCGCGCAGCGAGGCGACGTCGGCGTGGCCAAGCTCTCTGGCGATGGCCTCCATCTCACCGCGGATCGCCGCGATCCGCTCCAGTCCGTGCGCGTGGATGGAGTGCGCGTCCTCGTCCAGGCTCGTGAAGGTGAGGATGAGGAAGCGATAGACCTCGTCGCCATCGGGCAGCCAGCAGATCCCGTCTCCGGCGCGCGCGGACGACCGGAGCCCCTCGAGCGCCACCGCGAACCGCTCCAGCGCCGGGTTCACCGACTCCGTCAGCGCCTCGCGGATGCGCTCCCGGTCGGCCTCCGGAAGCTCCGGATGGGCGGCCAGCAGGGGTGCCTCGTCGATCGCTCCGGCGAGCGCCAGGCGGATCTGGGCGATGGTCCGGTCGAACGCCTGCGCCGACGCGGTCCGGCCGGCGCGGGCGCCCTCCTCGAGATTGGCGATGTGCGCATCGACGAGCGCCGGGAACGCGGCCAGGCGCGTCAGCAGGCGCTCCATCCGCTCGGGCGTGTCCACGCGCTGGATGCGCGCGAGCTCCGCGGGGAGCGTCTGGGGGCCCGCCATCTGGTCGACGGCGTCGAAGTGCCACAGGTCCAGCTCGTGGCCCCGCAGCCGCGTCCGTGCGACGAGCCGCACGAGGTCCAGCGTGATGCGCTCCTCGACGTCGAGCGCCGCCGGGTCGATCGCCTCCGCCTCCGCGAGCACGCTGTCGATGAGGGACCGCTCGCGCGCCCGGCCGGAGGGTGACGGGTCGTCCCACCGGTCATCGTGCGCCTCGTCACCGAGGAGGGTCGCCCACACGGGGGCCAGTTCCTTGATGCCCGCCCAGAAGCGGGCGGCCAGAGCATCGACGGACGTGGACGGGGACATGCGTTCCTCCCGGGATGGCCCGCGGGCGCGACATCGGTGCGGCGGGCCTGTGGGGGCGGAGGATACTCCGCGGCTCGCCACGTGGCCCAAGACGGCCGGCGGCCGGCGGGCGGCGGGCGGGCCGCCGCGAGCTATCCGAACAGCGCGAGCTGCTCGCCCTGTCGCTCGACCGCGGGATCGAGACCGAGCAGCGGCTCCAGGTCGCCCAGCCCGGCATCCTCTCGCCGCAGGAGCCGGTCGAGGTGGTCCGACTTGATGACGTGCCAGTTGTCCTCGTCCAGGTGCCGCCGGAGCACCGGCGACCTGGCCAGCTTGAGCCGCACCAGCTCCGTGCGCTCCGGGGGGATCACCAGGAACCGATACAGGCTCTCGGTGGTCGGGATGCGCGCCCCGCGCCGGATGACCGATTCGTCGAGCATGGCCGTCCACTCCACCTCCCACAGGAAGGTGGCCTTGCCCCGCAGGTACCACACGCAGTCGACGCCCTCGAGCGCCTCGCTGGGTCCGGGATGGATGAGCGGCAGGTAGACGCGCTGCTCCGCCTCGGAGAGCAGATCCGCCAGCGGGCGCCCTCGGTAGCTCCGCCGCTGCTCCCGGCGGGAGATCCAGGTGCGGAGGCCCAGCCGCTGCCCGAACTCCGCGATCCGACCCACCATCCCGCCATGCTCCTCGAACCTGCCCTGCAGAGGGTCGGCCGTGGTGAGCAGGGCGTCGGGCGGGGCGTCGCCCAGGCGATAGGAGTCCAGGCACGCGCGCACCAGCTCCTCGTCGGGTGTGTCATAGCCCCGGAACATCGCCGCGATGCGATCGAAGAACGCGGCCTCCGAGATGCCGCCCGACGTGGACAGGAGGCTGTAGACGGCCCACTCCACGCGGTCCGACAGCGGCGCGCGAGCCGCCGCGGCGTCTGCCGCGTCCCGCAGCCACCAGCGTCCGGGTTCCACCTCCTCGAGGCGCGGGTGATCGGGACGTCGCAGCTCCCCCATCACGATGTCCAGGATGAGCTTCACCGGGTCCGCGGAGGAGTCCTCGGCCCCCCACGCGAGGACGCGCTCCGACGCCGCCATCGCGGCGGCGGGCGTGCGCACCATGCCCGTGCCCGGCACCGCACCGCTGCCGCCGGCGCCGGTGCCGCCGACCGGAACGGGCGTGCCGCCCACGGGCGTGCCGGTGACCGGTCCCCGGACGCCCACCGCGCCGGTGCCGGTCCCCTCGTCGCTCGGGGATGAGGGCCGGCTGCGGCGGAGGGCGATGCGCGGGTCTGCGCCGGGGGCTCGGTCGGCCGTGAGCGGACGGACCGCGGCCGATCCGGGCAAATCCGGTGACCCCGCGTCGCGGATGTTCCGAGACGGGTCGCGCCACGACGCGGTGCCGGTGCGGGTGGCGGTGGTCGTCGTCTCGAACGGGACGGCACGCTGCGGCGCGGAGGCGTCGGGACCCGCGGCGGGCATCTCGCCGAACAGGCCGGTCGCCACGGGGCGCTGTCCCGCCCCGGTGCCGGAGGGCGCGTGGCCGCCCTGCTCCGCGGGCGTCCCCACGAGGCGCGCCAGGTGGCCCATCCGATCGAGGCCGATGAGGACCTCTCCCAGCAGTCGCTCGGCACGGGTCGGCTCACCGCGCGCCTGGAGGATGGCGACCGCGATCTCGGTGGTGGCGCGCTCGCACGCCCTGAGCGAGAACGGGGCGGTCGGATCGACACCCGGCAGCTCCGGGAACGCCCGCGCCTGACCGTCTGCCATGGCCGCGCCCGGCTGGCTGAACTCGAGGGTTCCCGTGATCTCGTCGCCCGACTCGGTGAGCAGCGCATCGCGCAGGCGGTAGCCGGCCCCGATGCCGCCCAGCACGCCCGCGACCAGCCCGCCGGGTCCGGTCCGGTCGAGCAGCACGATGGCGCGTCCGTCCGCCGCCAGCAGCTGCCTGGCACCCCCCAGCGAGCGCCGCAGCGCCGCGGCGTCCCAGGCCCACTCGCCGCGCTGCGGCGGCCCGAAGAGCGCCTCGAGCGGAAGCGTCGCGGCCGCGTCGTACCCCAGTCCGAGGGCCGTGGCGACGTAGGCCAGCCCGAGCGTCTCGGGAGTCCAGTGGATGGGCGGCTGCGACAGCACGAGCGTGACCCGGTCATCGCCGCCGGTCCTCGGCCCGCCCGACAGCCGGAGACCCGCGGTCGGATCGGTCCAGGCGCCCTGGCGCAGAACCACGTTGGCGGACCCGTCCAGGAGGGCGGCGATGTCACGCCCGTAGCGCGCCGCATGATGGCCGGTCGCGCCTCCGTCCAGGCGCTGCACGAAGGTGCGCACCGCACGAGCGCCCTCCTCGAACAGGAGCCATGGGTCGCGCTCCCGGAACTGGCGGCCACCGGGTGCCTTCACGCGCCCGTGCACCACCCGCAGGGCGCCCAGTCGGCCGGGGTACCCGTTGAGCCGGGTCGCCGGCAGCGCGAGGTGGACCACGGCGAGCCGCAGCGCGGCCTGGATCGACGGCGCGCGCAGGTCGGACTCGATGCGCTCGATGATGGCGGCGAGGCCATCCGCCATGCGCGGCGTGAACAGTCCCAGCAGGTCGCCCAGCAGCGGATGGGTGGGGTCGGGGACCGGGAAGCGCGCGCGCAGTCCGTCCCGTCCGGCGGTCGTGGCGAAGGAGCGCGCGCGGGCGCGATCCTCGTCGGCCGCGGGGACCGGCCGGCCGTCGCCGCGCGACCCGCGGCAGTGACTGCACCGGAACGCCCGGCGCGCCGGCACGTCCGCGTCCATGTCCCAGATGAACTCCTCGACGCGCACCGGTCCGAAGCAGTCGGGGCACGTGGACGCGAAACCCTGCGCGATCGACTCCCGCAGGCCGACCGTCCCGCGCGGCGCGTTCGCGAGGTTCGTGATCGCAGCGTCCAGATGCCGCAGGTCAGGCGGCCGCAGCACCACCTCGGCGACGAGCGCGGTGAGCGCGGTCGCCTCGAGCGAATACACCCGCCGGAGTCGATCGATCGCCGACCGGGCGACCCAGCCGCCCCGCCCGTGGAGCTCGAGGATGACATCGCCCGCCCGCGATCCCGCCTCGATCTCCGCGGCGATCAGGTCCTCGGCCGGGGCGGGGGCGAGGCGCTCGAGCGCGGCCAGCATCGGGCCGCGGCGCGGCCGGATCAGGGACGAGAGCGGTGCCGCCATCGGGCCAGTCTAGGGGCGTGACCCCCGCCTGCGCAGGGGCGCTCGTCTGGGTCCGCGGACGAGGCGTCAGCCCTCGTCGAGGTCGTCGTCGTCCTCGTCCTCGAAGGCCTCGTCGAGGGTCACCTCCGCCGGCAGCACCGAGCCGATGTCCTCGATCTCCTCGTCCTCCTCGTCGAGTTCCAGCTCCTCCTCGAGCTCCATCTCCTCGCGCACGAGGGTGCCCTTCGTGTAGGGCCGCAGGTCTGACACGCGGGCGGCGGTCGGGAAGCTGACCTTGCCGTAGTTGCGCGGGTCCTGGTAGGTCTCGCGGATGATGATCCGGACGTCCTTGTCGCCCAGGCTGGTGACGCCCGCCTGATACTTGTTGCCCTCCGCGATGAGCTTCAGCAGGCGGGCGGCGACGCGCGGCTCGACGATGCCGATGGGCACGCCGTTGCTGATGGCCTTGAGGCGCGGGCCGTCTGGCACGAGCTCCACGGCGTCGCCGGGGTTCACCTGCGCGAGGTCCTTGGGCGGGGCGAGATCGAGCAGATGCGCGAACCCGGTCTTGCCGGTCTCCTCCACGAAGATGCCCACCGGCGCCTTGCTGCCGGGCTTGGCGGGGACGGTCTTCCGGCCCGCCTCCGCGAGCAGGATGCGCAGCCGGCTGATGTTCCGGTCCGCGATCCGGTTCGTGGGGTCGATGGCGAGCGCCGACTGATAGTGCTCCCGCGCATGCGCCAGCTCGCCCAGCTCCCAGTACGCCTTGGCGAGGCGGTTCTCCGCCTCGCTGTCCGGACCCATCTCGAGGATGCGCTCGTTGACGGTCACGGCCTCGCTCCACTCCGCGGCCGTGGCGGCGACGATCGCCTGCTCCGTGAGCTGCCGCTTGAGGCGGGTCAGGGTGAGCGCGCTGGATGCGGCACCATCGGTCAGGCTGTTGAAGCTCATGGACTCCTCGGGGTCCGGCGGGGCCGGCGTGGGCGCGCGCAGACGCGCGCCGCGGGTCGTGGGCGAACGGGCAGTGTAGCAGACTCCAGACGACGGGTGCGCGCAACGTGACCGCCGGGCGGGCGGACACGCGGGCGATGCCGCATCGGGCCGGCGATGCCCATCGGGCCCGCTGACCGCCCGGCCGAACGGATGGTGGGCCGATGGGCGGCCATGGGCGGCCATGGGCGCCCGTCCGCGGGCGTGACCAAGGCGATTCGGGCCGCCGGGCGGACCATCGCGGCCCCATCGAGCGATCCGGTCCATGGAGCGGCCAGGATGGACGAGCCTGCGCGGCGCACTGTCGGTCTTGGCCGCTGGGCGGCCATGCCGCCCCTCCCTCCCCTCTGGCAGGATGGCGCCATGACCGATCGCCACGAGCGGCGCGTCCACGCGGAGGTCGCCGCGCTCCAGGCCGACATCAGCGCCTATCTGCCGGACCTCGATGAGGCCTGGTCGGTGCGGGACTGGGCGGCGGTGGCACGCATCTACCGCACGGTCGCATCGATCGCCGATCGGCTCGAGCAGCTCGATCCCGATGCCCGCAGCGTGCTGCTGGCGAAGGCGGAGGCCGTGTTCGAGGCGCAGGCCGCGCTGGCCGGGTCGAGCCTGTCCGCATCCGGTGGGACCGACCGGGCCGACGAGGACGACGACCGAGAAGCGTGGACCGAGGACGATCGGGAGCCGCCGCTCGACCGTCGGTGATCTGGGTGACCCGCGGGTGCCCACCCGCGGCGGCGAGAGGACGATCGGGAGCCGCCGCTCGACCGTCGGTGATGGTCGCCCCGGCTCACACCCGATGCGGCTTCTCCGCCATCAGCGACAGGAACCGCTCGCGGGACAGCGTGTTGGCGACATGGCGCGCCTCCAGCCAGCCGCGCCTGGCCTGCGACGCGCCCCACCGCAGGTTCTCGAACTCGAACAGGTGGTGCGCGTCCGAGTCGATGGTGAAGCGACAGCCCGCGTCCAGCGCGGCACGGATGCGCCGGTCGTCGAGATCCAGGCGCTCGTCCGATCCGTTCACCTCCAGCAGCGTGCCCGTCTCCGCGGCGAGGCGGTAGAAGCGGTCCCAGTCGAGGTCGAGGTCCGGACGCAGCCCGATCTTGCGCCCGGACGGGTGGGCGATGATGTCCACATGCGGGCTGCGCAGCGCCACCTCGTAGCGCGCCATCAGCTGCGCCCGTGGCTGGCGCCTGCCCACGTGGAGCGAGCAGACGACCACGTCGTACCGGGCGAGGAGGTCGTCAGGGTAGTCCAGCCGCCCGTCCACGGTGATCTCCAGCTCGCAGCCGTGGAGCAGCCGGAAGCCATCCGGGTGGGCGCCGTCGGGCGCCTCGCCGCGCGCCTCCTCGCGGGCGTGGCGCTCATTGAGCTCGCCCACGATTCGCCGCTGCTGCTCCACCCGCTCGGGCGTCAGGCCGTTGGCGATCGTCAGCGATCGGGTGTGGTCGGTCAGCACCTGGTAGGCGTGGCCACGCCGGCGTGCCGCCGCGGCCATCGTCTCGATCGACTCGTGGCCGTCGGACCAGTCGGAATGGGAGTGGCAGTCCCCCTGGAGGTCCTCCAGGCGGACCAGCTGTGGCAGCCTCCCCGCGAGCCCGGCCTCGATCTCGCCGCGGTCCTCGCGCAGCTCCGGCTCGATGAACGGCAGGCCCAGGAACGCATAGACCTCCGCCTCCGTGTCGAACGTGCGCATCTCCGCGGCGGCGCCCTCCGCGACCGCTCCATCGTCCGCGAGACGCGCGAACCCGTGCTCCGACAGGCTCCAGCCCAGATCACGCGCGCGTGCGCGGAGCCGCACGTTATGGGCGGCGGAGCCGGTGAAATGCACGAGATGCGTGCCGGCGGCACCCGGCGGGCAGGTCATCACATCCGCCTGGGGGCCCCGCAGCAGCTGGACCGTGGTGCGCTGCGTGGCCGGCCGCGCGCCGTGGCCACCCACGCGCTCCACGATCGCCGTGTCGTGGAACGCAGCGATGGTCGCCTCGGGCGTCGTCGACGCGACGAGCAGATCCAGGTCGCCGATCGTCTCACGCCAGCGCCGCACCGAGCCCGCAGGCGTCACCCCGACGACGCCCGGCAGCGTCGCCAGGAGGTCGGCCACCCGGATCGCGAGCTCCCGGCCCTCCGCCAGGTGCATCCGCTGAGGGGGCCGCTGATCCAGGTCCGCGAGCCCGTCGAGGATGCGCCGCTCGGACTTCGCGGACATCCCCCGGACGGTCCGGAGGCGGCCGTCGCGAGCGGCCGCACCCAGGTCCGCGAGCGTGGCGATTCCCAGCTGGCGCCACAGGTCGCCGGCGGTCCGCGGTCCCACGCCGGGCACCGCGAGCAGCGACACGAGGGACGGGGGCACCTCCAGCCGGAGGTGCTCGTGATAGCGCAGCCGGCCGGTGTCCGCGAGCTCCGCCAGCTTCTCGTCGATGGCCCTGCCCACGCCCGGCAGGCGCGGCGGAGCCCCCGCGCGGTAGGCGCCGGCGACATCGATGGCGGCGTGCGCCAGCGTGTCTGCGGCGCGCCGGTACGCGGCGACCTTGAAGCCGTCCTCGCCCTTGAGCTCCAGCAGGTCGCCGATCTCCGCGAACACGCGCGCCAGATCCGCGTTGCCGAGCGCGGGCACGCTGTCGCCGCGCGAGAAGCGCGGTCGCGTCTCGTACGGCGGCTGCTCCGGATCGGCCTGGGCGGCGATCCATGCCTCCACCTCCGGCGAACGCGGGCCGAGCGTCGCCCGCGCGTCCGGGTCGTCGCCGGGGCGAGGCGGAGTGTTCCCGCGGCCCCGCATCAGCCCGCCACCACGCGATCGCGACCACGCCGCTTGGCGAGGTAGAGCGCCTCGTCGGCGCGCTCGATGACCGAGCCGATGGGCTCGTCGGGTCCCGCGACCGCGACACCCACCGACACCGTCACCGGCAGGTCGACCCCCAGTCGCCCGGGCGGGATGTCCGCGACAGCGCGCCGCACGCGCTCGGCGACCTCGACCGCCTGGGGAGGCGAGGCGCGCCGGAGGATGACCGCGAACTCCTCGCCCCCGTAGCGCGCGGGCGTGTCCTCGGCCCGCACCGTCGCCGCGATGGCCGCAGCGACGGCCCGCAGGACCGCGTCACCGGTCGCGTGGCCATGCCGGTCGTTGAGCCCCTTGAAGCGATCGATGTCCACCATCAGGATGCCCACCTCGTCCTGCGCGCGCCGCCGCTGGGGGACGCTCGCGAGGAGGTCGTCGAAGGCGCGCCGATTCGGCAGGCCGGTGAGCGCGTCGGTGCTGGCATCCCGTTCCGCCTCCTCGAGCGCGTAGGCCCTCGCGAACGCCGCGGCGACCTCGGTGGCAGCCCAGGAGAGGAGCCGCCGGTCACCGTCGCTCCAGCTGTCACGGGTGCGCTTGGACAGCACGAGCGCCCCCAGGAACCGACCATCCGCGAGCAGCGGCGCGGCGAGTGTGTGGGGCAGCCCGTAGGCCGACCGGACGCGGCGCGCCACCTCATCCGCAGCGGCCTGCGAGGCCAGTCGGGCGCGGCGTCCCGGCGCGTCCAGGGTGACCGTGCGCGCGCCCGACGCGGCGAGCCCGGGCGAGCCGGCGTCCGCGCGGGCGGTCCGGGGGGTCACGCTCGCGTCATGTGCCGCGACGGGTGCGTTCCGCGCGGTCCCTTCCTGCATCCCGCTCGCGGTCCCCCCGAGGCCGGCATCCGTGGACAGCGGCGGCACATCCGGACGCAGGTAGGTGCGGGAGGGAGGCACGCTGGCGCGCGCCGCGGACAGCGTGACCTCCACGACCTGGTCCGGCTGGCGCACCCGCGCCACCACCACGTGATCCGCATCCGACGCATTCGTCAGCTCCTGGACGATGGCATCGACCACCGACTCGGGCGAGAGCGACCGGGAGAGCCCCTGGAGGATGCGCGTCATGCTCGCCCCGCGCGACGTGCGTCGTCCCGCGATCGTCGCCGCGGTGCGCCGCGCGACGAGCAGCGCCAGGCCCAGCAGCGCCAGCAGCAGCGCGAGCAGCAGCCCGATGAGCTGGGCGCCGTCGGTCAGCAGCAGCCTCAGCGCCACGAGCGCGGCCAGCGCGAGGCACGACGCGATGATCAGCCGCAGCCGGTGGAGGCGACGCTCGAGGCGGTCGTCAGGAGCCGGCGTGCGCGGCACGGCCGCGGACGCGGCGGTCTCCGACAGCGGATCGGCCGTGGGTTCGGGGGCCACCCGGGTTGCGGTCACCGCGCGAGGATGGCACACCGTCCGCACCGCCGGCATGGGCGCCGTCCCGTCGATGACCGGCGTGTGGACCGGTGTACGGACCGGCAGGCGGACTGACCGACGGACCGGCAGGCGGACTGACCGACGGACCGGCAGGCGGACCGCCGGCGGACTGGCCGACGGACCGGCAGGCGGGCCGCGAACCCAAGATGTCAGGGATTCGCCGCGGTCCACCCGATCACATCATCACGAGGCCGCCATCGACCGCGAGCACCTGGCCCGTGATGTAGCCCGCCTCATCCGACGCGAGGAACGCCACCGCGGACGCGATCTCCTCGGTCGTGCCGAACCGGCCCAGCGGCGTCCGCTCGGTGATCTGGGCCTGCAGCTCCGCGGGCAGGTCCTGGGTGAGCTCGGTGAGCACGAACCCGGGCGCGACCGCGTTGACCGTGATGCCTCGACTGGCGAGCTCCCGGGCGGTGGCCTTGGTGAGGCCGATGAGGCCGGCCTTCGCGGAGGAGTAGTTCGCCTGGCCCATCTGGCCGGCCTGGCCGGAGACCGAGGTGATGTTGATGATCCGGCCGCCCCTCGCCTTGAGCATCGGCCGGGTGACCGCCTTGATCGCGTAGAACGCGCCCGACAGGTTCGTGTCGATGACCTCCCGCCACGCCTCGATGCTCATGCGCATGATGAGGTCGTCGCGGGTGATGCCCGCGTTGTTGACCAGGATGTCCACCCGGCCCAGCTCGGCGATGGCGGTCTTCACGAGCGCCTCCGCGGCATCCGGCTGGGAGACGTCCGCCTGGACGGCGATGGCCCGCCGACCCAGCGCCTCGATCGCCGCGCGGGTCTCGTCCGCGGCCGCGGCATTGCCCCGGTAGCTGAAGCAGATGTCCGCGCCCTGGGTCGCGAGGCGCAGCGCGATGGCGCGCCCGATGCCACGCGAACCGCCGGTGACGACGGCGGTCTTGCCGGACAGGTCGATCATGGGTGTACCTCCGGGTGCTCCGACCCGTGCCTCAGCGGCCGACGGGATGGGCGGGTGCGGGATCTCCAGGGACGACATCGTCGAGCGGGACCTGGGGGCCCTCCTTCGCGGCGAGGATGGCCCGCAGTCGCGGCGGCATGGGGTCGACCGAGTTCCAGTCGACGGGCGCGCGCACGCCGCCCTCCGCGGGGACGGCCTGGCCGAGCGCCGCGCGCGCGGGATCGGCGGTCCAGGTGAGGGCCACGGCACCCGAGGTGAAGCCGCCGCCGAACGCGACCAGCACGATCCGGTCGCCCACCCGGACGCGCCCGGTCTCCACGGCCTCCGTCAGGGCGATGCCCACCGACGCCGCGGAGGTGTTGCCGTAGCGGTCCACGTTCACCACCATCTTGTCCATCGGCAGGCCCAGGCCCTTGGCGACCGACTCGATGATCCGGATGTTCGCCTGGTGCGGGATGAACAGGTCCACCTGGTCCGGCGTCCAGCCCGCGTTGCCGATCGCGGCGAGCGCGGTGCTGGCCAGCGTGCGCGTCGCGAACCGATAGGTCTCCCGGCCCTCCATCCTCAGGTAGTGCTCGCCGCGCCCGATCGTCTCGGGCGACGCGGGGCTGCGCGAGCCGCCCGACGGCACCCACAGCATGTAGGCACCCTCCGGGTCGGTCGTCAGCTCGATGCCCGCGGTGCCACCCCCCGGCTCGTCCGAGGCGCTCAGGATCAGCGCGCCCGCACCGTCGCCGAACAGGATGCAGGTGCCCCGGTCGGTGAAGTCGATGAAGCGCGTGAGCACCTCCGCGCCGATCACCAGCACGTTCCGATACAGCCCGCCGCGGACGTACGCGTCGGCGGTGGCGTAGGCGTACACCAGGCCCGAGCAGGCCGCGGCGACATCGAAGGCCGCCGCGCGCCGGTTGCCGATCGCCTCCTTGACCAGCGATGCGGTCGAGGGCATCAGGAAGTCCGGCGTGAGGGTGGCCACGATGATGAGATCGATGTCGTCCGCATCCAGTCCCGCGGTGGCGAGCGCGCGGCGCGCGGCCACGGCTCCCAGCGACGCGGTCGTCTCGTGCGGCGCCGCGATGCGACGCTCGCGGATCCCGGTGCGGGTCACGATCCACGCGTCCGACGTGTCGACCAGCTCCTCCAGGTCCGCGTTGGTCAGCCGGCGCTCGGGCGCGTATGCGCCCCAGCCCGTGAGGTGCACGCTCGCGGGCGGCTTCATGCGGGTTCCACCTCGATGAGCATCTGGCGCGCCTTGACCAGCGCGCCGCTCTCCACGCAGATGCGCCGGACGGTCCCGGTGACATCCGACTTGATCTCGTTGAACAGCTTCATCGCCTCGATGAGGCCGATGACCTGGCCGGTGCTGACCTGGCCGCCCTCCTTGAGGTAGGGCGCCGCGCCCGGCGAGGGTGAGCCGTAGTAGACCCCGGTGAGCGGCGCGATGACCGCGTGGAGGCCGCTCCCGGCCACCGGGGCGGCCGGGTTCTCGCCGACCGCGCCGACGGGCGGCCGCGCGGGTGCCGCTGCGGCGCCCGTCCCGCCGAGACCGGCCAGCAACGCCGGGTCCACCTGGGCTCGGAGCGCCGCGGGCGTCCGGAGCGTGAGCGCGGTGCCGTCCACCTCGACCTCGAGCTCCGACAGCGCGGACCGCTCCAGCAGCCCCTCGAGGCGGTCCACCAGGGCGATGATCTCCCCGACGCCGAGCCCGGTGCGATCGGTCATCCCGCGTCCCAGCGACGCAGCACCAGGGCGGAGTTCTGGCCGCCGAAGCCGAACGCGTTGACCAGCGCGGTGCGGATGGGCCGCTGGCGCGCCACCAGCGGGGTCAGGTCCATGTCGCCGACGCCCGGGTCGGGGTCGCTGAGATTGCGCGTCGGCGGGACCACGCCGTCGCGCATGGCGAGGATCGTGGCGACCGCGGCGATCGCCCCGGCGGCGCCGAGCGTGTGCCCGATGGAGCTCTTGGTCGCGGTCACGCTCACCTGCGGGGCACGGTCGCCGAGCAGGCTCCGGATGGCCGCGAGCTCCTCCATGTCGCCGCCCGGCGTGGAGGTGGCGTGGGCCGACACGAGGTCCAGCTCGGTCGCGTCGATGGCCGCCTTGGCCAGCGCCCGTCTGCCGGCACGCAGGGCCCCAGCTCCGCCCGGGGCGGGCAGCGTGATGTGGCTGGCGTCGGCGGTGGCGCCGTAGCCGCACAGCTCCGCGAGGATCCGCGCGCCGCGCGTCTGGGCGTGCTCCAGCTCCTCCAGCACCAGCGATGCGGCCCCCTCGGCGAGCACGAACCCGTCGCGGGCGCTGTCGAAGGGCCGGCTCGCGCCGGGTGGATCGTCGTTGCGCGTGGACAGGGCGCGCATCGCCGCGAACCCGCCCACGGTCGCCTCGTACACGGTCGCCTCGGCGCCCGTCGCGATCATCATGTCGGCGTCGCCGCGCCGGATCATCTCCGACGCCTCGCCGATCGCATGACCCGCGCTGGCGCACGCGCTCACGGCGGCGAAGTTGGGACCGCGGCAGTTGAACTGCATCGCGGCGACACCCGCGGCGATGTTGCCGATCGCCATCGGGATGAAGAAGGGGCTGAGGCGATCGGGTCCGCGGGTCGCGTTCTGGGAGATCTGGTCGATGAGCGTGCCGGTGCCGCCCAGACCGGAGCCGACGACGATGCCCGTCATGTCCGCCTCGTCGTCGGCGATCCGGTCCGGCAGTCCCGCGCCGTCCATCGCCTCCCGGCTGGCCACGAGCGCCATCTGGGTGGTCCGGTCGTTGCGCCTGATCTCCTTGCGATCGAGCACCACCGACGGGTCGAAGTCGAGGACCTCGCCCGCGACCCGGCTGGTCACGCGCGACGCGTCGAACGACTGGATGGGCCGGATGCCCGAGGCGCCCGACACGAGCGCCGCCCAGAAGGCCTCGGCGGTCGTGCCGATGGGCGTGACGGCCCCGATCCCGGTGATGACCACGCGGCGCCCATGGCTCATCGCACGAGCCTCCCGTTGCGGATCGTCGCCGCCCGATACACATCGCCGGGCAGCAGCCGGTCACCGACCTCCCGGGCCACGGCATCCGCGTCATAGGCCACGCGGTGCAGCTCCGCGACCGGCGGCGCGTCCGGCTCCAGGGTGAGCATCGCCCATCCCGCCCGTGCGTCGCCATCGAAGGCGTAGCCGCACGATCCGGGGTTCACGATGAGCTTCCGGCCGAGCTCCCGCACGTCCGCGACGTGGGTGTGACCGCACACGATCACGCGCGCGTCCGAACGGGTCACGCGCTGCACGAGCGTGGGTCCGTCGAGGTCAGCGGGCAGCCCGGCGGTCTGGCTGCCCGGCGAGGCGTGGGTGAGCAGCACGAGCGTGCCGCCCGCCCACAGGCGGCGCTCGGCGGGCAGGCGGCGGAGGTAGTCCAGCGCCTCGTCGGAGAGCTGGTCGTGGGTCCACTCCGCGACGTGCCGCTGCGCCGCGGGGACCTCATCCAGCCACGGGAACGCGGCGGCGTAGTCCCCGTCGGCGACGGCGATGTCGGTGTTGCCCTGGACCACGTACGCACCCGCCTTCTCGAGGGCCATCACACGCGCCACGACCTCCGACGGGCGGGGCCCGTTCATCACGAGGTCGCCCGCGATGAACAGCCGGTCGGGCCGGTGGGGGGCGATGTCCAGGAGCGCCGCGTCGAGCGCGGCGAGGTTGCCGTGGATGTCCGAGAGCGCCGCGATCCGGAGCGTCATCAGCGGAGGGCTCCTTCAGGCGGGATGATGAACGACAGGAGCGCCTCGCAGGCGGTCTCGCCGTCCACGGATGCGACGGCGCGGCCGCGACCCATGCGTCGGCCCAGCTTCTCCATGGTCACCTCCAGCACGAGCGTGTCACCGGGCTGGACGATGCGCTTGAAGCGGCAGTCCTCGATCGCGGCGAACAGGCCGATGCGGTCCCCGAAGCCCTCCTGGCGCGCGACATACACGGCCATGGTCTGGGCGAGCGCCTCCACCTGGAGCACGCCCGGCATCACCGGCAGCTCCGGGAAGTGACCCTGGAAGAACCACTCCGACGCGGTCACACCCTTGAGGCCCCGGATGTATCCCCGCTCCCGGTCTTCCGCCACGATCCGGTCCACGAGCAGGAATGGCCAGCGATGAGGGATCAGCCGCTGGATCTCGCGGGCGGACAGGAGGGTTCCGCCGGGCGGGCTGGCGGACTGAGCGTCGGTCATGGGCGCCTCCGAGGACTGGTCATGGGGTTCAGCCGGCCGTCGATGCCAGGAAGGCCGCCGCCCCGATGCGATCGAGCAGATTGGTGGTGAAGGCACCATCCAGGAACGCCTGGCTGCCCAGGAGCGCCCGGTGGAAGGGCACGTTGGTGACGAGCCCGTCGACCACCAGCTCATCGAGCGCGGCCCGGGTCCGCTCGATGGCGGCCGGTCGGTCGGGACCCCACACGATCAGCTTGCCCAGCAGCGAATCGTAGTACGGCGGCACCTCGTATCCACTGTAGAGGTGGCTGTCCATGCGCACGCCGGGCCCGCCGGGGGGCAGGTATCGCTCCACGAGCCCGGCCTGCGGACGGAACTCGTGGGCCACGTCCTCGGCGTTGATGCGCAGCTCGATGGCGTGCCCGGCGAGCCGCACGTCCTCCTGCCGCAGACGCAGCGGCTCCCCGGCCGCGATCCGGATCTGCTCCGCGACCAGGTCCAGGCCCGACAGCATCTCGGTCACCGGGTGCTCCACCTGGATGCGGCAGTTGATCTCGATGAAGTAGTACCGCCCCTCGCCGTCCACGAGGAACTCGAGCGTGCCCAGGTTCTCATAGCCCGCCGCGACGACCGCCCGGACGGCCTTCTCGGCGAGCTCCGCGCGCGTCGCGTCGTCGATGGCGGGACTGGGCGACTCCTCCACGAGCTTCTGGTGCCGTCGCTGGACGGAGCAGTCCCGCTCGCCCACGTGGATCCCGTTGCCCTGGCCGTCCACGACGACCTGCACCTCGACGTGGCGGTTCTCCTCCAGCCACTTCTCGAGGTAGAGCGAGTCGTCGCCGAACGCGGCGCGCGCCTCCGAGCGGCAGATGGTGATCGCCTGCTGGAGCTCGCGCGCGGTGCGCACCATGCGCATCCCCCGGCCGCCGCCCCCCGCGGACGGCTTGAGCAGCACCGGGTAGCCGATGCGCTCCGCCTCGGCGAGCGCGTGGTCGTCGTCGCGCAGCATGCCCTGCGACCCGGGGATCGTGGGCAGGCCGTGGGACGCGAGCAGCTGTCGGGTGCCGGCCTTGGAGGCGAAGCGCTCCAGCACCTCCGCGGGCGGCCCGATGAACGTGAGCCCGTGGGCGCGCGTCATCTCCGCGAACGTGTCGTCCTCGGACAGGAAGCCGTATCCGGGATGGATCGCGTCGCAGCCGGTCACGAGCGCCGCGCTCAGGATGTTCGCCGCCGACAGGTAGCTCCGGCGCGACTCGGCGGGTCCCACGCAGATGGCCTCGTCGGCGAGCTGGACGGCGCGCGTGTCCCGGTCGGCCTCGGAGTACGCGACGACGGGGCTGATGCCCAGGCGACGACAGGCGCGCAGGATCCGCAGCGCGATCTCGCCCCGGTTGGCGATGAGGATTCGGCCGAACATCACGCCGACTCCGGCGTCGCGGGCGCCGCGTCGGGGGGTGCGTCGCCGCCACGTCGGGCGCCCTCCAGGATGACCAGCTCCTGGCCGTACTCCACGGCCTGGCCGGGCTCCACCAGGAACCGGCCGACGGTCCCGTCACGCGGCGCCACCACCTCATGCCGCACCCCGAGCACCTCCACCCAGCCGACGGGGTCGCCCGCCGCGACGCTCCGTCCCACGGCGGTGCGCTCGTTGGGGACGAAGTAGCCCACGGCGGGTGACATGGCGCCGGTGCGCGCGGACTCCTGTGCGGACGCCTCGCCGCCGAGCGTCGCGGCGCTCGTGCCGATGGACGGGGCGGGACCGACGTCTCGGCGCAGGCGCACCCGCCAGCCGCCGTCGCGGACCTCCAGCTCGCCCAGGCCGCTGCCGTCCAGGCGCGCCACGAGCGCGGGCAGGATGTCGTCCGCGAGACGCTCGAATGCGGCGATGGTGGCGGCGGGTTCGCGGGAGCGCTCGGTCACGGACGATCCTCGGTGGGCGCGCTGTCGGGGCTGGCGGCGGGGCGTGCGGGGGCGGCCGGGACCACGGTGCGGCCGGAGCTGAGCAGGTCCCTCAGGCGGTCCACCACGCGCCGGCGCTCGTGGCGCACGGTGCGCGGGGCCTCCGCCGTCTGGAACGCGCCCATCGCTCGATACCGAGCGTAGCGCCGATGGAGCAACTCGTCGGGATCGGTCCCCACGAGCAGCTGAAGCTGCTCCGCGATCGCGCCACCGAGCGACGAGGCGGCGGCCTCCAGGTCGTTCTGGGCGCCACCCGCGGGCTCCGGGATGACCGCATCGATGACACCCAGCGCCTGCTGCTCGCCCGCGGTGAGGCGCATCGCGACCGCGGCCTGCTGGGCCGCCTCCGGGGTCCGCCACAGGATGCTGGCGCAGCCCTCCGGGGAGATCACCGAGTAGATGGCGTTCTCGAAGGCGATGACCACGTCGCCCACGGCGACGGCGAGGGCGCCCCCCGATCCCCCCTCGCCCGTGATGACCGTCACGACGGGCGTCCGGAGCGCGGTCAGGAGCATGATCGACCGCGCGATCGCCTCCGCCTGGCCGCGCTCCTCGGACGCCGCGTCCGGCGAGGCGCCGGGCGTGTCCACGAACGTGACCACCGGCAGTCCCAGGCGCTCCGCCAGCCGGAACAGGCGCATCGCCTTGCGGTATCCCTCGGGATGCGGCATCCCGAAGTTGCGCCGGACGTTCTCCTCCACCTCGGTGCCCTTCTGGTGGCCCACGAACACGCACCGGAAGCCGCCGATCGTCGCGAACCCCGCGACGATGGCGGGGTCGTCACCGAACAGGCGGTCTCCGTGGAGCTCGATGACGTCGGTGGCCATCGCGCCGAGCAGCTCGAGGGTGTGCGGGCGGTGCACGTTGCGCGCGAGCTGGACGCGCGTCCACACCGCCTCCCGGAGCGCCGTCCCGTCGATCGGCGGCGTCGCGGGCGGGATGACGACCGGCATGGTGCCCGTGTCGATCATCGGGTCAGACATCGGCGGGCTCCGCGACGTGGCTGTCCGCGGCGAGCGACGCGCCCGCGGCACCCGGGCGCGCGCCACGCTCGGCGCGGTCCACGCCGGGCGTCATCGGCAGCGGCGCCGGCCGCAGGTAGCGCAGCAGGCTCGCGATCGTCACGTGCAGCGCCGCACGCGGCACGACGATGTCCACGAATCCGTGGCGGAACAGGAACTCGGCGCGCTGGAACCCCTCCGGCAGCGTCTCACCGGTGGTGCCCGCGGCCACCCGCGCCCCCGCGAACCCGATGAGCGCGTTGGGCTCCGCGATGTTCACGTCACCCAGGGCCGAGAACGACGCGAAGACGCCCCCCGTGGTCGGATCGGTGAGCAGGCTGATGAAGGGCACGCCGCGCTCCGCCAGGCGCGCCAGCGCGGCGCACGTCTTGGCCAGCTGCATCAGCGCCAGGGTCCCCTCCTGCATCCGGGCGCCGCCCGAGGCGCTGACCACGATGAGCGGCACCCGATGTCCCAGCGCGTGCTCCGCGGCCAGGGTCACCTTCTCGCCCACGACCGAGCCCATGGAGCCGCCCATGAACGCGAAGTCCATGACGCAGACCGCGACCGCGACGCCGTCCACGGTCGCGGTGCCCCAGACCGCGGCGTCCGCGGCGCCGGTGGCGTCACGCGCCTGGGCGAGCCGGTCCGGGTACGCCTTGCTGTCCACGAACCCGAGCGGGTCCACCGACTCGAGGCCCGCATCCCGCTCCTGGAACGAGCCTGCATCCACGATCGTCTCCAGGCGCTCCGGGATGCGCAGCCGGAAGTGATGGCCGCACTTGCCGCACACCCGCTGGCTCCGCTCGAGCTGTCGCGTGTACAGCATCTCGTTGCAGGTGGGGCAGCGCGTCCAGAGGTCCGCGGGCAGCGGGTCCCGGCGGGGCCGGAACGGCAGCTTGATGGGCATCAGGCCGGCCGCCCCCAGCGCGGCAGGTGCCGCGACCGGCGCCGGGCGAGCAGCACGCCCGCGGCGAGCGAGACACCCGACGCGACGGCGCCACCGAGCAGCATCCAGCCGTGCTCCAGGGACGTGGACGGGGCGCGCGGCTCCGCGTCCGGACGCTGGTCGGACCCGGGCGCGGCCCCGGGGACCGGAAGCGCGACGATCGTGCCCCGCGCGACACCGAGCGGCCTCGCCGCGTCATCCGCGGCCGACCGAAGGCGTGCCGCGAGGCGCTCCTCGAAGCGGAACGAGGGGTGGAAGCGCACCAGCACGTGCCGCATCGCCGCCGCCGCGTGGGCCAGCTCCGAGGACCCGCCGTCGCGCGCGCGCAGATACTCCGCCCGGGAGGCGAGCAGCTCCTCGAGGTAGCTGTCCACCTGCGCCGCGGCCTGATCGGTCCACCGGGTCATCGGCGACGCCACCGGCGGACGCGCGGCGTCACCCGGCCGGGCGGAGCGGGCGCGACCGGAGGCTGGGCGTCGACGGACACGAGATCCGCATGCACGGTGCGCAGCGCCCGGTGGATGAGCACCCGGACGGCCCCCTCCGAGCGACCCAGCACCTCGCCGATCTCGCGCGCGCTCAACTCCTCCACGAAGCGCAGCACGAGCGCGCGGCGACGCTCCTCGGGGAGGCGCTCGATGGCGTCCCACGCCCGCAGCGCCTCGTCACGGTCCGCCACCGTGGCCGCGGGGTCATCGGGTGCCCGCACGACCGCGGCCAGCTCCAGGGGAGCCTGGGGATGCCGCCGGTCGCGGCGCCGCTCGTTGGCGATCGCGTTGCGGGCGATGCGGAACAGCCAGGTGCGGAACGTGCTCGCCCCCTCCGCACCGCGCTCGTCGAACCGCGGCAGCGCCTGGAGGGCGCGCAGGAAGACCTGCTCGGTCACGTCCTCCGCGGCGTGATGGTCGCGGGTCTCGTAGAGGGCGAAGCTGTAGATCTGGGCCACGTACTTCCGGTACAGCGGTTCGAAGGCATGCGGGTCCCGGCGCGCGGCCGCCACTGCCGGGCGGTCCGCGTCGAGCGGCACGACCGTCCCGGCGACGGCCGCCGGCTCCCTCCCCTGTCCAAACACCGCCGCAGTCTATCCGTTACACGCCGCCCGCCCGTCGGGACGGGAGATTCACCACCCGGCAGCGGACCACCTCGCCGGACCCGATGCCGCGCACCGTCCCGACGGCCTCGCCCTCCATCAGCAGCGCCCCGCTCTCGGGGTCCACGCCCAGGGCCAGACCGGCCAGGCGCGCACCACCCACCTCGACCTCCACGCGCCCGCCGGTGGTGCGCTGGCGGGTGCTCCAGGCGCCCGCGTCGAACAGCCCCGAGCGCAGCGCCTCGTGGCGCGCCTCGAGACGCGAGAGCCATCCCTCCAGCAGCGCGTCGTGATCGACGGGCCGGCCTCCCGCGAGTTCCCGCAGGCTGGTCATGGATGCCGCGAGGTCGGCGGGGAAGTCACGGGCATGCCAGTCGCCGTTGACGCCGATGCCGACGACCGCGCTGTCCACGCCGTCGCCCGCCAGGACCGTCTCGCCCAGCACGCCCGCCACCTTCACCAGCCGTCCGTCGGGACCGTCCGCCACGATGTCATTGGGCCACTTGAGCCACAGCGTGCCATCCCGCAGGCCCGCCACGTCCTCCGCCGCGTCGAGCATCGCGAGCGCCGCGATGGCGGCCAGGCGCCAGGCGTGCCCGGGCGCCGACCAGGTGGGTCGGAAGCCCGCCGACACGAGCAGCGCCGCCCCGGCGGGTGCGGTCCAGCCGCGTCCCAGCCGGCCCCGACCCGCGGACTGCCGGCCGGCGACCGCGACGCACACCTCCGGGACGCCCGAATCCAGCCAGTCGCGCACGAGGCGCTGCGTGGAGTCGACCTCCGCGAGACGCTCCAGGCGCGACGTGAACGCGCCCGTCACGCCGGGCCCCCCGACCCGTCGTCCGGGCCGGCGATGTCCCATCAGGCCTCCACGACCTCCGGGACCTGGAGCTGGAATGCCCGGTGGAGCGCGTTCGCCGCGCGGTCGAGGTCGGCGGCCGCGATGATGCAGGTGATCCGGATGTCCGACGTGGAGATCATCTCGATGTTGATCCCGGCATCCGCGAGCGCGCCGAACATGCGTGCCGCGTACCCCGGCGTGTTCTGGATGCCCGCGCCCACGATGGAGATCTTGGACACGTCCGCGGAGGCCACGATGTCCCGGTAGCCCTGCTGGCTGACGACCGGGTCCAGGATCCTCCGGGTGCGCGCCAGCTCGCCCTCGGGGATCGTGAACGACAGGTCCGTGGTGCCGGAATGGCCCACGTTCTGGACGATCATGTCCACGCTGATGCCTGCGGCAGCCAGGGGATCGAACACGCCGCGCGCGATGCCGGGCTGGTCCGGCACCCCCACCAGGGTCACCTTGGCGACCTTGCGATCGAGCGCGACGCCGCGCACCTTGTCGCGCAGCTCCATGTGGTTGACCTCCTTGATGAGCGTGCCGGGGTGGTCGGAGAAGGTGGACCGCACGGCGATGATCACGCCGTTGACCCAGCCCAGCTCCACGGCGCGCGTCTGCATCACCTGGGCGCCCTGGTGGGCCATCTCGAGCATCTCCTCGTACCCGATGACCGGCAGCAGGCGCGCGTCGGCGACCACGCGGGGATCGGTCGTGAAGATGCCCTCGACGTCGGTGTAGATCTCGCATCGGTCGGCCTGGAGGCGGGCCGCGAGGGCCACCGCGGTCGTGTCCGAGCCGCCCCGCCCCAGGGTGGTCACCTCGCCCCGCTGGTGCGACTCCTCGGTGGAGCCCTGGAAGCCCGCCACGATCACCACCTTGCCGGCGCCGATCTCCTCGCGCACCCGCGCCGGGTCGACGTTCGCGATGCGCGCCCGCCCGTGCGACCGGTCCGTGCGGATGCCCGCCTGGGCGCCCGTGAGGCTGATGGCCGGGACGTCGATGGCCTGGAGGGCCATCGCCACGAGGGTGCCGCTGATGTGCTCCCCGGTGGCCAGCAGCAGGTCCATCTCACGCGCGTCGGGCTCGTCGGTGATGGACGCGGCGAGGTCGAGCAGGTGGTCGGTCGTGTCACCCATCGCGGACACGACGACCACCAGATCGGAACCAGCCTCGCGCTCGCGAGCGATGCGCCTCGCGACGTGCTTGATGCGATCGGCGTCGGCTACGGACGAGCCGCCGTACTTCTGGACGACAAGGGACGACATGCCGCAGATGCTACCCAAGAACCGGTGCGGGCCGGGTGCCGCGCGCGTAGCGCGGGGGATGCGACACGGGTCCGCGGACCCGACGCTCACGCGAACCCGGCTGCCTCATCCGGCCGGCTGACCCGGCCGGCTCACCCGAACCCGGCAGACCCGGCCGGCTGACCCGGCCGCCCGACGGCGGCGGCGCGTGGTACCCACGACCGGGCTATCCGATCGTGACGCGCGCTCCCTCCGCGCGCGGCCGGACCAGGAGCGGTCGGCCCGCCAGGCCCAGGACGCCCGCCTCGGCGCACAGCGCCCTCGCCACATCCTCCGCCGTCGAGCCGTCATCGGTGAACGCGATGATGGTGGACCCGGCGCCCGACAGCGCCGCCCCCAGTGCGCCCGCGGCCCGCGCCGCGCCGGTCATGCGGGGCAGCTCCGGGTAGGGCGCGGCGCGATACGGCTCATGGAGACGATCGAGCGTGGCGGCGCGCAGCAGATCCAGGCGCCCGGACGCGATCGCGGCGACGGCGAGGGAGGCGGCGCCCACGTTGTGCACGGCGTCCTCGAACGGCACCGACGCCGGGAGTGCCGCGCGCATGTCACGGGTGGCCAGTGGGCGGTCGGGGATGAACAGGACGCAGCGCAGGTCGGGCGGCGGGTCGAACCGGACGACGCTCGGCGCGCCATCCACCGCGGCCACCACCACGAAGCCACCCATGAGCGCGGCGGCCGCGTTGTCCGGATGCCCCTCCGCCTCCACCGCGAGCGCCAGCAGCCGATCGTGGTCGATGACCCCTCCGCCGCACAGCGCGTCCGCCGCGAGCAGCCCGGCGACCGTCACCGACGCGGACGAGCCCATGCCCCGCGAGAGCGGGATGCGATTGTCCATCGACATCCGCCAGCCCAGCCCGCGCGACCGCACGCCGGCCGCCTGCAGGCCGCGCTCGAGCGACGCCACGAACCGGTTGTGCCGGTTGGCGCGCAGGCGCCCGGCACCCTCGCCGCTGACCCGGAGGTCCACCGCAGGCGCGCCGTGCCGACGCTCCACCGCCTCCACGGTCACGACGTTGGCCAGGTCGAGCGCCATCGCCAGGACGTCGAAGCCCGCTCCCAGGTTGGCGGTCGTGGCGGGCACGTCCACGGTGACGCGCGCGCCGACGGGCACCGACGGCGGCATCAGGCGTCATCCCCGACGCGCGCGCGACCCACGGAGCACCGGCCCGTGACCGTCCTCACCAGCCGAGCGCCGCACGCACCGCGGCGGTGTCCGCGGACGCCGGGATGACCGGCCGGGCCAGCGACCCGGCCGTGTCGGGGTCCTTGAGGCCGTGGCCGGTGAGGACGCACACGATGGTGCCGCCCGGATCGATGGCCCCCTGCGCCACGAGCCTGCGCACCCCGGCCACCGATGCCGCCGACGCGGGCTCGCAGAAGATGCCCTCGTACCGCGCGAGGTCACGATAGGCGTCCCAGATCTCCTGGTCGGACACCGCATCGATGCGGCCGCCCGACGCGTCGCGCGCCGCGAGCGCCTTGGCCGCGGACGCCGGATCGCCGATGCGGATGGCGGTGGCGAACGTCTCGGGACTGTCGACGCGATGCCCCAGCACGAGCGGCGCGGCACCCTCGGCCTGGAAGCCCAGCATCACGGGCAGGGTCTCCACGAGTCCCGACGCGCGGTACTCCTGGAAGCCCATCCAGTACGCGCTGATGTTGCCCGCGTTGCCCACCGGGATGGCGAGGTGGTCGGGCGCTCCGCCCAGGTCCTCGCAGATCTCGAACGCGGCGGTCTTCTGGCCGTCGAGCCGATAGGGGTTCACGGAGTTCACGAGCGTCACGGGGTGGTCCGGCGACGGATCGTCCGCCAGCTCCCGGACGATCCGGAGCGCCTGGTCGAAGTTGCCCTCGACCGCCACGACCCGGGCCCCTGCCGCCTGGGCCTGGAGCAGCTTGCCCGCCGCGATCCGTCCCGCGGGCAGGATGACGGCCACCTCCAGTCCCGCCGCCGCGCCGTAGGCCGCGGCCGACGCGGAGGTGTTGCCGGTCGAGGCGCAGATGATGGCGCGGGCGCCCGCCTCCAGCGCCTTGGCCACCGCCACGACCATGCCCCGGTCCTTGAACGACCCGGTCGGGTTCATGCCCTCGACCTTCAGGTGGAGCAGCGGCACGCCCATGGCTCGACCCAGGTTGCGGGCGTGCACCAGCGGGGTGGCGCCCTCGCCCAGCGTGAGGGGCGGCGTAGCCGCGGTGATGGGCAGGAACGACGCATACCGCTGCATCAGGCGCGGCCGCGGTCCGGCGGTGGCGTGTTCCGAGCGCAGCCGCTGGAGGACCTCGCTCATGCGCATGGGTGGTCAGGCCTCCGGGATGACGGGGTAGAGCGGCACATCGAGGTCCAAGGGTGCCAGCCTCGCCCGCAGCGCGCCGAGCGTGACGGGACGGGTGACGAGGGCGTCCTCCGCGACGGCCAGGGCGATCTCCTCCAGGCCCGCGGGCATGGGCGACCCCAGCAGGTCGCGCAGCACGCAGAACCAGGCGCGCTCACCGTCCAGGTCATCCGAGACCCGTGCGGACGCGCCCGCAGGCGGCAGGTGGGCCCAGGTGGACGCCATGCGGTCGCGGGCCACCGCCAGCACGTCCGCGAGAACGGCCGAGGCCGTCGCCGGACCGCCCGCGCCGGGCCCCCGGAAGGACACCCGTCCCACGGGCTCGGCGACCACCTCCACGAGGTTGGTCACACCGCCCGTGGCCCCCAGCGGGGAGGTGGCCTTCACAGCCACCGGCGTGACCGCGGCCCGGATGCCGCCGCCGCCATCGCCCGGGTCGGCGCGGGCCACCAGCTTGATGGTCAGCCCCATCTCCGCCGCGCGGGCCAGCTCGTGGCTCTGGACACAGGTGATGCCGGGAGCCGCGTCACCCCTCGCCGATGGCGTCCGGGTGCGCAGCGCCCGGACGTCCGGCCACTGGTCGAACGCCAGGCGGACCAGCACGGCGAGCTTGTTCGCGGCATCGTGGCCCTCCACGTCACCGGACGGGTCAGCCTCCGCGTAGCCGCGATCCTGGGCTTCCGACAGGACGTCCGCGTAGTCGCGCCCATCGCTCGCCATCGCCGAGAGGATGTGGTTGGTGGTGCCGTTGACGATGCCGCGGACCGCCTCGATGCGGTTGGAGGCGAGGTCCGACACGAGGGGCCCGAGGACGGGGATGCCGCCCGCCACGGCGGCCTCGAACCGGAGCGCCACGCCCGCGTCGCGCGCGACGCGCTCCAGCTGGGCGCCCTTGTCCGCGAGCAGCGCCTTGTTGGCGGTCACCACGCCCTTCCCGAAGGAGAGCGCCTGGCGGACCACCAGGCCCGCGTCGTCCGTGCCGCCGATGAGCTCCACGATGACGTCGATGGTGGGATCGGTGGCCAGGTCCAGCAGCCGGTCGGTGCGTCGGACGCGCCCGGGCAGCACGATGCCCCGCGGCCGGTCCGGGTCACGGACGCCGACGGCGACGAGATCGGGTGGCACCACGCCCCGTGCGGACACGGCGGCTCGCCACGTTGGGTCCAACAGCGTCGCGGCCACCGCCTTGCCGACCGTTCCCAGCCCGACGAGCGCCACGCGCAGGGGGCGCGCGTGCGCGTCCTGGCTGGGCTGCATCTGAGACATGATTGTACCGAGCCGCGGGCTGCGGGCCCGGGCGTCCGGTCGCGGGCCGGTCGCGGGTGGGTCGCGAGTGGGTCGCGACGGGGCGGGCCGACCCGCGCGAGGCTCGCCCGCGTCATCGCGCGGGTGTCGCGCGGCGCCCGCCCCGGCCGGGACGCTAGACTCCGACGTCCATGGACACGCCCGTCGCCGCCCCCGTCACCCCGCCTGTCGCGACCCGCGGCCGCGTCTTCTCGGGCGTCCAGCCCTCGGGCCTGCCGCACGTCGGGAACTGGCTGGGCGCGTTCCGGAACTACGTGGCGCTGCAGGAGACGCACGAGGCGATCTACTGCATCGTGGACTTCCACGCGCTCACCTCGACCCACGACGCGGAGCGGATCAGGCGCAGCACCACGGAGATGGCGCTCGGGCTGCTCGCCCTGGGCCTCGATCCCGAGAAGGCGGTCCTGTTCCGCCAGTCGGACCGGCCGGAGGTGGTGGAGCTGATGTGGCTGTTCGCCTCGGTGACCCCCACGCCGTGGGTGGAGCGCACCCCCAGCTTCAAGGAGAAGAAGCGCAACCAGCCCGACGACGTGAACTTCGCGCTGCTGTCCTACCCGGTGCTCCAGGCCGCGGACATCGCCATCTACAAGGCGCGCCACGTGCCGGTGGGCAAGGACCAGGCGGCGCACCTGGAGCTCGCGCGCGAGATCGTGCGGGCATTCAACACCCGCTATGGCGAGGTGTTCCCGGAGCCCGAGGCCGTGTTCACGGACTCGCCCATCATCCGGGGCACGGACGGCGCGGCGAAGATGTCCAAGTCGCTGGGCAACGTCATCGAGATCTTCGGGGACGAGGACATGATCCGTCGGCAGGTCATGTCCATGGTCACCGACACCCAGCGCATCAGGCGCACCGACCCGGGCAGGCCGCAGGTGTGCAACGTGTGTCAGCTGCATCGGCAGTTCTCGCCCGACCATCTCGACATCTGGGAGGGCGAGCGGACCGCGCGCACCGGCTGCGTCGACACCAAGAGGCTGCTCGCGGATCGGATGCTGGAGGCATTCGCGGAGGCGAGGGAGCGGCGTCGGGAGCTGGACGCGAAGCCGGGATATGTCGAGGAGATCCTGCGGGCCGGCGCGGAGCGGCTGCGTCCGATCGCGGCGGAGACGCTCCGGGAGTGCCACGAGCGGATGGGCCTGGGCCCGCGCTGACCAACAGCGCGACGACGCGCGATGCGCCGGGCCACCCGTCCGCGCGCCTGACCCGAACGGGCCATGGCGGAGGCCCTTGGGCCGGACGCTAGACTGCACCCATGCTGAGCAGACTGCTCGATTCGGAGGGGCGCTGGATCCACGCGCTCCTGGTCCTCAGCACCGCGACCGTGGCCCTGGTGCTGGTGAACCTGGTGGCCGGCTACGTCGCCTACTTCAACGACGTCCTGTTCATCCTGTTCAGCGCCTGGCTGTTCGCGTTCATCCTGTCACCGGTCGTGAGCGGCATCCTGCGGCGGCTGCCGGCCCTGCCGCGGGTCATCGTCGTGGTGCTCGTCTACGGCTCGCTGTTCCTGGGCCTGTCGCTGCTCATCATCATGTTCGCGGCCCAGATCGCGGCGAACGCCGCGGCGCTCGTGACGGAGGTCCAGAAGCCGGAGTTCGCGGAGAACCTCGCGGCGCAGCTGGGGCCGTGGCAGGAGCAGCTCGCGAAGCTCGGCATCCGGATCGACGTCGCGACGCTCTCGGACGACTTCGCGCTGTGGGCGCAGCAGTTCCTCGAGGACAACCCGCAGTTCGTGAGCGACGTCACCGGGCTCGTCGGGGGCATCCTCGGGACCACCTTCGGGCTCATCGGCAACCTGCTGCTCATCGTGTTCCTGTCGCTGTTCATCGTCATCGACAAGGAGCGCATCCTGGCGTTCGCCAACCGCCTCGTGCCACCCCGCTACGCGGACGAGGCGAAGCTGTTCGAGACGAGCGTGGCCACCTCCTTCGGCGGCTTCCTGCGGGGCCAGCTCATCCAGGGCCTCGTGTACGGCGCGTTCGCGGCGGTGGGCAGCATCATGCTGGGCATCCCCTACTGGCCGGCCACCACCGCGCTCGTGGTCATCCTCCAGTTCATCCCGTTCTTCGGCCCCTTCTTCTCGTGGGCGCCGCCCATCGTGGTGGCCATGCTGACCCCGGCCTCCGCGATGGCGCCCAATGCGCTCCTCTGGATCACCGGCGTCATGGTGGTCGGCTGGTTCATCACGATGAACATCGTCCAGCCGCGGGTGATGGCGACGTCGGTGGGCATCCACCCGGTGGTGGTGCTCATCTCGGTCATCGTGGGCATCAAGGTGTACGGCGCGCTGGGGGCCGTGTTCGCGGTGCCGGTCGCGGCGGTCATCAGCGCGTTCTTCTTCCATTTCCTGTCGCGCTCGGCCCAGACGGGCACCCGGGACGTGGCATCGCGGGCGGCGCGACGCCTGGAGGAGCGGGGCGGCCGCCGGGTCCGCATCCCCGCGCCACCGGAGGCGCCCCCCGCGCCCACCGACCTGCCGGGCCGGCTGGGCGGTGCATCGCGCGCGACCCCGAACCCACCCGACGTCCCGGCATGACGCGACCCGAGATGGATGCCTCGTCGGCGGCCGCGGGCGAGACCGCCGACGAGGGCGCCCGGTTCGGTGACCGGACCGTGCACGCAGGACGTGCGGTCGTGCCGCCCGGCGGGCGAGACGAGGACATGGCGTTCCCGCAGCGACCCGCCGCGACCGAGCCGCCTCCCCGCGATGCGCGCCGCCGCCCCGTCCGACGGCCGAACGGCCGTCCCGGGCCGCTGCGCGACTGGGACGCCCCTCCGCGCATCCTGGTGACGAACGACGACGGCATCGACTCCCGGGGCCTGCTGGCACTGAGGCAGGCGCTCGATCCCATCGGCGAGGTCGTGGTCGTGGCGCCCGAGACCAACCAGTCCGCGGTGGGCCACGGCAAGACGTTCATGCGCCCGCTGCGGGTGCGCCGCCGGACGCTCGCCGACGGGAGCCGCGGCTGGTCCGTGGACGGCTCGCCCACGGACGCGGTCAGCCTCGCGTTCCTGGGCTTCTTCGAGGAGACCTTCGACCTGGTCGCGTCGGGCATCAACTACGGCGCGAACCTGGGCGACGACGTGACCTACTCGGGCACGGTCTCGGCGGCGATGGAGGCGGTCATCAACGGCTGCCCGGCGTTCGCGATCTCCCTGGAGTACTTCCAGGACCCCGACTTCTCGCTCGCGGGACGGGTCGCCCGCCAGACCGCCATCAACATCCTGGAGCACGGGCTGGGTCCGGGCGAGCTGCTCAACGTGAACGTCCCGGCGGGCCACGGCACGTCGGGCGTGTTCGAGGTCACCCGGATGGGCAAGCGCATCTACCAGGACCAGCTCATCGAGCGGCTCGATCCGCGGGGCGTCCCCTACTACTGGATCGGCGGTCCCGCCCCGTCCGGCGAGGCGAACGAGGGCACCGACTTCCATGCGGTGGTGAACGGGCGCATCGCGGTCACGCCCATCCAGCTGGACCTGACGGCCGACCGGCTGCTCCGGCGCGTCGCGGCCTGGGACTGGGAGCTGCCCCCGGAGGCGCCGCCGGGGTCATCGCTCGCGGAGTCGCTCGACCGGCCCTGACCCGGGCGATCAGGCGTGGTCCGGCGCGACCGCGTGGAGTCGCCGGCCGATCTCGCGCTGGACGGGGATGATCAGCAGCCAGCTGACCATGGCGACGTATGGGCCCACCAGCAGCAGCGGCAGCGAGAGCACCATCACGATGGGCACCGACAGGCCGCGCAGCGCCGACAGCCGCACGAACCGCGCATCCAGCCCGGGCCGCAGCAGACCCGCCCGATCCGCGTACAGCCAGCCCGCCGCGCTCGCGACGCCCGTCAGTGCGATGACCGCGACGTAGAGCCCCACGGCGGCCGGCTCGTCGCCGTGCACCGCGAGCACGGACGTGGGGAACGGCATCAGCGCGATGCACCCGAGGAGCGCCAGGTTGAGCCAGGCGAGCCGCTCATCGGCGCGCTCCACGCAGCCGTACCGTCGCCAGTGGGCCATCCAGTTCACGCCGATGACGAGGAAGCTGAGGACGTACGCGAGCAGCTGCGGCCACATCGCCGCGAGCGCCTCGGGCAGCGCCGGCCCCTCGAGGTCCTCGGGCAGCCGCAGGTCGATGACCAGCAACGTGATCGCGATCGCGAACACCGCATCGGAGAACAGGACCAGCCGCTCCAGGCCCAGCGGCCGCTCCGCCGCCGGGTCGTCGCGCTCGGTCACGGCTTCTGGGTCATCACCGCGAGGTCGCCGTTGCTGGTGCGGGCCACGATCGCGATGGACGGCGTCGGGTCGTCGCCGGTGGTCCCCGACAGGCTCGTGTCGGTGGGCCTGAGCGCCAGGAACTCGGTGCGCACGGAACCGTTGGAGGTGCGCCCGTCGAAGCGGAACGCCGCGTCGCCGGGCAGCGTGAGCGCGATCGTGCCGTTGCTCGTCTCGAAGCTGTGACCACCGGGACCGAGCGTGCCGCTGAACGTGATCGGGTCGTTCGACGTCTGGGCGGTCACGAGCGCCTCCTTCGCGGCGAGGATGTCGATGCTGCCGTTGCTCGAGCGCAGCACCACCCGCCCGCTGGGGGCGCTCGCGGTGATCTCGCCGTTGGTCGTGTCCAGGTCCAGCCCGCGACCGCCGCGCGTGATGACCGGGCCGTTCGACGTGCGCACGAGCACGCTCCCCTCCACGTTCGCGGACTCGACGCGACCGTTGGAGGTGCGCAGCTCCACCGACGACGCGGCGGGCACCGTGACCTCCACGTCCGCGCCGCTGTTGCCGAGCGTGGTCGCATCGTCCAGTCGACGCGCCTCGATGCGGATGACGTCGTCCACCTGGCTGAACTTCACCGCGACGCGGTCCAGGTCGCGCTTCGCGGCGGCCGAGGAGGTGCCCGATCCACGCTTCTGGACGCGCGCCTCCACGGTGCCGTCCCCCGACGCCGCGATGCTGATGCGACCGTTGAACGTCTCCACGATGATGCGCGGCGAGGCGCCCACCTGGAAGGCCTGGCGCTCGTCCTCGGTCTCCACGACGGACCCGGTGACGGTGCAGCCGGCGAGGACCGCGAGCAGCGCGAGCAGCGCGAGCGCCATCAGCAGCGTCCCGGCCCGGCGACGGCTCATCGGCCCTCCCCGCCGGAGCGCCGCTCGCGGCGCACGTCCGCGAGGATCTCACGGGCCGCGTTGCGTCCCGGCACGCCCGTGACCCCGCCGCCCGGATGCGAGCCGGAGCCGCACAGGTAGCCGCCCGCGAGGGGCAGGCGATAGCGCGCGAGGCCGAGCATCGGCCGCCACGCGAACCACTGGTCCAGTGACGGCTCGCCGTGGAGCGGATGGCCGCCCGTCAGCCCGTGGTCGCGCTCGAGGTCCAGGGGCGTGATGACCTGGCGCGTCACGACCCGGTCGGTGATGCCCGGGGCCACCGATTCGAGCACCGCGAGGACCCGGTCGCCCAGCTCGTCGCGGCGCGCGTCCCAGTCGCCCTCGCGCAGGTGGCGCGGCGCGCTCTGGACCAGCACGCTCATCACGTGGCGCACGCCGCTCACCTCGGCCCCGTCCACGAGCAGCGGGTCCACGAGGCTGGGGATGGTCGCCTCCAGCCACGGCGCATCACTCATCCGCCCGTGCTTGGCCGCGTCCGCGGCGGCGTCGAGGTAGCCCGTCGAGGGGGCCACCAGCACTCGCCCGCGCAGCCGCGCGGCCGCGTCGGCGCCCTCCAGGCCGGTGAAGCGGGGCAGCTCCGCGAGGGCGAGGTTCACCTTCGCGGTCACGCCCGACTGGCGCAGGTTCCCGGCGCTCCAGCCCAGGGTCGGACCGATCGCCTCCGGGTGGAGCAGCGCCAGCAGGGTGTGCCGGGGGTCCGCTCCGCTGACCACGACCGGTGCGTCCAGCTCCGTGCCGTCGGCGAGCACCACGCCCGTCACGCGACCATCGTGGTCGCGGATCGCGACGACGTCCGCGCGCGCGCGGATCTCCGCGCCCACCGCGCGCGCCGCGGCCGCCAGCGCCGCGGCGAGCGCACCGGCGCCGCCCCGGGCGTACACCGTCTCCCCCGCGGCACCGCCGTCGTTGCCCGCGGCGTCCGCCAGCAGGACCCCGGTGGAGCCCGCCGCGCGCGGACCCAGGGAGCTGTGGCGCATCCCGCGCACCGCGAGCATGGCACGCAGCGCGTCGTGGTCCAGCCGGTCCTCCAGGAAGTCCGCCACGGGCTGCGGCAGCACCCTGAACAGTGCGCGGGCGCGCGCCTCCGGCAGTCCTCGCAGGTGCATCCCCAGGCGCAGCGCCCCGACCAGGTCGCCCAGCTCGGGCGATGACGGATCGGGCGGGGTCATCGCGGCGAGGCGGGACAGGACCCCCGCGAGGGCGCGGATCTCCGCATCCACCTCCACCCAGCGCACCGCGTCGTGCGCCGAGATCGGGGCCAGCCCCTCGGCGGTGCGGCGCGCGTCCCCCCACAGGGTGATGGCGGGTGCATCCGGACGCAGCGACGTGACCCGTGCCGCCGGCTGGACCAGCCGCAGGCCGTGGCGCGCCAGCCCCAGGTCGCGGGCGATCGAGCCGCGCAGCCGGCCCACGGTGTGGGCCAGCCCCGACACGCGCGCCCCGGGAGCCAGCTCCGAGGTGACGATGGCACCGCCCACCGCGTCGCGTCGCTCCAGGATGAGCGTGCGCAGCCCGCCCCGCGCGAGATAGGCGCCGCACACCAGGCCGTTGTGGCCGCCACCCACCACGATCGCGTCCCAGCGTCCCGCCGACCCGCTCATCCGTCCCGCAGACCCGCTCATCGGGCGCCGCCATGGCCGTGGCTGAACGCGCCCCACGTCTCGAGCGCGGCGTCCGCCTGCCGATCCGCGACGGCGCGTCCCTTCGCGGTGCGTCCGAGTGCGGTGGCCCGGAGCACCTGGAGCGCCGCGAGCCGGCCGTTCGCGCCCATGATGCCGCCACCGGGATGGACCGACGAGCCGCACATCCAGAGGTCCCGGACGGGCGTCCGGAAGCGCGCCCAGCCGGGCACCGGCCGATTGAGGAAGAGCTGCTCCAGGGAGAGCTCGCCCTGGAAGATGTTGCCCTCGGTGAGGCCCGTGGTGCGCTCGATGTCCAGGGGGGTCAGCACCTGGCGCCCCACGATGAGCGACCGGATGTTCGGGGCGCGCTCGGCGATGGTGTCCACGACCGCGTCCCCGAATGCCTCGCGCTGGTCGTCCCAGGTGCCCTCGGCGAGCTGGTACGGGGCGTACTGCACGAAGCAGCTCACGACGTGTCGCCCGGGCGGGGCCATCCGCGGGTCCACCAGGGTCGGGATGATCATGTCGATGTAGGGGCGTCGGCTGAAGCGCCCGGCCTTCGCGTCGTCGTAGGCCAGCTCCATGGCGTCCAGGCTGGGCGAGAAGCTGATGGCGCCCCGGAGATGCTCGCCCGCTCCCGGCAGGCAGCTGAACTCGGGCAGTCCGTCGAGCGCCAGGTTGACCTTGCCCGACGAGCCTCGGAACCGGAACCGGCGCACCTCGTCCCGGAAGTCCGCGGGCAGCGCAGACGGCTCCAGCAGGTCCAGGAAGGTGACCCTCGCGTCCGTCGAGGCGAGCACCACCCGGGCGTCGATGCGCTCGCCGCTCGCGAGGGTCACGCCCGTGGCGCGGCCTCCGGACACCTCGATGCGGGCCACGGGCGCCTCGCGGCGGATCTCCGCCCCGAACGACTCGGCCGCCCGCGCGATCGCCTCGGAGATGCCGCCCGTGCCGCCGCGCGGGATGCCCCACGCCCGGAACGCGCCGTCGATCTCGCCCATGTAGTGGTGCAGCAGGACGTACGCGGTGCCCGGCGAGCGCACCCCCAGGAACGTGCCGATGATGCCCGATGCCGCCATCGTGGCCTTCAGCGGGTCGGTCTCGAACCACTGGTCCAGGAAGTCCGCGGCGCTCATCGTCATGAGCCCGATGAAGGCCTGCTGCTGGCGACGCGGCAGCCGCCCGAAGTCCCGGGCCAGCCCGGCGACGCCGAGCGCGTCGGTGATGTCCGGCCGCTGGGGATCCACCGGCACGAGGCCCAGGATGGGCTTGATGAAGCGCGCCATGTGGACCATCAGCCTGCCGTACTCGGCGTACGCCTCGGCATCCGTGGCGGACCACCGGCGCAGCTCGCGGCGCGTCTGGTCGGCATCGTCGGTGCGCCACAGGTGGTCGCCGTCGAGCGGCGTGAGGGTGCCGTCCAGCGGCAGGATGTGGAGGCCGTGGCGGGGCAGCGCCAGGTCCCGGATGATCTCCGGGCGGAGCAGGCTCACGACGTACGAGAAGACGCTGAAGCGGAACCCGGGGACCACCTCCTCGGTCACGGCCGCGCCACCCAGCACATGCCGGCGCTCCAGGACGAGCGTCCGCAGACCGGCCCGGGCGAGGTACGCGGCGCTCACGAGTCCGTTGTGGCCGCCGCCGATGACCACGGCGTCGTAGCGCTCTGGCACGGTCGGTCTCGTCGCTCCCAGCTCGTCAGGGCGGTGCGCGCCACGCGGGCGCCGATGGTCGTCCGCGACCCATCCCGGGCCACGGTCGCGTCGCCGCCCATGGTAGCGCCGCGCGCGGGGCGGGGTGGCCGACGGTATCCTGACCGCATGGCCATCGGATCGCCCCTCGACGCGCGCGCCCTGGAGCTCAACGTCAAGCGCCAGTGGAGGGTTTGGGCGGGCCGCTTCTCGAGCAGCGCGTATGCGTCCGGCATCGACATCGAGGTCAACGCGATCCGCAACGCGGCGGCGCTGCTGGACATCTCGCCGCTGTATTCCTACCGCGTCGGCGGTCCGGACGCGACCCGCCTCGTGGATCGGGTCATCACCCGCGACGCCGGTCGGATCGCGCGCGGCCAGGTCATCTACACGCCCTGGTGCGACGAGGCGGGCAAGGTCATCGACGACGGCACGGTGGCCCGCCTGGACGACGACAGCTTCCGCTGGACGGCCGCCGATCCGCAGCTCCGCTGGCTGCGCCTGAACGCACGGGGCCTGGACGTGGAGGTGACGGAGACCTCCGACTCGCTGGCGGCGGTGGCCCTCCAGGGTCCGCTGTCACGCGCGGTGCTGGAGGCCGCGAGCGGGTCTGACCTGTCGGGGCTCGCCTCCTTCCGGCGCCGCGAGCTTCGCGTGGGCGACCTGGCGGTGGACGCGAGCCGCACCGGCTACACGGGCGACCTGGGCTATGAGCTGTGGACCCCCGCGCGCGACGCCGTCGCCCTGTGGGACGCGCTGATGGAGGCTGGTCGCGCCTACGCCATCCGCCCCGCGGGGATCTGGGCGCTGGACGTGGCGCGCGTGGAGGCGGGCCTCATCATGCTCGACGTGGACTACACCTCGTCGGTCCACGCGGAGACGCCCGAGCAGTGCCACGCACCGGGCGAGCTGGGCCTGGGTCGCTTCGTGGACCTGGCCAAGGCGACCCCCTTCGTGGGACGCGCGGCGCTCCGGCGCGAGCGGGACGCGGGCGGTCCGGCCCGCCGGCTGGTGGGCCTGGAGCTCGACTGGGAGGACCTTGAGCGACTCACGGCGCGACACGGCCTGACACCCAGCCTCTCCCCCAGGGCATGGCGGGACCAGATCCCGGTGTTCGCGGCCGGCCGCCAGATCGGCCGCGCGACGAGCGGCACCTGGTCGCCGATCCTCAAGAAGCTCATCGCGCTCGCGTCGGTGGAGGCGGCCTTCGAGCCTGCCGGCACGCCGGTCCGGATGGAATGGACGGTGGAGGGCGTCCGGGACCGCATCCGGGGCACCGTGGTGCCGCTCCCCTTCTACGACCCGCCCCACCGGCGAGCCTGACCATCGGGCCCGGCCGGGCGCGAGACCCCGACGTCGACTGACACCGGGTGCCGGGCGCCGGCGGCCGTCCGTGCGGGTCAGCCTCCCCGGTGGAATCGATACAGGACGCGCGGGCTGTCCGGGATCGGCTGCCGGTCGCGGACCTCCCAGCCACCGGCCTCGAAGGCGGCCCGGAAGCCATCCTCGTGGTACCCCTCGAAGATGTCCTTCCGGCCGCTCAGCAGCTTCTGGACCATCACGTCCTCCCGGGGCACCCACTCCAGCACGAGGTCCGGCGCGAGCCGCGCGAAGAACGTGGCGATCATGGGCAGCGGCACGTTGCGGCCGATGGCCAGGTGGTGGACCAGGGCGAGGCCCAGCAGCACGTCGGCGTTCGAGCGGTCGGCGAGGGAGGTCCGCTCGGAGAGGTCCCAGCCGAGGGCCGGCGAGGGATCCGCGAGGTCCATCAGCGCGGGCGTGATGCGCGTCTCGCCCCGCTGTTTGAGCGCCCGGTGATGCTGTTCCACGGCCGCCGGATCGATGTCCCAGGCGACCACGCGACGGCCCACGTCCACGGCCACCGCGGAGTACCGACCGGTGTTGGCGCCCAGGTCCCACACGACCTCGCCGCCCGCGTCCGTGAGCATCGCTGCGACCAGCCGCACCTTCGCGGCCGTGGCCTCGTCGGTGTAGGAGGTGTTGTCCGCATAGTCCGCCCACTCGGTCCCCGCGGGTTCCCAGCGCAGCCCCTCCACGGTGCCCCGCAGGTTGCCGATGAGCGCCTTCAGGCGGTCATCGGAGATCGAGACGGCCTTGCTGCGGGCACCGCCCGTGTCGCCGTGCCGGCGCTGCGCGCGCGCGTGGAGGAACAGGTGGGTGAGCAGCCCGAAGCGCGCCCGCGAGCGACCCGGCAGCAGGCCCGCGGCGAGGTCGAGAGGGATGCCGTCGATCCAGGCGCGGAGCATCCGGCCCGCTCGCACGTCGCGGATGCTCATCAGCGCGAGCGGCGCCAGGAAGTGCTCGCAGAACTGACGATAGGCGACCCACGGCGCACCCGGCTCGCGGCGCTCGAACGAGAGCGAGTCGATGAGCACCGGCTGGGTGCCCCGCAGCTGGATGTTGTACGCCGACGCGTCGCGCAGCGTCATGCCCGCGTCCAGCGCGGCGAGCTGGAGGTCGAGCGTCAGCAGCGCGGCGTCCTTGAGCTGCCCGAAGGACCACTCGTAGGGGTAGGTGATGAGATCCAGCTGCTCCGGGCGGATGACCTTCCAGGCGGTCGCCGCTTCGAGGGCCCGGTCGACCGGGACCTCCTCGAACGCGAGCACGGCCCCCTTCGCCACGAGGGTCTGATGAAGCCCGCTGGTGTACGCGGTCCAGTCGGGCGCGAACGACGCGGCGATCTGGCGGAGGACGACGCCATCGCGCCGGAAGACGAATCCGGACGGGTCACGCCAGGAGCCGGGATCCCGGCCCGCAGCCCCGGTGGCCGGGGTCGAGATCGGCTCCGTCACCTCAGCTGGCGGGCGTGTCGTTCGAGGACGAGTCGGTCGCGGCGGCCGCCGCCACGGTCTCCTTGGGCTCCGGGGCGTGGCCGCCCTTGATGGAGCGGACGAACGCGGAGATCTTGTTCCGGAAGATGACCGGAACCGCGATGATGCCGGCGATCACCGCCTGGATGATGATGCTGCCCGAACCCGGGTCGAGGTAGGCGAAGACGTGATGCATCGAGAGGTCCTCCGAAGTGCTGTGCGCCCCATGCGCTGCGCGCCGTCCATGCCCCGGGCGCTCCGCGCGAGGGACATCCGACCGTGCTCGGCGATCGGACCGCGGACAGGATAGCGCACGGTGCGCCAACACCCCCGGGCGCGGGTACCATGACCGGGTCGCAGTTCTGCGCCGGGCCGTGACGGCGCGCAGCGGGAGCGTGCCGTGTCGTCATCGCCGGGTCGAGCCTGGCCGATTCATCCTGTGTTGTTCGCCGCGTGGGCGGTGCTGTTCCTGTTCGCCGAGAACGTCGCCGAGGTGGGCCTGCGGGACGCGGTCCCGCCCCTGGGCCGGGCGATGATCGGGGCGGCGCTGGCGCTGTCGATCTGCGGGCTGGCCTTCCGCGACCTGCGTCGGGGTGCCCTCGTGGCGTCGATCCTGGTGGCCGCGTTCTTCGGGTACGGCCATGTCCGGGCGCTCGCGGGCGAGGATGTCGGCCGGGACCAGCTGCTGGCCCTCTGGGCGGTCGTCATCGGTGTCGTGGCGGTCGTCGCCTGGCGCCTCTCGCCGACGCGCGTGACGAGCGTGACGCTCGCCCTCGATGTCGTCGCCGGGGCGCTGGTGCTGTTGGCGCTCATCGGGGTCGTGCCCACCACCCTCGACCGGGTCGCCCAGGCGAACGCGCCGCTGCCGGACAGGCCCGCTCCGGACCCCGGCGCCCCGGACATCTACTTCCTGGTGTTCGACCGGTACGGCTCGGAATCCTCGCTCGAGCTCCTCACGGGCATCCACAACGACCTTCCCGCCTTCCTGGAGTCCCGGGGGTTCGTGGTCGTCGACGACGCCCATGCGAACTACGGTCGGACCGCGATGTCCCTCGCGAGCACCTTCTCCATGGATTACCTCGACGACCTGGTGGCACTGGAGGGACCGCGCTCCACGGACTTCACGCGCCTCCACGAGATGCTCCAGGACCACCCGGTGGGGCGGTACCTGCGCGAGCGGGGCTACCGCATCCACCAGCTGGGATCGTGGTGGACCCCCACCGCGACGAGCCGGATCGCCGACGTGAACCACCAGCCGGGCGCCGAGACGGACTTCGAGGTGCTGCTGCGGGAGACCACCGCGCTGACCCTGGTCGACGACTACGTGACCAAGCCGCAGATCGTGCACTCCGACGCGCAGCACCGCGACTTCGCGCTGTTCCAGTTCCAGGAGCTGGAGCGGATCAGGGCTGAGGCGGGTCCCAAGTTCGTGTTCGCCCACATCCTGCTGCCCCATCCGCCCTACGTGTTCTGGTCGGATGGCAGCTACCCCACCGAGGCACAGCGAGGGCTCCCGGAGGCCCAGCGCCTCATCCCCCAGCTGGCCTACACCAACAGCCGCATCCGGGAGCTCGTGGACCAGCTGCTGGACGCGCCTGACGGACGGCAGCCGGTGATCGTCATCGCGGCCGACGAGGGACCGTATCCGCCGGGGTACGGCGGCGACCAGGGGACCTACAGCTGGGAGTCGGCGCCCGATGACGCGCTGCGCATCAAGTTCGGCACGCTCCAGGCGATCCGCCTGCCCGAGACCGTGGCCGCCAAGGATCCGCCGATCCCCGCCGGCATGAGCCCCGTCAACACCTTCCGGCTGCTGTTCGACCGGCTGTTCGACGCGGACCTGCCGCTGCTGCCGAACCGCTCCTACACCTCGCGCGACTGGAAGCACGCGTTCGACCTGACCGACGTCACCGAGCGCATCCTGGGCTCGCCCGCCCCGTCCGTCCGACCCTGAGCGCGGGCGGCGCCGGTGGCGTGCCGCGGCGTCAGTCGGGGTCGGCCCGTGACGGGGCGTCGGGCTCATCGCGGCCGGGCAGCGCCAGCCCCTCGACGACCGCGACGCCCGGGATGCGACGCAGCATCTCGGGCGCCGTCAGCACCTTCCAGCTGCGCGATCCACCGCCCAGCACGATCCGCTCCCGGGTCATCACCCGCGAATCGACCCAGATCGGCAGGTCCGCGGGCAGCCCGAACACGGTGACCCCGCCGATCTCCATGCCCGTGATGGCACGGGCATCGTCGGCGGACGCGAACGAGGCCTTCCGGGTGCCCAGCCGGTCGCGCACCGTCCGGTTCACATCGAGCCGGAACGGCGCGAGCACGACGCACGCGGCGTGGGGTGACGGGTCCGCCCTGCCCGCCACGAGGATCGTGTTCGCGGCATCCCGGGCTGCGAAGCCGTAGGCGGCGCAGAACGCGGCGGTGTCGGCGAGCGCCGGGTCGCAGGGGAACAGCTCGAAGCTGATGGCCAGCGGCTCCAGGGCGGCCAGCAGCCGGGCGCGGCCCACGGGATCGTGGTCGGGGTGGTCGGTGGCGCCCGGCATCATCGCTGAAGGACCGGCAGGAAGCGGGGATCGACGCCGTAGACCCCGCGGATCTGCTCCGGGCTGAGCACGCTCGCGGGCGGTCCGTCGGCGACGACGCGACCGTCCGCGAGCAGCACCAGGCGCGGGAACACCGTGGCGGCGAGGGCCAGGTCGTGGAGCACCGCGATGACCGTGAGGCCCTGCCGCTCGTTGAGGTCGCTCACCAGCTGCATCACCGCCACCTGGTGGCGCAGGTCCAGGTGGACGGTCGGCTCGTCCAGCACGAGCAGCCTGCCCTGCTGGGCCAGCGCCATCGCGATGAGCACGAGCTGACGCTCGCCCAGGGACAGCTCCCGCGCGTCGCGCCCGCGCAGGTGCGTGACGCCGGCCCGCTCCATGGCCGCCTCGACCGCCGCGAGGTCACCCAGGCGCGGACCCGCGAACCGGTGCTCGTGGGGGATCCGTCCGAGCGCCACGACCTCCTCGACGCGCATCGAGAACGGCAGCGCGAGCTGTCCGGGCACGACCGCGATGGTCCGCGCCAGCCGGTCGCGACTCTGTTCCGCGATGGGCACGCCGTCGAGGCGAACCTGGCCCGTGGTCGCGGTCGCGAGGCCCGTGAGACAGCGCAGGAGGCTGGTCTTGCCGGCGCCGTTGGGGCCGATGATGCAGACCCGCTCCCCCGCGCGGACCTCCAGATCCACGCCGTGGAGCACCGTGCGGCTGCCGTGACGGAGGGTCACCCCGGCCACGGACACGCCCACCCCGTGGACCGGGGCGTCAGACCTCGTCGCCGCGTCGGCCCTCATCGTGGCATCAGCCCTCATAGCCGCCCCGGAAGCGACGCAGCAGGACGACGAAGATGGGCGCTCCCACGATGGCCGTGATGACGCCGACCGGCAGCTCCCCGGGGATGCGCGCCACGAGGTCCGCGAACACCAGGAACGCCGCCCCGAACAGCGCGGAGAGCGGCAGCACGAGCCGGGCGTTGGGGCCCACCACGAGGCGCACCGCGTGCGGCACGACCAGGCCCACGAAGCCGATGAGCCCCGCCAGCGCGACGGCGGCCGCCGTGACGAGCGATGCGAGCCCGAGCAGGACCATCCGCTCGCGGCGCACGTCGAGACCGAGGTGGAGCGCGGCGTCGTCGCCCAGCAGGAGCGCGTTCAGGGAGCGCGCCCGGGCCATGATGAGCGCGCTGGCGATGAGGATGACCGGCAGCGCCACGACGAGCGGCTGCCAGGAGCTGGTCGCGAAGCTGCCCAGGAGGTAGAAGAAGATCTGGCGGATGTTGGATCCGGCCAGGTACATCGCCATGGCGAGGCCCGCCGCGAGCAGCGACCCCACGGCGTAGCCCGTGAGCAGGACGCTCGCGAGCGACCCGCGGCCGCCGCCCGAGAGCCGGTGGACGATGGCCACCGCGATGAGCGCCCCGCCGAACGCGAGCAGGCTGGTGAGCCCGAAGCCGAGCACCGCGAACTGGACCGGGACGAGCACGCCGATGGCGGCCCCGAGCGCGGCTCCCGAGGCGGTGCCCAGGACGTAGGGGTCGGCCAGCGGGTTGCGCAGCAGGCCCTGGAAGGTCGCCCCAGCGACGGCCAGTCCGGTGCCCACGATGAGCGCCGTGATGACGCGCGGCAGGCGCAGCTCCATCACGATCGTCTCCGTCGAGGCCGGCCAGGTCTGGGCCACCGGCAGGGCGGCGATCCGCCGGGCCAGGATGGCCACGGTGTCGGCCAGCGGCAGCGGCACGTTCCCCAGCACGATGCCCGCCACGACCGCGACGACCAGCAGCGCGACACCCGCCGCACCGAGCAGGGCGGGTCGGCGCCGGAAGGGCGCCAGCCGCCCCGCATGGACGGCGGCCAGCGCGGGCGAGCCGGCGGCACTCATCGCACGAGGCGGGCCCCCGAGGCCGGGCAGGGCGCGGGACTGACCGGGATCGACCCGAGGTCGAGATCCAGGTGGATCGCCCGGGCGAGGTTCGCGAGGCCCTGCGCCAGGCGCGGACCCGGCCGGGTGATGACGATGTCGTCGACGGCGCGGACGTCACCGTTCCGCACGGCGGTCATGACGTCCCAGCCCGGTCGCACCATCACGCTCTCAGGGCAGACGCCGTAGTTCGCGTCGCCCACCACGATGACCTCCGGGTCCGCGGCGACGAGCTGCTCCACGGGGATGGAGAACACCGCCGGGTCACTGGTCAGGATCGGGTCGCCGCCCGCGAGTACGACCATGTCGGCGATGAACGAGCCGGGCGCCGGCCCGTAGATCTCGGGCTCCGACCCGATCTGGTAGAACACGCGCGGACGGTCGTCGGTCTGGGCGACCGCGGCGGTGATCTGGTCGATGTCCGCCCGCATGGCGGCGGTCAGGTCGCGGGCGGCGTCCCCCTCCCCGACCGCATCGCCGATCAGCTCGATGTCCGCCAGGACGGCGTCCACGGTGTCGGCGTACACCACCACGACCGGGTAGCCCAGCTCGCGCATCCGGGCGATGTCCGCGGGAGGCGTGAGGTAGTTGCCGGCCGCGAGCACGAGGTCGGGCTCCAGGGCCACCACCTGCTCCATCAGGACCCCGTTGTAGGTGGCGACATGGGCGAGCCGATCCACCTCGCCCGGCGGGAAGTCATCGAAGTCGGTGCCGCCCAGCAGCCGGTCGCCTGCGCCCAGCGCGAACACGATCTCGGTGTTGGCGGGCGAGAGGCTGACGATCCGCTCCGGGAGCGCCGGCAGCGTGACCTGGGTCCCCTCGTCGTCGGTGAGCGTCCGCGGCCATGCGGCGGGATCCGCGCCGGGACTCTGTGCCGCGCCGCCCGCGCCGGGCAGCGCGACGACGAGGGCGAGACCCGCCGCGACGAAGATGCGGCGGAGACGAAGCGACCCCGACCGGGACGCGGACGGGGTCTCGATGGACGGAACTCGGGTCATGGTGCTGTCCCTCTCTCGCGAAGGTCATCGCACGATCCTGACCCGGCGACCGGACTCCCAGCGCCTGCGCTGGTCACCGTAGCGGGACTGTGCCGGAATCGCACCGGCTTCGCGGGTCCCAGGATCCTGGCTGATGAGGTTGTCCCCGGGAGTGTACCCCGATAAGCGGCAGATAAGTGGCGCTCCCGATACTGCGGGCCTCCGCCTCCCACCGCCGGACACCACCGCCGGAGGAGTGCCTGCATCATGCGGGAGTTCGATCATGGGATCCGTCTCGGCCGGGTGGCCGCGGCGCTGGTCACCCTCGTCGCCAGCCTGGGTGTCGCCGGGCCGGCGACCGCCGCCGTGCCGCCGGACCTGCCGGCGGTGCGAGACTGCTCCGCACGGCCGCCCGGCCGGCCCACCGCGCGCGCCCACCTCGCGCGTGTCGCGCTCCGGGCACGCCTGGACGACCGCGGCATGCTGACCGGGTATGACGTCGAGGTCGGCCGGCAACCGCTCGTCCGGCTGGGTCCGGGCGGCTTCCTGGACGGTCCGTTCGGGACCCTCGCCGTCATCGGCGAGCGCGACGAGGGCGGCACTCGCCTGGCCCTGCTGGAGCTGCGCCGGCGCTGCGTGGCACGCCGGCTGTCCCTGCGCCAGCTCGTCTACGGATCCCTCCTGGATGCGACGGGCAGGCTGCACCTCAGCCTCATCGAGCCCGGCACGCGCCGTGAGCTGGGCATCTGGGCCACGGACGCCGATGGCGCCGACCGCCTCAGGCCGGAGGTCGCGCCGCCCTCCGGGGCGCTCTCCCTGGCGCAGCCGCGTTCGGCCGACATCCTGTGGCGGGACGGCGAGCCGGTCGGCCGCTGGTGCGCCGGCGGCGTGTGCGAGGAGCGGCACGTGGACGGCCACGGCGTGCGCCTCACGGTGGAGCCGGACTCTGGCGGGGGCATCTCGGAGCTGCCGATGGTGGAACCGCGGCCGGTGCCGGAGGAGCCCGCGCCCCGCTGGACACGTGACCTGCTGCTGACGTACCGCTGGCACGGCACGGACACGCCGCCGACCTGGACGCGGCGGGCCATCGATGAGGCCGCCATCGCGGCCAGTCGCACGGACCGCACCCGGGCGCCGCGTTTCGAGTATCACCCGGCCGCGCCGGACGCCATCCGCTACACGGACACGTTCCCGGCGGCGTCCTGTGCCACATCCATCGCCTGCGCCTCGTACGTCATCGGGGAGTCCTGGACGATCCGCCTCCGACCGCACGGCAAGGACTTCCGCTGGGGCACGCTGCGCTGGTGCCAGGCGGATGATCGTGACGGATGCTTCGACGTGGAGCGGGTGATGATCCACGAGTTCGGCCACATCCAGGGGCTGGACCATCCCGAGAGCGGCGGCTTCAGCCTGCGGCCCTCGGACTCGGTGATGCACCAGCTCGCACCGTCCAAGCCCAAGGCGGGCTGGCAGCTGCATCGGCTCGGCTCCTGCGACATCGCCACCCTCCAGGAACGGTACGACGTGCCCGATGCGACGGTCCCCATCGCCGGCTGCAACGATGTGGCGACCACGCTCGCGCTGGCCGCGTCCCAGACGTCGGTCAGCCGAGGCGTCCGGGTGAGCCTGGTCGCGGATCTGCGCATCCCGGACCGGGATGCCTATGGCCGGCTGGGCGGCAACGCGCTGAGCGCCCGCACCGTCGTGCTGCGCAGGCGCCCCCTCGGCTCGACGACCTGGACGTCCTACACGATGCGCCAGGGCGGCAGCCCCGGCACGTACCTGCTCTCCCTCTCGCCCAGCCTCAGTTATGAGTTCCAGGCGGTGTTCACGACGCCCGGAAATGAGGGCCTGGCGGGGAGCGTCTCACCGATCGTGACCGTGCGGGTCACGAACGCGTGCGGCATCGTCAGCTGCGTGGACGGCACGGAGGACCAGATGGAATGAACCTCACCCACCGATCGCGGGCGACCGGTCACGCTCGGGCGTGGTGGTCGCTGCTGGCGGTGGCGGCGCTGGGCGCCGCCACCGCGCTGCCCGGCGGCGTCGCCGCCGATGATCCGGCTCCGGCGGTGCTCCTCACGGGACCGCTGGGGACCCGTTCGGGCGTGGTGGTCGCTGCCGGCCAGCCGCTCCCCGATCCTGCCCTCATCGCACCGCTCGACACATACGGGCGCGACCCGCGCCTCCGGCTCTGGCACGAGGGTGATCCCGAGACCGGCGACGGGTGGTCATCCTGGGAGGTGGTCGCAACCTCCACGGGCGCCGATCCCGGAGAGCCGCGAACGCTCGCCGCGGGCGACACGGACACCCCGGCGGACAGCCTCTCGCTGACGCCACCCCCACCCGGTGACTGGCTCATCGGCGCGACGCTGACGCGCGCGGCCTCGGCGCAGCCGGAGACCTGGGCGTGGCACCTGACCGTGCCCGACCGGACGATCCCGGAGTCGATCCCGGTCCCCGACCTGGTGGTGTCCGGGGCGGGCACCACGGTCGTGGCCGAGCGCGGCGGCGGCTGCTACCTGGGCGCCTGCGGCGACATCGGCGGGCGCCCACCCGCGCGGGCGGTGCCGCTCGTCACGCTGGACCTGCCGGACGCTCCGATCGCGCTGACGCTCTCGGATGGCAGCGGCATCCAGAGCGTGACGGTGTCCGCGGAGTCCCTCGACGGGAGCGCGAGCGCGCCCCTGATGTTGCTGGACCAGGCGGACGCTGACGGCGCGAACGTCGTGTTCATCCCGCCTCCGTCATCCGCCGGGCGCTGGTACCTGGAGGTGACCGTCCGGTTCACCGACGCCCGCGGCGACACGACCGGCTACGCCCGGGTGGCGGTGCCGTCGCCGGGACAGCGGGTCTGACACCACGCCCGATGACAGGCGAGGCTGGCCCGTCAGGTCAGCCTCGTCACGTCCCGAGGCGTGGAGCGGGACGCCTCGCCGGGGCCGCGCCGCGCGGGTCAGACCGTGACGGCCTCGCCCGCGGCGGCCTGGGCCGCGAACAGCGAAACCTGCGCGGACTCGGGCAGCATCACCCCCAGGAGCTTCTGGATGGTGAGGATGTGCGCACAGCCATGGAGGCTCTCGAAGGAGTGACAGGTGCAGCCCCAGCCCGACTCATCGAGGGTGACCGTGTAGGACGAGTTGTCGCCCCGGAAGCTGATGCCCAGCTGTTCGAACGTGATGCGCTCGGGCTCCTGGACGTAGCGGTTGGCCTTCTCGACCTTGCCGATCACGCTGGAGTGCATGGCGTCCAACCTCCCTGTGCGGTGCGGTCGTCGGGTGGCCACACCGCCACTCCCGGGCGCCTGGCCGACGACCTTGCGTGCCGCCGCTGCCGGGCGCCATCGATGCCCCAAGCCTACACCTTCGGGGGTCGCCGTGGACCCCTCCCGATGGTCCGGTCAGTCCCCGTCGGCGTACGCCGCGGACGCGTCCGGATCCGCCTCGTGCGCCTCGGCAGCGGCGTCCGCAAGGGAGCCCTCCAGGCGCGCGACGGCGTCCACGGGCGTGGGATCGGTCCCGTACAGCACCGCCAGATAGGCGCTCACCAGGTCGCCCAGGACCACCCCCACCACCACGGGTGCGAGGCGCCCCTCGCCGGGGATCGGCACCATCTCGCTCGCGATGCTCGACTCGGCCAGCAGCTCGCCCGCCAGCTCCGCTCGCAGGACGTCGCGCGGATGGTCCGCCGACGAACGGAGGAACAGGTGGACCTGGTGGTCGGTCGTGGTGTCCGGCCTGGGGTAGCCCGCGACCGTGGCGTGGCCGGCTTCGGGCAGCTCGTCCCAGACCGCCATCGTCTTGGCGTTCTCGTTGAGCTGCGTCTTCCAGCGCCGCGCCACCGCTGCGAGCGGGCCCGACCCCGTCACCACGGGCAGCCGGTCGAGCAGGGTCCACGCCAGCTGCTTGGCCAGGTTGTCCGCCGTGGGCACGCCCGGACCCCACGCCGCCAGCGCGGCGTCAGCCGCAGCCGCGGCCTCCGAGACCTCCTCTTCGGTGAGCGACAGCACGCCGGCCCGCTCCAGGAGACCCGCCAGGAGCAGCATCGAGTGGCCCACGGCGGCCCGCGGCTGGCCACTCCCGGGGACGGCGAGGAGCGGCAGGCTGGCCTGTTCCGCGACGGCGCGCAGCGGCCCTCCGGACGTGATGACCGCGACCGGGCAGCGCCGCTGGAACGCGGTCTCCACGGTCGCCAGCGTCTCCTCCGTCCGACCGGAATGGGAGCACGCCACGACGAGCGTGTCGCCGCCCACCCAGGCGGGCAGCGCATGGCCACGGACCACCACCAGCGGCACCCTGAGCCGGTCGGCCCACGTGGTCGCGACGAGGTCCCCGCCGATGGCGAACCCGCCGCTGCCCAGCACCGCGATCGACCGCGCCTGTGCGTGGCGTCCCGGCAGGTCCAGCGCCCGCGAGCGCGCCCAGGCGTCCCGGATCTGGGCCGGGATCCCGGCCACCGCCACGAGCATCCCGGATCGGTCCACCCGGGCGATCGTCGCGATGTCGTCGAGGCCCCGCGTCTGGTCGGTCATCTGCCCTGGACCATCCGTCCGCCCTCTGCCAGCAGGGCGTCGCGCAGGTCCGCCCCGGTGGCCTCCGCATACACCCGCACCAGCGGTTCCGTGCCGCTGAAGCGGACCAGCAGCCAGGAGCCGTCCTCGGTCCAGAACTTGTAGCCGTCGCGCGTGTCCAGGGCGAGCGTGCGCACGACCCGCTGGCCGCCCAGGGTCTCTGGCGAATGCGCGCCCAGGTCCACGAGCAGCCGCTCCTTGAGCGCCGGGTACGTCCGCCGGTCGGCGTGGACGTCCGTGCGCAGGTAGAACGACGGTCCGGCGATGTCGTGCAGGTGCCGCACCGCCTCGGAGACCGTCCGTCGCCCCGCCGCACGCTCCCGCACGAACAGGTCCAGCAACAGCAGGTCCGCATAGATGCCGTCGCGTTCCGGCAGGTGCATCCCGAAGCCGAAGCCACCGGACTCCTCGCCGCCCATCATGGCGCCCGTCTCGATCATCCGGGGACCCACGAACTTGAAGCCGACGGGCGTCTCGTGCACGGCCACGCCGTAGCGCTCGCCGAGACGCCCCACCATGGACGTCTCGTTGATGGTGGAGACCACCGGGTCGCGCATCCCGCGATGTTCCAGCAGGTAGTACATCAAGAGGCCCATCGCCTGGAGCTGGTGGATGAACGTGCCCTGCTCGTCGGCCGCGCCCGCCCGATCGGCGTCGCCATCGAGCAGCAGCCCCAGGTCATAGCCACCCTTCGCGATGACTGCCAGCGCCTCGTCCACGTTGGGTCGGATGGGCTCCGGGTTCACGCCCCCGAACCAGGGATTGCGCTCGCTGTGGATCTCCTCCACCCGGATGCGACCACCCGCCAGCAGGCGCGGGATCCAGGTGGCGCCGGACCCGTAGAGCGGATCGACGAGCACGCGCAGGTCGGCCGCCCTCAGTCGCTCCAGGTCGAGCGTGCGCGACACGAACCGGACGTATCCCTCGAACGGCTCCGACCAGCGCACGAGGCCGGCCGCCTCGGCGTCCGCGAAGGGCCGCGTGGGGGGTGACTCCGCCGCGCGGGCCGCGATGGCCGCCTCCACCGCCTTGAGGATCGCGGCGTCGGCGGCGGCACCCGTGGGCGACTTGATCTTGAAGCCGTTGTCGGTCCAGGGGTTGTGCGACGCGGTGATGACCACGCCGCAGGCATAGCCGTGCTCCACCACCTCGTAGGAGGACATCTGGGTGGGGATCGCCTGCCTGGCGAACGCGACCGGGATGTCGTACGCCAGCAGCACCTCGGCCGCGGCCTGTGCGAAGTGCTCGGAGGCGAACCGGCGGTCGTAGCCCACGATGACGCCCTTCGCGGTGGTTCCCGCGGCCGTGAGCCACTCTGCCACGCCCTGGGCACAGCGACGGACGTTGTCGTATGTGTAGTCCTCACCGATGCGGGCGCGCCAGCCGTCCGTGCCGAAGACGATGGGCGGAACGGGCGCAGGGGTGGGTGCGGACACGGGCTCGCGAACCTCCAGGGACCATGTCGTGGCGGGGGCCATGCCCGCCGGGCGATCGGGCCGCGGGTGAACCCCGGCGACCCAGGGCCCACGCAGCAGCGACGGCGTGGGCACCATCCTACCCTGCCCGCATCCGGTGGAGACCGACACCGCGCCCGCCTGCGCCACCGCGCCCGCCTGCGCGACCGCGTCAGCCTGCGCCACCGCACCCGCCTGCGCGACCGCGCCCGCCTGCGCTGCCCGGCGCCCCGCCCGCGTCCGACGCGTCCACCCCGAGCCGCCGCGCCCCGCACATGTCCGCCGGTATCCTTGCCGGGCCGTGACCGACCCCGCCCTCACTCCCGCCGACTCGCCTCCCGGCGGCTCGCCTCCCGCCGGCTCGCCTCCCGGCGTTCCCGTCGTCGCACATCCCATCTTCATCGTCGGATCGCCGCGCTCGGGCACCACGCTGCTTCGGATGATCCTGGACTCGCACCCTCGGATCTCCTGCGGCGAGGAGACCCACTTCCTGCGCGAGCTGGAACCGATCACCGGCAGGCACTGGCGGATGCTGGAGCCGTACGGCTTTCCGAAGGCGTACTGGATGTCACGCATCGCGGGCCTGTACACGGACTTCCAGGCCGACTACCTGGCACGACGCGGCAAGGCGCGCTGGGCGGAGAAGGATCCGACCTACACGCTCCTGCTGCCCTTCATCGGCGAGCTGTTCCCCGATGCCCTGTACGTCCACCTGGTGCGGGACGGCCATGACGTGGTCGCGTCCTACCGCGATCGCTGGGGATACGCCGCCGCCGCGCGGGTCGCTCGCAGCGAGTGGCGCCGCCATGTGACGGCCGCGCGGGAACTCCGCTCCGGAGCCACCGCGGATCGATACCACGAGCTGCGCTACGAGGACCTGGTCGCGGACCCGGAGGGGATCCTCCAGCCGCTGTTCGCGTTCCTGGGCGAGGCGTGGGACCCGGTCGTGCTCCGCTTCGACGAACAGCAGCACGACTCGGCATCCGACCGGTATCAGCGCTTCACCGCGTCACGCCGCGCCGAGGGCGGCGAGACCCGGGCCATCTATCGGTCGCGCGTGGGATCGGGCGGCGGCCGCCTGGACCCGGTGCTGCGCGGACTGCTGAGACGCTCCTCGGGCGGCCTGCTGCGTGACCTGGGGTATCTGGGCGACGGCCGGTGACACGCTGATGACCGAGCGCCTCACGATCGGCTACCTCCACCTGGGGCGTACCGAGAGCGGTGTCCGGCGCTACGGTGCGATGCTCGCGGGCGCGCTGGCGCGCCGTTCCGACGTGACCGTCCTGGAGTCCGACGGCGGTCGGCGCGACGCGGGTCTCGCGGACCTGCGACGGGCCGCCCGGCGTCTGCGTGGCGCCGACGTCGTCCACCTCCAGTGGAAGCTGGCGGACTGGGGCGGACCACGCTGGGCGCTGCCACGCCTCGAGGTCGTCCTCCAGGCGTGTCGCCGCCCGACGGTCGTGACCCTCCATGACGTCCTCGCGAGACCGCGCTGGCAGGACCGCTGGATGGATCCCGCGGCCCTCGGCACGCGACGCCTGGCGCTCCGGTCGCGGACGCTCCTGGTGCACGGCGAGGAGGAGCGACGACGGCTGCGCGGTCTCGTGCCCGCGGACCGCGTCTCGGTGGTGCCGCACTTCGTGGAGCCGTCACGGACCCTGGCGCCCCAGGACGAGGCGAAGGCGGCCCTGGGCCTGGCGGGCCGCCGCGTCGTCACCCTTCAGGGGTATCTGACCCGTCGCAAGGGCCACCGCGTCGCGCTCGAGGCGCTGCGCCTGCTGCCTCCGGACGTGGTGGCGGTCTTCGCGGGGTCGCCCATCGAGGGCCGCGAGGCGCGCGGCCGGGAGCTGGAGGCGTACGCGGCGGACCTGGGCGTCGCGGACCGGGTGCGCTTCACCGGCTGGGTCTCGGATGCGGAGCTGGCCCAGATCATGGCCGCGACGGACGTGGCGCTCTGCCCATTCCGGGAGATGTCCGCATCGGGCTCGGTGTCCACCTGGATCTCGACCGGCCGGCCGCTGGTCACCTCCGGTCTGCGCCAGTTCCATGAGTACGACGCGCTCGTGCCGGGGGCGATGCGCATCGTCGATCCGCTGACCGCGGAGGCGCTCGCCGCCGAGATCGCGCGGACCATCGCGGAGGGACGGCTCGTCGACCCCCGCGTGGAGCGCCTCGCGGAGCTGCTGGCGCTGACGCGCACCGCCGAGCGACTCCTCGACGTCTATCGCGCGGCGATGCGCTGACCGACCAGACCGCGGACGCGCCCGGCACGGGCGGCGAGAGCCCGGCACGCGGGGCGAGAGCGATCGGTGGGGCCCAAGACGCACGCCACCTCGGCAACCAGTGCGTCCGCCCCCGGCGCCGCCGGTCCGCCGCCTGCGGGCGATCGCGCCGCCGGTCCGGCGTCTACAGCCGATCGCGCCGCCCGTCCGCCGCAAGCGCGTCGACGACCTTCTTGACGTCCTGCGCGGCGTCCCGGGCCACGACCAGCAGCGCGTCCGGCGTGTCCACCACGATGGCGCCCTCCAGGCCCACGACGGCCACCAGTCGACCGCCAGCCGCATGGACCAGGACATCGCGGCCGCCCACCGCGATGACGTCCGCGCCCCCCGCGATCTGCGTGGCCACCCCGGAGGAGGCATCCGCGCCGCGCGCCTCGAGCAGCGCGGACCACGACCCCAGGTCGGACCAGCCGACGTCCGTGGGCACGACCGCCACGCTCCCCGCCAGGGACGCGGGCTCCATCAGGGCATAGTCGATGGACGTCGCGCGCACGGTGGGATACCTGGCGACGACCTCCTCCGGGCCCGCCGCGATGGCTGACTCCAGGTCGCCCAGGATGTCCGGCGCGTGCGCCCGCAGGCCGTCCAGCAGCGCGTCCCTGCGCCACACGAAGATGCCCGCGTTCCAGGATGCCCGCCCGCCCGCGAGCAGCTCCCTCGCGCGCTCGACCGTGGGCTTCTCCACGAACCGCTCGACGCGGAACGAGGGCGACCCGTGGGCGTCCTCGGCCGGCCCGGTCGCGAGCACGTAGCCGTAGCCGGTCTCGGGACCGGACGGTGCGATGCCCAGCGTGACGAGGTCCCCGCGCGCGGCGCGCCCCGCGGCGGCCGCGAGCGCGGTCCGGAAGCCCGCCTCGTCCGCGATCGCGTGGTCGGCGGGCAGGACGACCATCACCTCGTCGGCGGGTCGGTCGATGGCCGCGGCGGCATACGCGACCGCGGCCGCGGTGTTGCGACCCGTGGGCTCCGCCAGGATGTTGTCCGCGGGAACGTCGGGGAGCTGCTCGCCCACGAGCGCCGCGTGGCGCGCGTCCGTGACGATGTACACGTCGCGCGGCGCGACGAGCGGGACGAGACGGCGCACCGTGCGCTGGAGCAGCGTCACGTCGCCGTCGAGCGGCAGGAACGGCTTGGGCCTGTCGGCGCGGCTGAGCGGCCAGAGTCGGGTGCCCCCGCCGCCCGCCATGATCACGGCGTACATCGCCATATCGTAGGTCGCGCGGGACGGCCCGACTGCACGACCGGACCGCCCCGCGTACCATGCGCGTCGAACAGGACACGGCACGGGCGGAACCAGGTCGCGGTGCGTCGCCGCCAGCAGCAGCACAGGAGCCCATGGAGCCCCAGACGACGGAGAGCCAGGCGCGGGAGACCGCGGATCCCTCGATGACCCGGACCGGCGCCCCCGGCCAAGGGGCACCCGCGGTGACGGCGCACGCAGACGACGCCTCGGGGGACCGCGCCGCCGCCCTCTCCGGCACCGGCGGACCACCCCCGGAGATCGACGCCACGCCCACGCCCATCGCGTGGTGGAACCTGTGGCGCTGGGCGAAGCTGACCTACAGGGCGGAGCGCCGCTATTACCGGCGACTGGGCCGCGGCCGCCGGCTCACCTCCCGGCGGCTGGCCGCGTCGATCCGGCCGCCCATCAGCCGACCCGTGTTCGTCATCGGCGCGGCGCGCTCGGGCACGACCTTCCTGGGTGACTGCATCGGCCACCTGCCGGAGATCAGCTATCACCATGAGCCCCCCGCCACCAAGGCCGCCGGGCGCCACGTGTACGAGGGGATCTGGAGCTATCGCAGGTCACGCTGGTTCTTCCGGAGCGTGTACGCGTGGCTGCTGCGGGTGGAGCTGGACGGTGACCTGCGCTTCTGTGACAAGACGCCAACGAACGCGCTGCTCATCCCGTTCCTCGCGCGGGCATTCCCGGATGCGCAGTTCATCCACATCATCCGCGATGGCCGCGATGCCTCCGCGTCGCTGTATCGGCAGCCGTGGCTGCGTGCGGATGCCGCGCGCAGCGGCAAGCGGGAGCCCGGCGGCTATCTCCACGGCCCGTGGGCGCCGTGGTGGGTTGAGAAGGACCGGGTGCGCGAGTTCGAGACGACGAGTGACGCCCACCGGATGATCTGGGCCTGGCGGCGCTACACCGAGGCGGCGCTGCGGGACGGTCGGCCCCTCGGACCGGCGCGCTACCACGAGCTGCGCTACGAGGACCTGGTGCGCAATCCGGGCGCGGAGGCGGCGCGCATCCTCGACTTCCTGGGCGTCAGCCGGCCGGCATCGCGCGCCGCGTTCCTGGCCGCGGCAGACCGGGCCTCCGAGGGGTCCATGGGGTCGTGGGCGCGCACGTTCAGCGTCGCCGAGATGGCCCAGATCCAGACGGACTCGGGCGACCTGCTGCGCTCACTGGGCTACGGTGACTGAACCGGTCGCGGACTCGCCGTCCCTGCGGCTGGGCGTCCTCCACCTCGGGAGGCCGGAGAGCGGCGTCCGGCGCTACGCCCGGATCATCAGCGAGGAGCTGGCGAACCAGCCGGGCGTCCGACTGACCCAGACGGATGCGGGCCTCCTGGAGGACCGCCGGGGTGCGCTCGGCGCGCACGGACGCCTGTTCGCGGAGCGCGACGTGGATGCGCTCTGGATGCAGTGGAATCGGCGAGGCTGGGGCAAGGGGCCGCGCGCCGCGTATCGACTCCTCGACCTTCGGCGCGCCTATCGGGGCCCGCTCATCGTCACGCTCCATGACGTCTTCGACCGGGTCGGCCTGCGCGAGCGCTGGCTCGAGGTCGACACCTGGACGCTGCGCCTGGTGGCGCGCCTCGCGGACCGGCTGGTCGTCCACTCGGAGGTGGAGGTCGAGCGGCTGGCGGGCATCGCGCCGGCGTCGAAGATCGCGGTGGTGCCCCATTTCGTCGAGCGGCGCGACCTCGCGCTGTCCCCTGAGGCGGCTCGCGCCCGGCTGGGCGTCGCGGACCGGCGGGTGGTCACGCTCCTGGGCTTCATCTACGGCCGCAAGGGTCACGCGGAGCTGGTGGAGGCCGTGCCGCACCTGCCCGCGGACGTCCGGATCGTGTTCGCGGGCGGGCCGGTGGCCGGGCGCGAGATCCGGGTCCAGCGGCTCCATGACCGGCTCACGAAGCTCGGGGTGGAGGACCGCGTCACGATCACGGGCTACCTCTCGGAGGAGGACCTGGAGGCGTGGATCGCGGCGACCCACCTCGCCATCCTGCCCTTCCGTGACCTGTCCGCGTCGGGCTCGCTGTCATCCTGGATCGCGGCCGGCAAGTCGCTGCTCACGAGCGACCTGCCCGGGTTCCACGAGTACGACGGGCTGGAGCCCGGCTCCATCCGGTTCATCGATTCACTGGAGCCGGCGGACCTCGCCGCGCAGCTGGCACGGCTGCTGGACGGCGGCCTGCCCGACCCCGATCCACGGGTGAGCGCGCTGCGCGACCACCTCACCGTGACGCGCACGGCGCGACGCTATCTCGAGGTCATGCGGCAGGCGATTCGGGCGGTTTGAGCCGCCCCTCGCCCGCCGCAGCGATCCGGACGTCAGGCCTGACGCGGCGTCAGGCCCCGAGCAGCTGGTCCGCCTTGTCCGTGCGCTCCCAGGGCAGGTCCAGGTCGTTGCGCCCGAAGTGACCGTACGCGGCCGTCTGCCGGTAGATCGGGCGGCGCAGGTCGAGCGCCTCGATGATGGCGGCCGGGCGCAGGTCGAACACGCGCTGGACGCGCGCCAGGATCTCGTCGTCGGAGATGGTGCCGGTGCCGAAGGACTCCACGGACAGGCTGATGGGGCTCGCGATGCCGATGCCGTAGGCCACCTCCACCTCGAACCGGTCGGCGAGCCCGGCGGCCACGACGTTCTTGGCCACCCACCGAGCGGCGTACGCGGCGGAACGGTCCACCTTCGTCGGATCCTTGCCCGAGAAGGCGCCCCCGCCGTGGCGGGCCATGCCGCCGTAGGTGTCCACGATGATCTTGCGGCCGGTCAGGCCGGCATCGCCCATGGGACCGCCGGTCACGAAGCGACCGGTGGGATTCACGTGCATCACCGGGTCGGCTGCACGGAGCTCGGCTGGGATCGTGGGCAGGATGACCGTCTCGATGACCTCGTCCCGAAGGCGCTCAGCGGCGACGTCGGGGTCATGCTGCGAGGACACGACCACGGTCTTGACGGCCCGGGGCTGGCCGTGCTGGTACTCCACGGTGACCTGGGTCTTGCCGTCCGGTCGGAGGTAGTGGAGCTGGCCGGACTTGCGGACCTCCGCGAGCCGGCGCGCCATCCGATGCGCGAGCGCGATGGGCAGCGGCATCAGCTCGGGGGTCTCGCGGCAGGCGAAGCCGAACATCATCCCCTGGTCACCCGCGCCCAGCTCGAAGCGATCCTTCGTGGCGCGGACCTCCAGCGCCTCGTCCACGCCCTGCGCGATGTCCGGGGACTGCTCCTTGACGGTCACCAGCGTGCCGCACGTGAGGTAGTCGAAGCCGTACTCCGCGCGGGTGTAGCCGATTTCCCGCACCGTGTCGCGCACGACCTCCTGGAAGTCGACGTACGTCTGCGTGGAGATCTCACCCATGACCACCACGAGACCCGTCGTGGTGGCCGTCTCGCAGGCCACGCGCGCCTTGGGGTCCTCGCGCAGGATGGCGTCCAGGATCGCGTCGCTGATCTGGTCGCACATCTTGTCCGGGTGACCCTCGGTCACCGACTCGGACGTGAACAGGTAGCTCTGGGACTCGATGATCGTGGACATGGGCTCCTTCCGGCTGGGACCGTGGAAGGGTAGCACGCGTGGTCACACCGCCCGGCGGGCGGCGGGCCGGTCACGCGGCGCGGTCGAGCGGGCAGGCGGGCGGCGGGCCGGTCACGCGGCGCGGTCGAGCGGGCAGGCGGGCGCGGCGCTGCTGGGTGCGGGCCAGAAGGACAGCCGCCGATGCTCCGTGGGGCCGGGTGACACCCGCCATTCGGGCCCACCCGCCCTCGCCGGAAGCCGTTGCCCCGGCGCATGATGTCGGCGAGGGCGCGGCCTCGGTCGCGCGCCGGTTTCGCGCCAGCACGCCGGCCAGGCCCGCCGCGCATCGGACACCCGACATGACCACCACCCTGCCCACGCACATCGACCCGCCCACGGCCGCTGGCCTGCTCCAGCACTGGGGCTTCCTGGCCCACTCCGATCTGCCCGATCGGGAGGGCCCGTCGTACCTGCTCGTGGCGATCCGGCCACGACCCACGCTGGACCACTACGACCCCGACGCGATCGACTACTGGGTGACCGAAGCGGGACGCGGGAACCCCGCCACGCTCAACCGGCAGACCGTCCTGCCGATCGCGGCGTCCACGACGTGGGGCATGATCCGCATCACCGACCGGGTCCGCGCCACGAACGAGTGGCTCTCGTTCGGCGGCGAGCTGCACGCGGAGCGCATCGATCAGGCGATCATCGCGGTGTTCACGTCGAACGCGCCGCTGCTCCGCCGGGGCGGCCACTCCCAGGGCTGGGACGTGGGGGCGCCGAGCGTGGGCGCGTTCTTCGCGAAGGTGCGCGCGGTCGCCGGGTTCGACGCCCGTTTCGAGGCGGCCGAGGCGGCGGCCGATCCGCGCGCCCGGTACGGCTGCTTCGTCGCCGACCAGACCCGCCGGTACCGCCAGTCGGAGACGCTGCGCAGGCTCGACGAGGAGCTGTGGCGGCTGCTGCAGCACGAGGAGCGCCGGATGAGGGAGGCCACCCCCGCGGCGTGGGATGCCGGCCTGCGGCTGCTGGCCGCGCTGGACGCAGGCTCCACCGCGCAGCTCATGGGTGACATGCCCCACCCGCTGTAGGAATCCGACGGGCCGGCCCTGAGGGCCGGCCCGTCTCGATGTCAGGGTCAGGGGGACCCGGCGTTCAGGTCCCCTCCTGCCAGGATGCCACGTAGCGCTTCTGCTCGGGGGTCATGTCCTCCAGGACGATGCCCAGGGCCTCCAGCTTGAGGCGCGCGATCTCCGTGTCCACGTCCGCGGGCAGGGTGTAGACCCCCGGCGTGAGCGTCGCGTGGTGCGTGATCGCGTACTCCGCGCTGAGGGCCTGACCCGCGAAGGACATGTCCATCACGGCGGCCGGGTGGCCCTCTGCGGCGCCCAGGTTGACCAGGCGTCCCTCCGCCACCACGTGGATCCGCCGGCCGTCCCCGAGCGTGTACTCCTGGACGTTCGTGCGGACCTCGCGGATCCGGCCGCCGGCCATCTCCGCGAGCGCCTTCAGCTCCAGCTCGGCATCGAAATGACCGCTGTTGGCCAGGATCGTGCCGTCCGCCATGACCGCGAAGTGCTCCCGACGGAACACGTTGACGTTGCCCGTGGCGGTGATGAACACCTGGCCCCACTCGGCCGCCTGGGGAGCCGTCAGGACCTGGTAGCCGTCCATGAGCGCCTCGATCGCGGCGACCGGGTCCACCTCGACCACCGCGACGTGGGAACCCATGCCCGCGAACCGGGACGCGATGCCCCGGCCGACCCAGCCGTATCCGGCGACGACGACGCGGCGCCCGGCGAGCAGGATGTTCGTGGCGCGCACGATGCCGTCCACCGTTGACTGGCCCGTGCCGTATCGGTTGTCGAACAGGTGCTTGGTCTTCGCCTCGTTCACGGCGACCACCGGGAAGCGAAGCGCGCCGTCGGCGGACATCGCGCGCAGGCGGATGACGCCCGTGGTCGTCTCCTCCGTGCCCGCGAGGACCTCCGGCAGCTGGCCCGGCCGCTCCTTGTGGAGCAGCGACACCAGGTCGCAGCCGTCATCCATGGTCATCTGGGGATGGATGTCCGCGACCGCGTTCAGGTGCGCGTAGTAGGTGTCCCGGTCCTCGCCCCGGCGGGCGTACGTGCTGATGCCGTACGCCTTCACGAGCGCGGCCGCGACGTCGTCCTTCGTGGACAGCGGGTTGGACGCCGCCAGGTGGACCTCCGCGCCGCCCGCCTTGAGCGTCCGCATCAGGTTGGCGGTCTCGGTGGTGACGTGGAGGCACGCCGCGATGCGGATGCCCGCGAGGGGCTGCTCGCGCTCGAAGCGCTCACGGATGAGGCGCAGGACGGGCATCTCCCGCTCGGCCCATTCGATGCGGCGGACACCCTCGTCCGCGAGACCGAGATCGGTGACGTCATGGGGGGGCACGGTGGCGGTCTGGCCGAGGGCGGCGTCACCGGAGGTGGTCTGCATCTGGTGGGGGTCGAACGTGGACGTGCTCGTCACTCGTTCCTCCTGTGGGCGATCCGGCGGATCGGGGACACGATGCTATCCCAGAGCGACCCGCGACGGTGCACGAGACGCTCCTCGAACAGGGTGTGGTCGCGATAGCCCAGCGCCCGGTAGGCTGCCAGCGCGGGCGGATTGTCCGAGCGGACCGTGAGCACGACCTGGTCGCACAGGCGCAGCAGCTCCTGGGTGACCGCGCCCGTGACCACCTTGGCGTATCCCCGGTTGCGGAAGTCGCGATGGGTCATCACGTTGCCCACGGCCGCCAGGCGCATGTCCCGGCTGATGACATGGGTGCCCGCGGCGGCGACGAGTCGCCCGCTGACGCGGATGCCGAAGTACACGCCGTGGGCCACCGACTCCGCCGGCAGCCACGAGGTCAGGCCCAGGTCATACAGCCGATTGAGCTCGCCGATGTCGCTGGGCACCAGGCGCGTGGCGGCCGCGGGCGCCGGACGGAACGTGGTCCGATCGACCCACATCCGGACCATCGAGGGGCCGGGGTCCACCCGGTACACGTGTGCGGCGGCATCGATCGCGTCCAGGCTGCCCGCGAGGTAGGCGGCGCGCGGCTTGATGACCTCCCGCAGGATCGCGGTGATGCCGTGGGCGTCGCCCATCGCGAACAGCGGCTGGGGCGACAGACCGAGGTACTCCAGGACCACCGACTGCGGACGGCCGCGGTCCAGGGCGACGCCCCAGCGCGTGCGCGGGAACTCGCGCTCGTCCAGGTCGCAGATGGCGTACGCCGCGAACAGCCGGTCGCGGCCCAGGAACTCCGCCAGCATGTACCGGTCGCGGGTGGAACGGACCTCGTGGCGGTGGAGCGCGGTGCGCGCGACGGCGGCCATCAGCCGGTCGGTCCGCGCCCGTCAGGCGGGTCGACCCAGATGTCGTCGTCCTCGGGGTGGCCGTCCTCGCGATCGTCGTCCTCGGGGTGGCCATCCTCGGGATCGTCTTCCTCGTCGGCCCCACCCGGGGCGCGGCCGTCGGGCGTCGGGACGTCGTCGGTCGCGGACACGGACGCGCCCTCGCGTTCCACCCAGGCGGGCCCGATCGGACGGCGTCGCGCCGCGCGCGCGGCGAGGGTGGCCGCGAGCGCCCCCGGCTCCGGCGCGATCGTGCCCGCCTCCGTGACGACGGCCCGGATGCGGGCCGCGGGGATCACGTCCTGTCCGGGCACCAGCGCCTGGGGTCGCTCGGGCCGCCACCCCGACAGGTGCTGGAGGATCTCGCGGCCCGGACGCAGCTCGACGGGGATGGCCTCTCCGGTGCGCGTCTCGGGATCGATGGTCGTGGCGGGCGTGGCGACGTACACCGGCACCGGCCCGCGGCGCGCCGCCGCGGCCACCTCCGCGACGACCCGGCTGCCCGCCACGTTGCTGGTCGCGCCGTCAGCCGCGATCCATTCGGCACCCAGGAGCACGGCGTCCACCGGCTCGGTGTCCAGCACGTACCCGACCGCGACGTCCGGGATGACCACGACGTCCGCGCCGGTGGGGCCCAGCTCCCAGGTGGACAGGCGAGCCCCATCGAGGTACGGCCGCGTCTCGGTCTGGAAGACCTTCAGGCGCACCTCCTCCTGGGCGAGGAGCGCGATGGCATTGAGCACCGTGCCGATGTGGCCGTGGGTGCTGGTCCCGGGTGCGCCATGCACCAGCAGGGTGAGCGGCCGGCCCTCGGGGCGAGGCAGGAGGCTCGCGAGGTTCCGGGCGATCGTGGCGTGATCGAGCTGGGAGTCCATGGCGAGCGAGTCCGCCTCGTGCCGGAGCGCGGCGGCGACCGCGGCCGGATCGGCGTCCGGCCCGAACGTCGCGTGGAGCGCGGTCATCCGCTCCACGGCGAAGCGCACCATCCGGCTGCCGGTCCGCGCCGCGACCAGCGCGCGGCACACCCGCTTCCACTCCGCCTGACGCGCGTGCCAGGACCTGGACCCGCACTCGCGCGCGGTGAGCGCCAGGCCGTAGGCCGCGAGCTGCGCCATCAGCGGCCCGCCGCGAACGGCCATCACCCGCAGGTAGAACGCGACGTCTGAGCCTCGACGGCAGACCTGCTCCTCGAGGCGGTCCGGCAGCCCGCGCTGGTCGAGCAGGTAGAGGGTGTCCCCATCGAGGCGGAAGGGGCTCCGATGCTGCACCGGTCCGGCAGCCGGCGGGGGTGCCACGGCCGGGCGCGGCGCGGTCGTCGCGGCGGGTGCCGCGAGTCGCTCCGCCGTGCTCGCCGGATCCACCGCCAGGCCGACCATGCCCACCGCGACGTTCGTGGTGGCCTGGCTCACGGCGTTCGCCATGCCCACCACCTGTGCCGCCGTCGTGAACGCCTGGCGGCCGAACGACCGGAAGAAGGCGCGCCGACCCGCGTCGGGCTGAGATGCCGCGATCGACGGGGCGGCGGACGGCGGCTGCGCGGCGGCCGGGGCGGCGGGATCGCCGGCTCCCGGGGACGCGGCCGTCCCGTCGACGCCGCCGACCCCGCGCGGGGTCGGCGCGACGTCGTCCGGGTCGGACCCGTCAGTACTGGATGATGCTGTGGATGTCGTGCTCACTCAGCCGATCGCGCCCCTTGAGGAACAACAGCTCGACAAGGAAGGACAGGCCGACGATCTCACCCTTCAGCTGGCGGATGAGCTCGATCGTGCCGAGCACCGTGCCGCCGGTGGCGAGCAGGTCGTCCACGACCAGCACCCGCTGGCCCGCGTTGATGGCGTCCTTGTGGATCTCCAGAGTGTTCGTGCCGTACTCCAGCGCGTACTCCACGCTGATGGTCTCGGCCGGCAGCTTGCCCAGCTTGCGCACGGGCACGAAGCCCGCGCCCAGCGCGATGGCCATGGGTGCGCTGAAGATGAAGCCGCGGGACTCCATGCCCACGACGACGTCCACCCGGGCGTCCTTGAATGGCTCGACCATCAGGTCGATCGCCTCCCTGAACGCGGTCGGCTTCTTGATGAGCGTGGTGATGTCGTAGAACAGGATGCCCGGCTTGGGGAATTCCGGGACCTCGCGGATCTCCGCGCGGAGCGATTCGACGGACACGAAGGGCCCTCATCGGCTGATCGATCGGTGGGGACGCCCAGTCTACCGCAGCTCGGGTGCTGCCGACCACTGGGGCGCGGGCGGGCACCCCGGGGCGCGGGCGGGCACCCCGGGCGCGGGCGGGCACCCCGGGCGCGGGCGCTCATCGCCTGCTGGGTGGACGACGCTGCCGGAGCGTGCGTGCTGTTCCACCGGACCGGTCGATCGGCCGGTGACCGGCCACGAAGTCCCGACTGCGCCCTCGACCGCGACGTTCCGGGCCGCCCAAGGGCCGATCGCGACCGAACGGACCGATCTGGTCCATGGAGCGGCCCGGAACGACATGCCGGCATGGGATGTCGATCGGTCGTGGCCGCTGAGAGGCCACGGGATCGCTCGGCGCGGCCGATGCCAGGACGCGCCGGCGATGCAGCCGCCGCGCGGGACCGCCACATGCGCGGGGGCACCGCGCGGGGGCGCCAGCTGCGCGGCGGACCTCCTCGCCGACGACCGAACGGCCGAACAGAGAACCGGTCGGGGGTGGGTCAGGCCTCGAGCTTGACCCGGATGCAGTCGAACGTCTGGGCGATCATCTTCTGGGCGGTGCCCTCGATGAGCCGCGCGCCGACGCTCGCGAGCTTGCCGTGGATGTGGACGTCGGCCGTCCAGTCCATCACCGTGGTGCCGTCCGGGCCGTCCGACAGCACCATCCGGGCGCCGCCGTCGACGGCGGACCCGGGCGCCTTGCCGCTGCCCCTGAGCACGGCGTGGTCTGGCGCGACGGCCTCCGTGCGCTCCACGTCCACCGCGAACGTGGCCCGGATCAGCCCGATGCCCACCTTCGCGTGGACCCGGAAGTGGGTGTCATCGATGACCTCCACCCGCTCCACGCCGGGGCCGCAGCCACCGACCTGCTGAGGGTCCATGAGCAGATCCCAGGTTCGCTGGCGATCGGCCTTGATGGGCACCGTGCCCTCGAAGTGCATCGGCTGCTGGTCCTCCGGGCTGAGGGCCGCGGGCTCAGGGACGCTGGGCGCGGCTGGACGGATGAGCGTCGCCTGATTCTACGCGGACTGCCCGGGACGGGCCGCGGCGCGTTCGCGCATGGGCACGCCGCTGCCCCCGTGACGCGCGGCCACGATCTCCGCGAGGATCGAGAGCGCGGTCTCCGCGGGCTCGCGACCGCCGAGATCGAGCCCGATCGGCCCTCGCAGTCGCGCCAGGTCCGCCGCGGTCACGCCGGCGGCCAGCAGGCGCTCCCGCCGGTCGGCCTGGGTCTTCCGGGAGCCGACCGCGCCCACGTACCGGCATCCGCGGCTCAGCGCGGTCACGATGGCGGGCTCGTCGAACTTCACGTCATGGGACAGCACCGCGACGGAGTCCCTGGGGCCCAGCCCGATCTGGTCGGCGACCTCGTCCGGCCAGCCGACCACCAGCCGATCCACCTCCGGGAACCGCTCGGCGCGCGCGAAGGCGGGCCGGCCGTCGATGATCAGGGTCTCGAAACCCAGGGTGCGCGCCATCGACACGAGCGGGATCGCGGCCTGGACGGCACCCACGATCACCAGGCGCGGCCGGCGCGGGAACACCTCCACGAACCACTGGCGGCCGCCCGCCTCCACGGTCCGCGAGCGGCCCCGGGCCAGGGCATCGGCGGCGGCGGCCTCCAGCTCGGCGTCCGCGGCGGGGTCGCCGGTCGTGCCGGTCCGCATGCCGTCGTCGTCGATCACGACCGGGTCGACCGGGGGTTCGCCGGGTCCGGGCGCGTGTGCCCCGAACACCGGCGGCGGTGCGTCGGCCGGGAGGCGGGTGATGACCGCGCGGCCCGGGTCGTGGGCGGCCAGCACCGCGGCGGGGGGCACCGTGGGCTGGACCAGCACGTCGATGGTGCCGCCGCATGCCAGGCCCACGTCCCATGCCTGCTCATCGCTGATGCCGTAGCGGATGACCCGCTCACGTCCATCGGCGCGCGCCTGCGCGATCTCCTCGTACGCGGCTCCCTCCACGCAGCCGCCGCTCACCGAGCCCGCCAGCCGGCCGTCGCCGGCGACGAGCAGCACCGCACCTTCCGGCCGGGGCGCGCTACCGAACGAGCGCACCACCACGGCGCGCGCGATCGGCTGGCCCTCCGCGGTCCAGGCATCCAGCTCGGGCACCAGCTCCTTCATGGGTGTCTCCTCGGGTCGGTTGGCGCGGTTGGGGTGCGGGTCCGATCTCCCGTCAGCGGAGCGAGGTCCCGGCCCGGTCGCCCGCGTCCGATGCGAGGATCTCCGCGAGCGACTGGAGCGACGCGAGATCATGACCAGGCAGGAACACGTCGACATGAGGATAGGCCGCGGCCATCCCGGCGGCCAGCGGGCGGTATTCCTTGGAGCCGGCCAGCGGGTTGAGCCAGATCAGCCGGTGGCAGTTTCGGCGCAGGCGGGCGGTCTCCTCCCCCACCACCGCCGGGTCGCCGCGATCCCAGCCGTCGCTGATGACGATGACGATGCCGCTCGTGCGCAGCACCCGGCGCGCCCAGCGCTGGTTGAACTCCCGGAACGAGCCGCCGATGCGCGTCCCGCCCGACCAGTCGGCCACGGCGGCGCTGACGCGGTCCAAGGCACGGTCCGGGTCACGGTGTCGAAGCTGGGCCGTGATGCGCGTGAGGCGCGTCCCGAACACGAACGACTCCGTGCGCACCTCCGAGCGCGCCAGGGCATGCCCAAATCGCAGCAGCAGCCGGGCGTGGCGCTCCATGGACCCCGAGATGTCGCACAGCAGCACGACCGAGCGAGGCTCCGTCCGGTGGCGCCGCCACAGCCAGGTCAGCGGGTCGCCGCCAGTGGCCAGGTTGCGGCGCATCATCTGGCGCGGAGCGACGTGGCGGCCACTCTTGTGGAGCTGCCAGCGGCGCGTCCGCCGCACCGGCAGCGAGACCAGCATCCGGTCGATGGCCCGCTCCGCCTCGCGCAGCTCGTCGGGCGTCATGCGCTCGAACGCCTTGGTGCGGATTCGCTCGCCCGAGCTGTATGCGAGGACGCTGGGCGCCACCTCGTCACCCGGTTCCTCGTCGCCCTCTCCGTCGGCGGCCTCCTCGGGCTCGCCGACCGCCTCGGCCATCACCTCCTCGCCAGGGCGGCGCTCCTTGCCGGGGTCCTGCTCGCGCTCGTCGACGATCTCCAGGTCCGGTGGGACGGGCCGGGCGCGTCGCCGCCAGAAGCGCTGGAAGGCGGCCTCGTAGGGGTCGATCTCCTCGCGCCGCCGGACGAACAGCGCCTCCCCCGCGGCCCGCACCTCCTCGCGGTCGCCGATGTCGACGAGGGTGAGCGCCCGGCAGAAGTCGAGCACCGCGGCGAGGTCGGCGGTCAGGCCCTCCGCCTTCAGCTCACGCCCGAAGCCGAGGACGGCGGACAGCAGTGCGGCGCCGGAGATCTCCGGGCCGCCGGCATCGGGGGTGGGGGTGGGGGTCGTCATGCGGCGCCGCGCGACCCCGGGGGGCCGGCGTGGTCGACATGTCGACCGGCGTGGGGGGTGGTGGCGACCCACCGCTCGAACGGCGGCCGCGACGCCACGCCGTGGTCGACATGTCGACCGGCGTGGGGGGTGGTGGAGGCTCGGGCGTCATCCGGGGCGTGCCACCCCGGGTGGTGGTCGACATGTCGACCGGCGGGGCGGGTCGCGGCGGCTCGGGCGTGGACCGGGGCGTGCCACCCCGGGTGGCGACCGACATGTCGACCGGCGGCGGCAGCGAGCGGCGGTCGGGAGACGGCTCGGAGCGGACGAAGCGCCATCCCGGTCGACATGTCGGCCGGGATGGCGGCGGGGATGCGTGCCACCTCACAGATCATCGGCCGGCCGCCGCGTTCACCTCCGCGAGGTAGCTCGCCGCCACCGCGCCCTTCACCGCGCGCACGTCCTCCTGGTACTTCAGGAGCACGCCCAGCGTGGGGTCGATGACCTCGGGCGACAGCTCCGGGGCGCCCAGCGCCACCAGCGCCGACGCCCAGTCGAGCGTCTCCGCCACCCCTGGGAGCTTGGTCAGGTCCGCCGCGCGCAGCCGCTGCACGAACGCCACCGCCTGGCGGCCCAGCCGCTCGGGGATGTGCGGCAGACGCGCGAGGACGATCGCGAACTCCTTCTCCGCGGTGGGGTAGTCGATCCAGTGGTAGAGACAGCGGCGCTTCAGCGCGTCGTGCACCTCGCGGGTGCGGTTGGACGTGAGGATCACCCGCGGCGGCCGGACGGCCCTGATCGTGCCGATCTCGGGCACGGTCACCTGGAAGTCGGACAGGATCTCCAGGAGGTACGCCTCGAACTCCTCGTCGGCGCGGTCGATCTCGTCGATGAGCAGGATGGGCGGGGCGCCGTCGGTCGACTCCAGCGCCTGGAGCAGGGGGCGCTTGATGAGGAAGTCGGGGCCGAAGATGTCGTGGGCGCTGGCGGTCGATGCCTGGCCGCGCGCCTCCAGCAGCCGGATCTCCAGCATCTGGCGGGGGTAGTTCCACTCGTAGACCGCGGTCGTGACATCCAGGCCCTCGTAGCACTGGAGGCGGATGAGCCGCCCGCCCAGCACCGACGAGAGCACCTTGGCGACCTCGGTCTTGCCGACGCCCGCCTCCCCTTCCAGGAGCACCGGCCGGCCCAGCTCCAAGCCCAGGAAGAGCACCGTCGCGAGGGCGCGGTCGCACACGTAGTCGTGCTCCGCCATCGCAGCCTGGAGGCCGTCGATGGAGCGGGTGCTGGCGGGGCGGTCGAGGATCACATCAGTCACGGGTTGAAGGGTACCGCGATGTGACGCGGAGTCGGGCGGGCAGGCGGACCGTGCATGCCGGGCGGACCGAGCAGGTTCTCGGGCAGGCGGACCGAGCATGCCGGACCGATCGGCGGGCGGGGCGGGCGGTGGGTCGCACCTGGCGGTTTGCCACATGCATATCGCCGCCAGGCGCGCACGGTTGAGCGCCCATTGAACATGAACTCCAGTTAGTATAACTGTATTCCGTGTATCATGGCCAGCATGGTTGTCCCGCGGCCGGCCGGCATGTTCGATCGCGAACACGAATGGGCAGCGCTCGAAGGATTCCTCCAGAGACCGGGAAGCGAGCCGCACATCGGCCTGGTCTACGGCCGCCGACGGATGGGGAAGTCCTTCCTCCTCCGCGGACTGGCCGATGCCGTGGGTGCGTTCTACCACCAGGCCCTGGAGCAGGAGACCCTGCCTGCCATGCGTTCGGTCGGTCGAGCCATCGCTGCCGCGCGTGGGTGGGATGCCCACGGAGACGTCGTCTACCGGGACTGGGACGCGGTGTTCCGATCGCTGGTCGACGCAGCCGCGGGCCGGCCGATCGTGCTCGACGAGTTCCCGTACCTCCTCGAACGGTCGCCAGAGATCGCATCGGTGATCCAGCGACTGTACGACGAAGCCCGAGCAGGAGCCTCACCGCCATTCACCCTGCTGCTGGCCGGCAGCGCCCTGTCCGTCATGACCAGGCTCCTGTCCGGGCAACATCCGCTGCGTGGTCGAGCCAGCCTGGACCTGCTGGTCGGACCGTTCGACTACCGTCAGAACCGGGCGTATTGGTCGATCGCCGATCTCGACACGGCATTCCAGGTCGACGCGGTGCTGGGAGGGACGCCCGGACATCGCGCGCTCCTCGCGGGCGCGGCTCCCCGGCGTCCATCCGATCTCGAGGCGTGGCTCGCCCGGGGTGTGCTCGACCCTGCCAACGTGTTGTTCCGCGAGGCCGAGGCCATTCTCATGGAGGACCCCACCCTGACGGACCGCGCGCTCTACGCTTCGACGCTCGCGGCCGTGGCGGGCGGCGCAACGACACCCACGGCGATCGGGAATGCACTGGGTCGCCCAGCCACCGCCATGTCCTACCCGCTCCAGGTCCTCGAACGTGCTCGCTTCGTGGTGCGCGAGGAGGATCTGCTGCTTCAGCGCCGGGCCCGGCTCCGGCTCGCGGATCCGCTTGTGCGGTTTCATGCACTGGTGACCCGACCTGACCTGGCTCGATTCGAGGACCGGAGGACGGCAGCCGCGTGGGTCGCCGCCGCCCCGCGCTTTCGATCCGGGGTCCTGGGGTCGCATCTCGAGGTGATCGCCAGGACGTGGGCGTTCCGCTATGCGAGTCCGGCGACGCTGGGCGGGACGGCGCACCGGGTCGGTTTCACGCAGGTGAACGACGCCCGTGGTCACGAACGGTTCGAGCTGGACGTGGTGGCAGAGGGTATCGATCAACTGGGACGGCGGAGGATCCTCGCGATCGGAGAAGCGAAGGGTGGCGTCCGGCGCCTCGGCGTGGGCGACCTGGCTCGACTCGAGCGGATCCGCGCGCTGCTGACGGCCCGGGTGGACGCAGGCGGGGCGCAGCTGCTCCTGTTCGGCCGGGCTGGGTTCGATCGCGCGCTCGTGGCGACCGCCGCGGCGCGTGGCGACGTGGAGCTCATCGACCTCGAGCGTCTTTACGAAGGCGAGTGACGCGAACCGGATCCCTGGGCGCCGCCCAAGAATCGATCGGAACCACCACAGCGGCGCACCCTTGGACGAGCCCCGTGCCTGGGGCCATGGCCAGGACGATGGTCCGTCTCGGTATGCTGCGCGATACCGGACGCAGCGGCCGGCTCGGGAGGGTGCGGGGGCAGGTGGACGGCGCGATCATCGCGGCAGTGATCCTGGCGCGGCTGCTGCTGCCGCTCGCGATCTTCCGCTACCCGCTGCCGGCGATCCTCGCGTGCCTGATCCTCGACGCGGCCGACCAGTCGATCTTCCAGGCCGTGGCGCCGGACGCGGACCTGTCGGGCTACCAGAGTTACGACAAGGCGCTCGACGTCTATTACCTCACGCTCGCGTACCTCAGCACGTTGCGCAACTGGACGAACCGGTTCGCGGTCAGCGTGGTCCGGTTCCTGCTCTACTACCGGCTCATCGGCGTGGTCCTGTTCGAGTCGACCGGCGAGCGCTGGTTCCTGTTCCTGTTCCCCAACACGTTCGAGTACGTGTTCATCTTCTACGAGGCGGTGCGCGTCCGGTGGGACCCGACCCGGATGTCCAGGCGCCTGATGCTGGGCGCGACGGCGTTCATCTGGATCGTCATCAAGCTGCCCCAGGAGTGGTGGATCCACATCGCCCAGCTGGACACCACCGACCTGGTGCAGGAGCGGATCTTCGGCGTCCCGGCCGGCACCTCGTGGGTGGACACGTTCGCCGCCCGACCGTGGGTGCTGGTGGTGGCCGCGGTCGTCATGGTGGCACTCGCGATCCTGGTCTGGTGGCTGTTCGCCAACGTGCTGCCCGCGCCCGACCGGCGGCCGACCTTCAGCGCCGACGCCGAGGACGGCCGCGAGGTGCGCCCGACGAAGCTGATGGAGGTGCGCCAGCAGCTGGCGACCAGCCTGTTCGACCGGCAGCTGACCGAGAAGCTGGTCCTCGTGAGCCTCGTGAGCGTGATCTTCGCCCAGATGCTGGGGGTAGAGGCGAGCCCGGTCGCGTTCGTGCTGGGCCTCGCGGTCGTCATCACCGCGAACGCCGCGCTGACGGACCTGCTCACCCGGCGCGGCCGGCGCTGGACCACCGCCATCGGCCAGTTCACGCTCGTGCTGCTGATGAACGTCGCGATCTATGGCGCGCTGGTGGGCGGCGCCGCGCTGTTCGGGATCACCCTCTCGCTCGACCGCGCCGCGTTCTTCCTGCTGCTGATGAGCCTGCTGGTGGCGCTCTACGACCGGTATCGACCGGAGGAGCTGGCGCGCTTCGCGCCCGACCACGACCTCGTGGGTGACGCCCGCGCCGGCGTGCCGTCCGGATCCTGAGCGAAGCGGCTTCAGAGAGGCGTCACGCGACAGCGAACTCCTTGATGGTGGAGTCGCGGATCGCCTGAGACCAGGGGTCCCGCACCGCGATCGACGATGAGTTGCTCCATGCGTTCCCACCAGTTCCCCAGCAGACGAAGGTCGTCCGAGTTGCTCATGTCGCGTCTGCCGGCAGGCGGCGGGCGGCGCGGCAGCTCCGGAGGCACGACGTCACGGGCAACACGGGCAACACGGGCAACACGGGAGGAAATGTCCGGGGTTCCTGGGGCCGGGCGTCAACGTCGGGATGAAGAAAGTGATAGGACGGGCTCCTCTCGGCCGGCGCAAGGATTGGCGCTCGGGACCACGACAGTCTCACCGACGGAGTATGCTCTCGGCTCGCATCCGCCACGGAGGGCTTTCGCCTGTTGAGTTGAAGCACGCGATCCGATTTGATCCACCGGCGCTGGCCTGCGGCAGGTTGACGCGCATCCCAGCTGCGGGGCGCGGTGGCGGAGGTGGATGGCGACATGTCCCCAAGAGGCTCCGTGGACCTCAGTTACCTCCTCAATTATCGGAGGCATACGGGCATGGTTCGGGTCGGTCGGGTAAGTAGAGTTTTCTGTTCTGCGCTCATCGCGTCGACGCTGGCAGTGTCCGCCCTCCCCATCGGCGCGGTCGCGTACACATATAGCCGGACCACTGCGGCGAACTGGGCAGACGCCCACAGCATCGGCAGCGGGACCTGCGGCGTCTACCGCGTCTACGCGTGCATGGACAACGACTGCACCGCATTCGTTTCAGGAGCGCTCAATCAGGGTGGGCTCGATCTCGTGTACCACGGTTACCCGAACTTCGAAGAGGGTCACGTGGACGACTCCGACACCTGGTTCATGAACTGGAGCCCCATCCCGAACGGCTACGCGTGGTCGCTGCAGTTCACGGTCGCGAACAAGTTCCGGAAGTTCATGGCGGACCACAACCGAGGAAGCGGTGTTGCCAACGTGGCGGGCACCACGCTGGCGACGTCGGCACCCGGCGGACTCACCAAGGGCGACGTGATTCTCTTCGACTGGCAGAGCGACGGCCATCACGACCACATGGCCATCTTGGTCGGAAGTGGGACGAGCACGGACGGCTACTCCGGCCAATCCGTCGATGCACACACCAACAACCGGTACCACGCGTTCTGGACCCTTCGGACGTGGAACCAGCACATCCAGACCACGACCCTGCGGTCGTTCGAGATGGCTGACAGCGGGGTTGACCTCTCATGAGTGCGTCCGGAATCCCGCGTCGTCGGACGCTATCGGGTGGTGCGGCCGCTGTCCTCGGCTTGATCGCTGTAGCGAGCATGGGTGCCGAGAACCCCGATGCGACCGCCGCGAAGACCGAGGTTCGCGGCGCCATCACCGCGGTGATGGACGGAGGAACCTTCAAGCCGCTGGTGCGCGTCGGTTCCCGCCCGCGCACAGCCCTCCTCAGCCGCACCAACGTCAGTGCGATCCACCGACGACTGGCGTCGGAGCTCGACGCCCACATGACCGGCAGGGCCCTCATGCGCTGGCGAAACGTGCTCGACCTCGCGATCGACCGCGACAGCGATGGCGAGCACGTCCTCGTCACCGAGGGCGGCGTGGACGACATCGCGTTCGAGAGTGTCAAGGTCGATGGTGACAAGGCCCACGCCGTTGGACGTGCGCACACCTGGGTCAAGTGGATCATCGTCCAGGACATAGAGGGACCGCGCTCTGGCAGGCCCAGTGGCTGGGACGAGTTCGAGGCGGACCTGGTCAAGCAGGACGGCCGATGGCAGGTGGAGACGCTCGACTTGCACCCGGTCCCCGGCGGCCAGACCTGACCCGCTAAGTTCGGGCGCAGCGGTCGAACGGCGGCACCACGAAGCATGAGGAGCGTCGATCATTGACCAGACCTCAATGGTTAACCCGCCTGTTCGCGCTACCAGTCCTGTTGCTTACCGTGACCGGCTGCGGGGGTGTCTTGGGCGGTGCTCCCGAGCCGGTGCGAGCCGCGCTAGGGCCACTCGCGTCGGATGGGTTCGCATGCACAGGTCCCAAGAGCGACCAGAGCGGATACGGTCAATGGTCCTGTCACCGTGAGCGCGACGGCGTGGTCTATGACGTGGTTCTCGACGCCAACGCGTCTGGTCTCAAGAACGTGATGGGTCAGATCGACCAGTCCGGAACGAGACGGGATCCATCGCGGACGACAGCGTTCTTTGATGGACTCGCCTCGATTCACCTCGGACCGCCTACCGACGAGGTCCGGGCCTGGGTGACTGACAAGGTCGGTCAGTCGGCGCAGGAACAGCTCGGGGCGGTCTTCGCGACCATTGAGTCGCTCGGTGCTCAGGATCGCCTTGTCTTGTTCGTCAGTGGCTGACAGGTCCAGACGAAGGTCGCGTTCTGGATGGCCCGACAATGGGTTGAGCACGACGGTGGGTACTCGGGTCGCCCGGACGGCCAGCCGCGTGGGACGCCGTCCTTCCGTCGGATGGGCTGCTCTCTTCGGCCCTGCTCTCCTTGAAGGCGTCCCGACAGACCGACCGCCAGCCACGGCGGCGGTGGCACCCGATAGCACTCCATCCACGCCATGGACGGATCCCGAAACCAGAAGCTAGGCAATGTGCCGAGGAAAGCCGCCATGGACGGCGCCCCGACAGACTTTGATCCTCGTGTCCTGGGTTCGAATCCCAGCCGGCTCACCACGTTTCGCGTGCATGTGTCCGCTTTCTAGGGCTGCAACCCCCTTCTGACAGCCACGTTGACAGCCACGGCGGTGGTAGGTGGTGGATAGGATGGGCTCCATGAAAGCACATGGATGGGAGCTCTGGCGATGCCCGGTGGCTTGACCGACGAGGACCGGGCGGCGATCCAAGCGCGCATCCTGGCGTACCTGCGGGATCGACGGGACCTCGAGATCGACAGCCACCGCCGCGTGCCGTGGGACATGCCCGGAGAGGCGGCGCAAGCGGCAATTCGCGACGTGAGCGAGCGGTTCCAGGCCCACATGGAGCGCCATGCGGTGCCCGGGGCGACCGGTGTCGTCACCGGGCCCCGGTGGACACCGTCGACCCGGACTCCGTGGAATGGGTCTGGTACGGGGGGCAACACCTACGGCACCGAGATCCCCACCACCACCCACGACACGGCGGATGAGGGCATCATCCCGAGCGCCAACGCCAGCGGCCGTCACGGGAAATGGATGGGGCGGAAGCTCGAGGACCCTCGGCCCCGGACCCCTCCGGGCCCTCCTGTCCTGGGGTTCCCAGCCGACGGGGCCTGTTGGCACCGTGTCGTCGGGTTGTGTCGCCAGCCGCTGATCGACGGTACTACGCCGATCGGCATGGTCCCGCGCTGGCCCCAGCCCAGCACGATGCTGAGGCGGTCAGTTCGGGTAGATCGCCTTGACCGCCTGCTTGATCGTGTCAGGGGCACGAAGCCACTGGGGAGCGGTCGAGGCACCGGTCGAGTACCCGTAGGTCAGCAGCTTGACCGAGTCGTCCCCGCGCGCGCGCCAGCCCACACCATAGTCCTCGAAGTAGGCGAGCCGAATGATCCTGTCTTCAGTCTTCGAGAACTGCCCGCTGCTGAAAAGGTAACGCTTGCCGATCTTGAGCTTGGTGGTCGCGCACTGGATCGCAACACGGACCTCCGCGCCGAAGTCACCGTTGAAGGCCTTGAGCACCTTCAGGCGGTAGGTCCGGAACTTGGCGCTGATCTCATGGACGCTGATCACGCGGCCCAGGACGGTGGCACCACGGACGGCGACCTTGGTCGGCCACTCCGGGCCCTCGGTATCGCAATCGAACGTCCCACCGCCGGCATCCGCCACCACCGCGGCCGGAGGAGCGGCGGTGGTGGTGGTCGCCGAGGTGCCCATCGTGACCACGAGGAGCAACGGCGCGAGCATGATCCTGACTGTCCGGTTCATCGTCGACCCGTTCCCTTTCCGGATGGAATGGCTGGGCCGGCACATCGCCAGCCCAGCCTTGCGTGGGAGCCTGTCGGCTAGCAGTTGTCCGACGTGTTGTTCGTCGTGCAGATGTTGTACGACGGGAACTCGTTGCCCTACCCCTCCGGCGCGTCGAGCTTCTGGGCGTACGCCGGGAATCGGAACCGCTGGTCGCGATCGAGGATGCCGCCGTGCGCCAGTCGCGCGACCGTCGCGCGCGTCGGCGGCTCCCCGGAGAGCAGCCAGGGCAGCAGCAGGTCCACCGCGGTCGCCTTGGAATAGGCGCCGCACGTGGGCAGCCCGATGAGCGTGGTCCGAGCGACCCGGGCGAGGATGAGCATGGAGCCCGGATGTGCCGGCACGCCGTGGCTCACCACGCGCCCGCCGACCGATCCCAGCGCCCGGAACACCGGATCCTCCGGGTCCGTGGAACCGGCGCCCGCGGTCAGCAGGACGTCCACCCGCGCAGACCCGCTGGTCATCGTCCGGAGGCCCGCCTCCACCTCGCGGGCGTCGTCCGGCACATACGCCACCCGCGACAGCTGCGACCCCAGGGCCGCGACGCGCGACCGAAGGCCGTCCTCGAACCGGCGCCGCCCGGCGTCCGGCAGCGACTCCCGCACGAGCGCCCCGATGCGCGCATCCCGGAACGGCCGCACGTCGATGACCGGGTGGCGCCGCCCAGCCAGGAGCGCCTCCGCACGCTCCAGGACGCGACGATCGACGAGGTGGGGCCCCGTCTTGGCCGATCCGACGAGGGCGCCCGCGGGGACCACCCGACCATCGAGGGCGCTGAAGACCGACAGCCCGTCGATGGCGTCGAGGCGCTCCATCCGGGCGACACGCACGCGCAGCACGCCGTCGTGCCGGGCGATGAGGTCGACGCGGCTCTCCGTGGGGCCCCGCAGGTCCACCCCGGGGCCGGCGACGAGCGCCGCGAGTCGTCGCGCGGCGTCGTCCTCGTGGACGTCGTCCGGCCCCGGCACGAGCAGCGTGATCGCGCCCGGATCCCGACCGACCCCGGCCCAGGCGCCGCGTGCCGCCACCCCATCGCTCTCCAGGCGCCGGAGGTCATCCGAGGTGAGGCGCCGGCCCTTGGACCACGCGTCCTCGCCCACCCGCAGGTCGCGCGTGAGCACCGAACCGGCCAGGGATGCGTCGAGCGCCATCCCCGGCCGGATGCGGACCGATCTCATCGCTGGTCGCCGGTGGGTGTCGCCGGCGAAGCCCTCCTCACCCCGCGGCGCGCTCCAGGGCCGCCTCGATGGCCCTGCGCGTGAACACCACCGCCATCGCGCCGCGGTAGTCGGCGTCGGCGTGGATGTCGCTGTTCACCTGCTGGCCGTCGATCGCGTGGGCGGCCGCGGCGGCGATCGCCGCCGCGGATGCGTCGGACCCGAGCAGCGCCGCCTCCACGGCCTTCGCACGGTACGCCACCTCCCCCACGCCCGTGATCGCGACGCGCGCGTGGGACACGGCCCCGGCGCTCCACCCCACGACGGCGGCGACGCCGACCATGGAGTACCCGGACGCGGGCTGCGTCAACTGTCGGTACGCGGCCCCGGAACCGGCGGGCTGGGGCGGGATGCGGATCTCGACGACGAGCTCGGTGGGCTTGATGGCGGTGTCGAACGCGCCCAGGAAGAAGCCGTCGACCGGGCCGGCCCGCTGCCCCTCGACCGAGCGGAGGGCCAGCTTGGCATCGAGCGCGAGCGCTGCCGCCGGGATGTCCGAGGCAGGATCCGCGTGGGCGAGCGAGCCGCCCAGCGTGCCGCGATTGCGCACCTGGACGTCGCCGATGTCGCGGACCACCTCCGTCAGCAGCGGCGCGCGCTGCGCCACCAGCGCGGACTCGAGCACCTCCCGGTAGGTCACCGCGGAGCCGATGACCACGCCGCCGTCGGCGCCCTCGCGGATGCCGTGGAGCTCGGGCAGCCGGCCGATGTCGACCAGCGTGTCCACCTCCGCGAGCCGGAGCTTGAGCAGCGGCAGCACGCTCATGCCGCCGCTGATGACCTTGGTGCCCGGCTCCTGCCGGGCCAGGATCCGGAGCGCCTCCTCGATCGACGAGGGCCGGGTGTACGCGAACTGGGCCGGGATCATGCGGGGGTCACCTCCGCGCCTGCGATGGCGCGCCACACGGTCTGCGAGGTCAGGGGCATGTCGAGATGGCGGACGCCCAGCGGAGCCAGGGCATCGAGCACCGCGTTCACGGCCGCGGGCGTGCTGGCGATGCAGCCCGCCTCCCCGACGCCCTTGATGCCCAGCGGGTTGACCGGAGACGGCGTCACGGTCTCGTCGAGCTCGAAGCCCGGCAGCCACGACGCGCGCGGCAGGGCGTAGTCCAGCAGGGAGCCCGACAGCAGCTGGCCGCGGGCGTCATACACCGCGCCCTCCCACAGCGCCTGGCCCACGCCCTGGGCGATGCCGCCGTGGATCTGGCCGTCCACGATGAGCGGGTTGATCTTGCGACCCACGTCGTCCACCGCCACGTAGCGCACCAGGTCCACATGGCCGGTGTCAGGATCCACCTCCACGATCGCGACGTGCGTGCCGAAGGGCCAGGTGCAGTTGGGCACGTCGTAGTAGGCGGTCTCGTCCAGGAACGGCTCCTCGCCCGGCGGCAGGTCGAAGCCCAGATCGGTGGCGAAGGCGATCTCGCCGATGGTCTTGGCTCGATCGGGCGAGCCCTTCACGAAGTAGCGCTCGCCGTCCACCTCGATGTCGTCGACGGACGCCTCCAGGAGGTGCGCCGCGACGCGCCGCGCCTTCTCCCTGATCTTGTCCGCCGCCTTCACCACGGCCGTGGCGCCCACGGCACCCGAGCGCGACCCGTACGATCCGTAGCCGAACGGCGCGCCCAGGGTGTCGGAGTGCTTCACGATCACGTCGTCCACGCTCACGCCCAGCGCGGACGCGGCCACCTGGGCCATCGTCGTCTCGTGGCCCTGGCCATGGTTCTGGGAACCCGTGGTGACCACGACCTTGCCCGTGAGGTGGACCCGGATGTTGGCCGACTCCCACATCGCGGCACCCCAGCCCTCACCCACGGCACCGATCCACTTGGACGGCGCCACGCCGCACACCTCGATGTAGCTGGAGATGCCCAGACCCAGCAGCCTGCCGCGCGCGCGAGCCTCCGCCTTCCGGGCAGCCAGGTCGGCGTAACCGGCCATCTCGAGCGCCCGGTCCAGCGCGGGCTGGTAGTCCCCCGAGTCGATCTCCAGCTCCTGGCCGTTCCAGGAGCGGTACAGCCCGCTCGGGTTGCGGTGGGGGAACTGGTCCGACGCGATGAAGTTCCGCCGGCGCACCTCGGCTCGGTCCATGCCGATCTGCGCCGCGAACAGGTCCATCGCCCGCTCCAGGACGTACGTGGCCTCCGGCCGACCGGCGCCCCGGTACGCATCCACGAACGTGGTGTTGGTGTACACGCCGGTGACCTCGCACCAGACGTTGGGGATGGCGTACGGCCCCGATAGCACGCGCCCGTAGAGGGTCGTGGGGATGCCTGGGGCGATCGTGGAGAGACGACCGCCCAGGTTCGCCCAGGTGGTCACGCGCAGGCCCGTGACGGTGCCGTCCCGGTCACCCGCGACCTCGATGTCGGTGACGTGATCGCGGCCGTGCGTGGTCCCCACGAAGTTCTCGCGCCGGCTCTCGACCCACTTCACGGGGCGTCCGCCGAGGCGCTTGCTGGCGAGCATCACCAGCACCCACTCGGTATACAGGAAGATCTTGGACCCGAACGCGCCGCCCACGTCGGGGCTGATGACGCGCACCGTGTGCTCCGGGATGCCCAGCACGAACGCGGTGATGAGCAGCCGCATGATGTGGGGCGTCTGGGAGCTCAGCCAGACCGTGTACTCGTCCGTGCCCGGCTCGTATCGCCCGATGGCGCCCCGGACCTCCATGGGCGTGGGGATGAGCCGCTGGTTGACGATGCGCTGGCGGACCACGACCGACGCGGCGTCGATGGCGGCGGCGGTGCCGTCCTTGTCGCCCGTGAACCAGGTGCAGGCCACGTTGTTCGGCGCATTTTCGTGGAGCTGCGGCGCGCCCTCTTGGACCGCCTCCCAGGCGTCCACCACGGCGGGCAGCGGGTCCCAGTCCACCTCGATCGCATCGAGCGCGTCCTGGGCCTGCTCCACGGTCTCGGCGACGACCATCGCGACGCCCTCGCCCGCCCACTTGACGTCATCGAGGGCGAGCAGACGCGGCGTGGCCAGGTTGTTCGTGTAGCGACCGCCGCCACCGCTGGCACCGCCCGCGGGCCAGGCACACGGCAGCGCGGGCAGGTCTTTGAGGTCCTGGCCGGTGATGACCGCGAGGACGCCCGGCAGGGCCGTCGCGGCGCTCGTGTCGATGCCTCGGATCCGCGCATGGGCGTACGGGCTGCGCAGGATCGCGGCGTGGGCCAGGTTCGTCAGCTTGACGTCATCGAGATAGCTGCCGGACCCGGTGATGAACCGCGGGTCCTCCTTGCGCTTGAGGGGGGTGCCGATCGTGTCCACGGCCATCGGTCCGTCCCTCCCCTAACCCTGGGTGGCCGCGTCGGCGGGCGCCGGTGCCTCACCCCGGAGGTCGGCGGCCGCCGCCTGGATGGAGCGCACGATGTTGTGGTAGCCCGTGCAGCGGCACAGGTTGCCCTCGATGGCGTGGCGGACCTCCGCGTCGTCGGGGTCGGGCTCCCGGGCCAGCAGGTCGGCCGCGCACATGATCATGCCCGGCGTGCAGAAGCCGCACTGGAGCCCGTGGTTCTCCCAGAACGCCTTCTGGATGGGGTGCAGGCCGCCCTCCGGGGCCAGCCCCTCGATGGTGGTGACCGACGTGCCGTCCGCCTGAAGGGCGAGCATCGTGCAGCTCTTCACCGCGTGGCCATCCACGAGCACCGTGCAGGCACCGCACTGGCTGGTGTCACAGCCCACATGGGTGCCCGTGAGGCCCAGGTCCTCCCGGAGCAGCTGGACGAGCATCCGGCGCGGCTCGACCGCCACCGTGCGAGCGACCCCGTTGACGACGAGGGCGACCTCTTGCGCCACGATCTTCGACCTCCTCCGGACTTGGGTGGGGTGGGCCTCGACTCCTCCGGTCGCGGGTGGGCATCGTGGCACCGCCGGGGAGGCGGGGTCAAGTCGGCCCGCGATCGCTCAGGGCAGGCCGGCTGGTCGGGCTCGTCAGGGCTTGCGGACTTTCATGATCATCGGGTAGTGCGCCGTCGACGTCCGCCCCCGGATCACGCCGCCGAGATACAGGAACCGGCCCACGGCGATGACCCAGTCCGCGCTCTCCCAGTGGCTGTCGCCATACCGCCGCTCGCGGATGGTGGCGCCGTCACCATCCAGGCGACGGACGACGATGTCGCTGGATGTCGCGGAGCCGTACGCATGACGCACCGCCCATGTCGTGGCGCCATCGCCGATCACCGGGCCGGCGCCGTAGGCTGGCTGCTTCCTGAGCCAGGCGGTGGAGCCGTCCGGCCGGATGCGCAGGACATGCGGTCGGTCGCGGTTGCGGGCGTCGTACACGAAGTAGCTCACCAGCGCACCGCCCGCGTCGGCCGTCAGCGCGACCGGCCACGCGTCGTCGGCGTGTCTGCCGGCACGGGTCGTCCAGACCACGCCACCCGAGCGCAGCAGATCGATCTGGAGCTGGGTGGTCATGCCCGTGTCGGACTCGTCCTCGTACGCGGTCAGGGTGTAGACGCCGGCCGCGGTCGCGGCGATGTCCTCCGCCGACCAGTTCGACGCCGGGTAGCGCTTGACCGGGACCTTCCAGTCCGCGAGCCGATCACCGTCGTCCGCGTCGAACCTGGCCACCGCGCGCGGGGCCTGCCAGTAGTCGGGGTCCTCACTCGCGTAGATCGGGTCGTAGAGCACCGACACCGTGCCGCCTGCCACGGTGACCGGGGGGTACCCCTGCCGGTCTGGATCGTTGTCCTCCTGCCATCCGGTCCACCGCGTGGTCCACAGTTCGCGGCCGTCGAGTGCGTACTTGCGCACCGCGTAGTGCGTGTCCTCGTCGTCGGCCGCCTCCCGGAACGTGAGGTAGACGCCGGTCCCGTCCGACGCGAGGTCACCCAGCCAGACCGATGCCTCGGCCGGGAAGTTCCGGGCCCAGAGTCGCCTGCCGGATGCGTCGAATCGTCGGATGCCCTGGCGGAGCGAGCTGTAGAAGCCCGGCCGGACCGCGGCGAAGAAGCCGCCCGATGGGCCCGGGGTGAGCGCGACCACGCTCCCCGGCTTCGACTCGATCGACTTCGTCCAGACCGTGGGCGTCGCGGCCAGCGCGGACCCTGGCGCCAGGGCCGCGGACGCCGCGAGGAGTGCGGCGACCAGGCTCGGCGCGAGTGGCCGGATGGATGGGCGCATCACTCGACCTCCGGGGGGCGTGCCGTGGGTGGCGTGCGGACGCCGGGACGCTCCGCCGCGTGGATCCGCTGGAGCAGGTCGACAAGGTCGTCCGCGTCCCGGAACAGGGCGACCTCGCCCGTGTCCACGACCTCCACCGCGCCGGCGAGGCGACGCCCGGTGCGTGACCGCGGCAGCAATCGGAGCAGGACGGCACGGTTCATGCGGCGAAGGGTCCATCATCCGCGTCCCACGAACGTCCCACGACGGGCGGCGGTGGCGCATCCTACCGACGTGGGCGTGATGGAGTGACGATGCAGGCAGGACGACCACGAGCGCTCGTGCCCCGGCCGCGGCTGCTGGCGCTCATGGGCGACGCCCCCACGGTGCTGCTGGAGGCGCCCGGCGGCTATGGCAAGACCACCACCGCCCGGCAGCTCGCCGCCACCCTCGACCTGCCGCTCGTCCGGGCGGTGCTGCCCGACGCATCCGGTCCGCGCCAGCTCCTCGGGGCGATCGCGCAGGCGGCGCGCCGGGCGGGGCTGCCGGCCATCGCGGAATCCATCGACGGCGATGATCCCGATGGGTCGCTGGAGCGGCTGGTGGTGCGCCTGGAGGGTGCCGGCGGCGCGGTCATGGCGATCGACGAGGTCCAGCGTGCCACCGCGGACGCGGCCGCGTGGCTGGCTCGCCTGGGCGCGTCCCTTCCGGTCCGCACCCGGCTGGTGCTGGCCGGTCGGCGACTGGCGCCGTCGCTTCACGGGCTCGTCGATACGCTCGAGGCCGCGATCCTGGGGCCGGATGACCTGCGCATGGATGCCGACGAGGTGGCCCGCGTGCTCGCGGAGCGAGGGCGGGCGGAGCCCACGTCCCCGACCGGAGGGGCCGCGCCGCTGCTGGCGGCCACGGGCGGCTGGCCTGCCGCGGTCGCCCTGGCGGCATCGCTCGGGGAGCCCGCGCGGCGCGACGGTGACACCGTTCCCGGCGGCACGCCGCGACGCGTCCTGGCCGGGCTGCTGGATGGCCTGCTCGCGGGCGCCGGCTCCGCCGAGCGGTCTGCCATCGAGCGGCTGGCCGGGCTGCCGCTCCTGTCGGGGCCGGTGGCGGCGGCGATCGGTGGTCCGGGCACGCTCGAGCGGCTGCTGGATCTGGGCCTGCCGGTGCGCTTCCGACCGGACGGCTGGGGCGAGCTGCCCGATCCGGTCCGAGAGCTGCTGCCTGTGCGCGGGCTGGACCTCGACACCGCTCGGGTGGTGGCGCGTCGCTACGTGGAGCGAGACGCGCTGGTGGAGGCCGCGTCGCTGCTCACCCGCACGGGGGATGCGACCGGGCTCTCGGCCCTGCTCGGCTCCATCGGTCGCGATGGGCTCGTGGCTGCGGGGCTGCCGACGCTCGCGGCACTGGCGGCGGAACTGCCCGACCCGGCGCTGGCGGCGGCCCCGACCCTGCTCGTCCACCTGGTCCAGGCCGCCGAGCGACGGCCGCTGCTGCGCGCCGCCTGGATCGAGCGCGCGCTCGCGCTGCTTCCGGATCCCTCGCCCGACCGGCGCGCCGTGGAGGTCGAGCGCTCCCTGGACCTGGCGCGGGGCGGTGACCTTGACGCCGGGACGGCCCTCGCCTCCTCGGTCATCGCGACAGCGCGGGCGACCGAGACCGCGACCCTGGGCCGAGCACGCTACATCCACGGCCTGCTGCGTCTGGTGGCCGACCCGGCGGGCGCATCGGCGGAGGCCGCGCAGGAGCTGGAGGTCGCTGTGGGCCTGCTCCAGGTCGCGGGCGAGCGCGCCTGGGAGGCGGACGCCTGGCAGGCGCTCGGCAATGGCTGCCACACGGTAGTGGGTCGCATCGACGCCGGCGTCGCCTGCCTGGAGCGGGCCGTCGCGCTCAGATCGGCCCAGGACCCGGTGCGTGCCGCGACGCTCACCTACCTCGCCGAGCTCCAGACCCATCGGGGAGACCTGGATGCCGCCGCGGTCGCGGTGCGCGAGGCGGAGGCGATCGGCCGGCGCCTGGGCGACTCGCGATCGATCGCCTACGCCGCCTGGAGCGCGGCACGACTCGCGGCCGAGCGGCGGGACCTGGGCGGCGTGCGGGCGGCGCTGGCCACCGCCGAGGCCAACCCGGAGGGCTGGTTCGACCAGCTCGCGGGCATCGAGTTCCTGGCCGACGGCGCCGACATGCTCGCGGTCTGCGGTGACGTGGACGCGGCGCGCGACTGGATCGCCCGGGCGGAGGCGCGCGGCCGTCCGCTGGACCGCGACGATGCACCGCTGCTCGCCCGCGTGCGCCTGGCGGTTCGGTCCGGTGACGCCGAGGGGGCCCTGGCGCTCCTGGGGCGTCTCGAGCAGAGCGTCCTCGCGGTGCCGCGGGACCGCTGGCTCGCCTGGCTGCTGCGCGCGGTGAGCCTGACCCTCCAGGGCCGGTGTGACGACGCCGTGACATGGCTGGCGCAGGCGCGCCAGGCGGTGGCCGACCAGGGTGACCCGGGGCGCATCGAGCGACGCGAGCCGGAGCTGCTCGCCATCGTGGTGCCTCCGGCGGACGGCACGCCGAGCGTCACCTCCCCTCCGACCGACCTGATGGTGGTGCTGCTGGGCCGCTTCGCGGTGGAGCGCGGCGGTGTGGACGTCTCACCCCCGCCGGGACGGCCTGCGGCGCTCGTCAAACTGCTCGCGCTGCGAGGGATGGTCACGCTCGACGAGGCGGTCGAGGCGCTGTGGGAGGAGGCGGACACGGACATCGGCCGAGCTCGCCTGCGGAATGTGCTCAACCGGGTCCGAAGGGCGTGCGGCGAGCTCGTCGTCCGGCGCGAGGAGGCGCTGGCGCTGGCGCCGGAGGTCATCGTGGATGCGACGCGGTTCGAGGAGGAGGCCGGGGCGGCGTTGCGAGCGCCCGCGGCGGAGCGGGTCGGCCTCGCCCGCGCGGCGCTGGCCCGGGCCACCGGCGAGCTGCTGCCAGGCGACCGCTATGCGGACTGGGCCTCTGCGCCCCGCGAGCGGGTCACGCGCCGACAGCTGGCGCTGCTCGACCTCGTGGCCGATGACGCGATCGCGCGGGGCGACCTGGACGAGGCGGGCCGCCTGCTGGACGCGGCGATCGCGCTGGAACCCCTGGAGGAGGAGCGCCACGTGCGGCTGGGTCGGGCGCTCCTGCGCCAGGGTCGGACCGCGGGCGCGCGACGCGTGGCCGATCGCGCCGTGGCGCTGTGCGCGGACCTGGACGTGGAGCCGGGCGAGGACCTGGCGCGGCTGCTGCGCGACGTGGCGCGCCAGGGCTGACGCGCGGGGCGTCGGCGGCGGGTGCGACGCCCGGGCCGTCAGAACGCGGGCGGGCTGGGCTCCGGGGCTGGATCGACGCCCCAGGCGTCGGCGGCGGGTGGAGGCGTGTGCGGGACGGGCTCCGACCGCCGCCGGACGTCCGGCGCCCGGGCCGCCGGCCGCCGGCCGAGGGCCGAGGCGCCGGGCCGCTGGGCGGACAAGACGTGCATGCATCGGGCCGGCATGTCCGATCCGGGCCGCTCATCGGCCCGGAGCGCACCGGCGTGTCCGGATGGGCCCGCCAGCGGCCCGATCCGACCGGATCCGGTCCGGACGTGTCGGTCATGGCCGGTGAGCGGACACGGGGGCGGGGGCGGGTGCCGGGGGGCAAGGCCTGGGGAGGGGCGGGGGCGGACACGGGGCCGGGGCCGGACACCGGCGGGGGCGGGGCCGGGGCCTGGACCCGAGGCCGGCGCCCGATCCGGACGCCTGGCTGAGGCTACTTCCGCTTGGCGGTGAACTTGACGGCGTCCACGAGCGGCGCCGACACCGGACCGCCCGAGATCGTCACGAGCCGGCTCGTGGACGCCCCAACCGCGGCACTCGACTTCACGGTGACCTTCGCGATGAGCGCCTCCGACTGCCCGGCACCCAGAGTCCCCGTGGCGAACGTGCCGGCGACCACGTCCGCGGTGACATCGGTCGATCCGCTGAGGTACTTGACCCCGAACCCGGCCGACGACCCGGCCGCCTGGACCCGCAGTCGCGACGCAGCGGGGCCGTCGTTCGCGAGGGTGATTTCGAAGGTCAGCCGCTTGGTCGCCTTCGCGCTCCCGGCGACGGCCTGACCCGCCGCCGTCGTGTTGTAGATGTCGTTGCCGACGGGGGTCCCGGTCAGGCCCTTGGCGATCAAGCCGTCGGGCCTCGGCACGGGTCGCGGCTTGGGCGCGTTCGGCGCCGCGGCGCCTGCCGGCCCTGCGATGCAGATAAGGCTTCCAAGGACGATCGCTCCGAGCAGTGCGCCGCGGCGCGAACGATGGGTCGCCATGGTGGTGCCTCCCTCTGCTGGCCCGCCATCAGGGGCGAGCGATGACCGAAGCCTCACACCACCGCGTCCCACGAACGTCCCATGGGCTCCGCTACTCGGCGGCGATCTCCCCCTGCCGCGCGTCGGCGGCCGCTGCCAGCCGCTCCACCAGCGCCCGCGTGAGACTCCACGCCTTCGCAACATCCTTGGGAAGCCTCGCGCGCAGCTGGTTCGATCCGTAGGTCAGGCCGCCCGCCAGCGCCCGCAGTGGATCGGCTGGGTCGCGCGGCGCAAGCACCCGGGCGGTCGTCGCGCGCGACCAGTCGGGACCGAAGCGGAGCACCAGCTGGCCCTCCTCGCGGGTGAGCGACACCAGTCCGGCCGCCTCCGCGGTATAGCGCAGGCGGGCCACATCCAGCAGCCGCACCACGGGGTCGGGCAGGGGGCCGTAGCGGTCCTTGAGCTCGGCCCGGATCGCGTCCAGCTCCCGCTCGCTGACCACCCGGCCCAGCCGTCGGTACAGCTCGAGCTTGTGGGGCTCCTCGGGGACGTAGTCGTCGGGCAGGTGGGCGTCCACCGGCAGGTCGATGACCGTGGCCTGGCGCCGGTGGGCGGGCTCCCGGTGCTCCACCGCGGCCTTCTCCTCCTCCACCGCCTCGGCCAGCATCCGGGTGTACAGGTCGAAGCCCACCGCCGCCATGTGGCCGTGCTGCTCGCCGCCCAGGATGTCGCCCGCGCCCCGGATCTCCAGGTCCGCGAGCGCGATCTGGAAGCCCGCGCCCAGCTCCGACGCGTTGAAGATCGCCTGGAGCCGCTTGCGCGCGACATCCGTGAGCCGCTCCCGCCGGCGATACAGCAGGTAGGCGTAGGCCCGGCGGGACGACCGACCCACGCGACCCCGGAGCTGGTAGAGCTGGGCCAGGCCAAGGGCGTCGGCGCGATCGATGATGATCGTGTTGGCGTTGGGGATGTCCAGGCCCGACTCGATGATCGTGGTGCACACGAGCACATCGGCGTCCCCCCGCGCGAACGCCAGCATCACCTTCTCCAGGGCGCCCTCCGCCATCTGCCCGTGGCCCACCAGGAAGCGCGCCTGCGGCAGCAGCCGGCGCAGCTGCTCGGCCTGCGCCTCGATCGTCTCCACCCGGTTGTGGACGTAGAACACCTGTCCGCCCCGGTCCAGCTCGCGGGTGATGGCGTCCTTGACGAGACCCGCGCTCGCCTCCGCGACGCGCGTCTGGATGGGCAGGCGGTCCTCCGGCGGCGTCTCGATGACGCTCATGTCCCGCACGCCCGCGAGCGCCAGGTTGAGCGTCCGGGGGATGGGCGTGGCCGACAGCGTCAGGACGTGGACCTCCCGCTTGAGCTGCTTGAGGCGCTCCTTGTGGGTCACGCCGAAACGCTGCTCCTCATCCACGATGACGAGGCCCAGGTCGGAGAATCGGACATCCCTGGACAGCAGCCGATGGGTGCCGATGACCAGATCCACGGCGCCCGACGCGAGGCCCTTGACGGTGTCGGAGGCATCACCGCCGCCCACGAATCGGGACAGCATCCGGACCGTCACGGGGTACGCCGCGAAGCGTGCCCGGAACGTCTGGAGGTGCTGCGCGGCGAGCACCGTGGTGGGCACCAGCACCGCGACCTGCATCCCCTCCTGAATCGCCTTGAAGGCGGCGCGGATGGCCACCTCCGTCTTGCCGTAGCCCACGTCGCCCACCACGAGTCTGTCCATGGGCGTGTCCCGCTCCAAGTCCGCCTTGACCTCCAGGACGGCGCGCAGCTGGTCGCGCGTCTCCTCATACGGGAAGGCGGCCTCCATCTCGGTCTGCCAGGGCGTGTCCTCGCCGAACGCCCGCCCACGTGCGTGCGCGCGCGACGTGTACAGCTCCAGCAGCTCCTTCGCCAGATCGCCGACGGCCTTGCGCACCCGGGTCCGGGCGCGCTGCCATTCGCCGCCACCCAGCCTGCTCGGCTGGGGCTCCTCGCCACCGGCGTAGCGGGTGACCCGGTCGATCTGCTCCACGGGCACCCAGATCCGGTCGGAGCCAGCGAATTGGAGCTCCAGGAAGTCGCGCTCCTCGGTGCCCTCGCCGCCCGCGGTGCGCCGGACCAGGCCCGCATAGCGCGCGATGCCATGGTCGATGTGGACGACATGGTCGCCCGGCTGGAGGCGGTCGAGCAGGTCCCTGGGCACGACCCGTCGCAGGGCGCGCGGGCGGCGCACGCGTACCGACCCGAACAGCTCCCGGTCGGTGACCAGGATGTGGCCGTCCGGCCCGCCCGCGAACCCTCCGTTGAGGCTGCGATCGATGAGCGCCACACCGCCCGCGGGCAGGGGGGCCGCCACCCGGCTGCCCGGCGCGGCCACGATGTCCGCGTCCGCGAGCAGCTCCGCCAGCCGCGCCGACTGGTCGGACGCCAGCACCACCCGCGCCCCGTCGCGGCGCCACTCCTCCACCGTCGCGCCCAGGTGACCCAGCGCGGCGGGCGGCAGCGCGGGCTCGCGCCAGCCGAACGGGTTGCCGCCCGGCGGTGCCCCTTCCGCATCCGGCTCCCCGGTCAGCTCCAGCGTCCGCGCCTCAAGCAGGCGCGTCTTCCAGGCGCGTGGCTCGGGGTAGGCGCTGGGCCAGCCCCTGGGGATCTCGCCGGACCGCTCCAGCTCCGCGCGCCGGTCGTCCGCCTGCGACCACAGGAACTCGGCCGCGGCGGCCACCTCGGCGGGCTCATCGATGAGCCAGATGGCGCCGCCCAGGTGATCGAGGGCGGTGCCCGGCGCGAGGAAGCCACCCCACAGCTCCGCGCTGTCGCCCAGCTGCCCGAGCTCCAGGTGGGCGAGGTCGCCCGCGAGCCGCTCGCCCAGTCGGTCGGCGGACTTGCCCAGGCGTGTCCGGAGCCCGGCACCCGACTCCGCGGTCAGCAGGAACTCCGACGCGGGCAGCAGCGTGGCGTCGGTGACCGGGCCGATGCCGCGCTGGTCGGCCGGGTCGAACGCGCGCATCGACTCGATCTCGTCTCCGAACCACTCGATGCGCACGGGCAGCGCCTGGCCGGCCGGGAACACGTCCACGATGCCGCCGCGCCGCGCGAATTCGCCTCTGCCGCCCACCTCCCCCACGCGCTCGTAGCCCAGATCCACGAGGGCCTGGAGCACCCGATCCTGGGAGCGCCGCAGGCCGGGTCGGAGGGTCACCGGGGCGTCCGGCAGCGCATCGGGCGGGAGGGTGTGCTGGAACAGGGCCTGGACGCTCGTGACCAGGATCCGCGTCGGGGCGTCGGGGCCGGCGGGTCGCCAGGCGGCGAGCGCGGCCACCCGCGCGGCGGACTCGTCGCGCACCAGCTCCGAGCGCTCGTAGGCGAGCGACGTGCGCGGCTCCAGGGTCACCACGCGCTCCGGGCCGCCCAGCCAGGCGACGAGCTCGTCCGCGACCCGGTCGGCGATCTCCGCGTCACGGGCGATCCAGACGAGGCGCTCGCCGCTGGCGCGCGCCACGGCCGCCGCGAGGAAGGTCTTCGCGCCGTGCGGGATCGCGGAATACGTGACATGGCGCAGGGAGGCGCCCGTGCGTCGCGGGGTCGCGTCGCCCAGTCGCTCCACGAGCGCCCGGACCTGACCGCTCGCTGCGAGCGGCGCGACGAGCGCCGAGAGGTCCGGGATCCGGTGGCGCTGGCCGGGGGTCGAGTCCCGGTGGGCCGCGGGTCGCGTCCGTGGGGCGCGCGCGGGCCTCGATCGAATCGGTCGTTCCGCGGTGTGGCCGACCGGGTCCAGCAGCTCCTCGAGCGACATCATCGAGACGTCCGGGTCGGCGAAGGCGTCGCGCTCCGGCGCGGCGGCCGCGCTCCCGCCGCTGGTCAGCCGCTCCACCGCATCGGCGATGCGCCGGTCCCGACCGCGCCGGCCGCGCAGCGGGGTGCGGTCGTCGGTCATCGCGCGGCGTCCGGGTCCGAGCCGCCCGGCAGCAGCCTGCGCCAGCCCGTTCGCGTGCGCACGATGCCGTCCGCGTCCGGGGCGGAGCGCGTCGCGTCACGCGCGCGGGAGCCCGCGACAGGGTCGGCAGGAACGGCCGCGACCGGACTTGCGGGGGTGATGGGCGCGGGTCCGGCGCCGCCGGACGGCACGGCGGCACCCGGCACGGCGGCACCGGGTGCGGCTGGCGGCGCAGGGAGCGTCCAGGCGTTCCAGCGGTTCGCGGCCCGGCTCGTGCCCTCGCGCGCCCAGTCGGCGACCGCGTCGCTCGCTGCATCGAGCACCTTCGCCAGGTCCGCCTGCTCGTCCGTCGCGAACCGCGACAACACGTGGTCAACGGCGCTCCGGCCGGGCTCCCCGATGCCCACGCGCAGGCGCGCGAACTTCTGGGTGCCCATCTCCGCGATGATCGACTTCAGGCCGTTGTGGCCGCCCGCGCTGCCCTCCTCGCGCAGGCGGAGCCGGCCCAGCGGCAGCGAGAAGTCGTCGACCACGATGAGGAGGTCCTCCATGGGCACCCGCTCACGGGCCAGCACCTTGCGCACGGCCTGGCCGGACAGGTTCATGTAGGTGAGCGGCTTGACCAGCACGAGGTCCGTGTCCGCCCACCGGCCGCGGACGGCGATCGCGGCGTCACGCTCCCTGCCGCGTCCGGACCAGCCGGCCCGGTCCGCGATGCGGTCCAGGATCATCCAACCCACGTTGTGGCGGGTGCCGTCGTATTGCCTGCCGGGGTTGCCCAACCCCACCACGATCTTCACGGACGCTCCTGCGCTGCCTCGCCCGTGCTGCGGGCACGGCGACGGGCCGCGACCCGGTCATCCCGGTCCGCGGCCTTCGTGCCGATGGTAGCAGCGCCGGTGGCGGCGGCCTCGCCCGGCCCGGTGGCGGCGGCCTCGCCCGGCCCGGTGGCGGCCCATCCGTCCACGCGCTGGTGTCGTCCGTCCACGCGCTGCGGACCTGGCTCAGGCGCCCAGCCAGCCTCCGTCGACGTAGATCGCCTGACCCGTGATGTAGGCCGCGGCGTCCGAGAGCAGGAACACGGCCACCCCGGCCAGGTCCCGTGGCGTGCCCAGACGGCCCATCGGGATGCGCGCGTCGATGCGCGCCATGGCGGCCGGGTCGGCCAGGAGCCGCTCCGTCTGACGCGTCCGGATGTACCCCGGGGCGATCGCGTTCACGCGTGTCCCGCCGCGCGCCCATTCGACGGACAGCGCTCGCACAATCCCCATCACGCCCGACTTCGCCGCACCATACGCGGCCATCTCGGGCAGTCCGATGGACGAGGTCAGCGACCCGATGAACACATGGCTTCCCGGGACGCCCGCGGCCGTCCCCGCCCGATGGATCGCCGTGCTCAGGAAGAACGGCGCATCGAGCTGCGTCGCCGTGACCCGATGCCAGTCATCAGGCGTGAATCCGTCGGCGGGTCCGCGGTGCTGGACGCCCGCGGCATGGATGACCCCGTCGATCGGGCTTCCGCCGGCCGCCGCGACCGCGCGCGCCACCAGCGTGTCGAGCGAGGCGAGGTCGGCCACGTCCCAGGGCACGCTGCGCACCCGTCCGGTCGCGTCGGCGGCCGCGGTCTCGGCCAGCTCATCAGAGGTCCGAGAGACCGCCACCACCGTGGCACCTGCCTGGGCGATGCCGAGAGCGAGCACCCGGCCGATGCCCCGCCCGCCGCCCGTGACCAGCACGACGCGGCCGCCCAGGTCGAAGGAGGGAAGGTGGTCGGAAGCCTGCATTCGGCGAGGGTAGCAAGCGATGGGGCACGGTGGGGGTGGCCTCGACGCGGCTCCGTCCTGGCCTGGCCGGCCGGAGCGGGCGGCCGGGGCACCGATCGGGGACGGGACCGTCAAGGCGCGCGCGTGCCCACGGGAGCCGGTGCCGCGGGTGGCGCGGGTGACGTGCGGGACCCCGGCAGCGCCGATGACTCCGGTGACGACACCGGCGCGCTCGACCGCGCCGCGACCGCCACGATGACCCGGTACACCGTGAGGGACGCCACCAGCGCCAGCGACAGCACGTACATCCAGTGAGCCCAGGTCTCCGTCGAGTCCGTGCCCGCCATGAGGCCGTGCAGCGCGGCACCCAGGAACGCCAGGAACGTGACGTGGTGGAGCCTCCGCCAGCGCTTCTGGCCGATCCGCTTCCGCAGGTGGAACGACAGCGTCACGATCGCGACCAGGTACAGCGTGACCTGGCCGACGCCCACCCAGAGCGGCTCGTACCATCCGGCGAAGGGCACCAGCACCTCGAGCGGTGAATAGGGGACGCTGGAGTCGATCATCAGGACCGCCGCGTGGACCATCGCAAGGCCCAGGCCGATGCCCGACAGGTCCTGGTGGAGCGCGAACGAGACCGTGCGATGCGCGATCGCGTCGAGAATCCCGGTGGACAGGAGCAGCCCGTAGACCACCGAGCCCGTGATCGCGAGGTAGGACACGAGGCCGAGCAGCCGCGTCGCGTACCACGGCAGTCGATCGTGCTCGACGGTGACCCAGGTCGCGACGGACGTGACCGCGGCGCCTCCCCAGGTCAGGACGACCGCGCCGACGATGACCCCCAGCAGACCCCATCGCAGCAGCCGGGTTCGAGGATCCAGTCCGCGATATCTCATGCGATCCATTCCAGCGTGCGAGGCAGGGCGACGACAGCCCCGGAGGCCAGCAGCACCACGGCACCCCATGCGGCGGATCGCTCAAGCCTTTCCAGACCGGTCTCCGACCCCGCGATGACCGCCGCCTTGGCGAGGACCTCCGCCTCGCGTGCCGATGCCGCGATCACGGTGGCCTGGATGACGTCGGTGTCGGCGGGCAGCCGGGTGCGCGGGTCGATGAGGTGGTGGCGCGGCACCCCATCGACGCCGCCCTCCCAGCGGTGCACGCTCGTCCCGGACGTCGCGACGGCGACCAGCCCGCACGGCGCCCGGTGATGGAACCGCAGGACGGCCAGTTCGTCGGTCGCACCCGGGCGCGGGTCGTCGATCGCGACCTCCCACGCCACGCCGGTCGCGGTGCGCATCGCGATGTCCCCATCGGCATCCACGACCGCCGCCGGCCAGTCTCGCAGCAGCGCGAGCGCCCGATCGGCGATCCAGCCCTTGGCCACCCCGTCGAGATCGAAACGGAACGACCCGACGCGATGGACGACGCCGCCGCGAGCGGATCGCTCGAGCCACCATCGGTGGGGCGCGAGGTCCCGGATGCGACCCGGGTCGGCGGCCTCTGCGGCGATGCGCGCGTCCAGGAGCGTCACGTCGATGTGACCATCGACGTGCTCTCCGCAGCGCTCCGCCCAGTCGAGCACCGCGCCGAGGGTGGGCCCCACAGGGGTCCGCGCGCTCCCCGGATGGGCATTCAGGCGCGCGACGTCAGACACGTCGCTGAACCGCGTCAGGCGGTCCGCCCAGCGCCCGACCCGCGCGGCGACGCGGACGATCGCCCGGTCTGCCCGTGACCCCTGGCCGGGCGGGTGCGCGATCCGGATGGACAGCCTGCCACCCATCGCGTCGACGACCAGGGAGCGCTCGCCCGGAGGCGGCGCGATCGCCGCGACGACCGACGGCGCGAGCGGCGCGGAGACGGACGACGCGAGCGGCGCGGCGACCGACGGCGCGATCATCGACGTCCCGACTGACGCGTGGTGGTGCGCCGCTCGCCCGTCCCCGACCTCTGGACCCTGGTGATCACGACCAGCGGCGTGGGCTGTGCGGCATCGATGACCCTCGCCCCCGGTGGTGGGCGCTCGCCGGGTCGCAGCTGGACGTAGCGGACACGTCCCTCGAACACGCCCGCCGACCCGAGCCTGGCCATCGACGGGCCCGGGTCGGCGCTCACGGGCTGGTCGGCCACCGGCACCGACGCCAGTCCGCCCACCATCACGCTGATCGCGGCCAGGGCGCCCGCCCCGAGTGCGAGCCGACTCGGGCGTGGGTCGGGCCGGGGCTTCGCCGCCGGGGCGGATCGGACGCCCGGCGTCGGTCGGGCCGGAGGCTGGTCGCGCGGTGCCTCAGTCGTCATCGTCGTCGCCGTCGTCGTGGTCGTCCCCGTCGCCATGGTCGCCCCCGTCGTCGTCTTCATCGTCTCGGTCGTATCCGTCGCCATGCTCGCCATCTTCGTCTGCGTACCCGTCATACCCGTCATCTCCGTCGTCGCCGTCGTCCGGGTCGTCCGGGTCGTCCGCGTCGCGCTCGCCCAGCCCCAGGCTCCAGGCATCGCTCGCGGCCCCGCCGACGCCGTCCATCACCCGAACCACCTGCGGCGTCGCCGCGGGCCGGACATAGACGGTCTCGACCGGAGGCAGGGGCACGGAGCCTGCGATCGTCTCCGGGGGGCCGTCGGCCTCTCCCTGACCAGCACCGGGCCCGAAACCCGCCGCCGACAGGGCGAACGCGAGGATCGCGGTGGCCGCCAGGCCGCCGATGAGCAGTGTCAGGTGCTTGGTCACGCGGATGGTCCTCCTTGCTGGGTGTGAGACCAGCCTCGCGCGGCGGTGTTTGACCCCCCTGTGGCCTGCATGTGAGTCTCCACAGAAAGGACGCTCGGCCCTTGTGCCGCGTCGCCCGCCGCTCCACCATCCGGACGATGCGCATCCTGGTCACCGAGGACGAACCGAAGATGTCCGAGGCGATTCGGCGCGTCCTGTCCGCGGAGCGGTGCACGGTGGATGTCGCGGGCGACGGCCTGGCTGCCCTCGCCCTCGCGTCCGATCGCGACTACGACGTGATCGTGCTGGACCGCGGACTCCCGGACCTCGATGGTCTCGAGGTGCTGCGGCTGCTCCGGGCGCGGGGTGTCCGGACACCTGTGCTGATGCTCACGGCGCTGGGCGGGCTGGAGCACCGGATCGGCGGCCTGGACGCGGGCGCGGACGACTACCTGCCCAAGCCATTCGCGTTCGGGGAGCTGCTGGCGCGGCTGCGCGCCCTCGCCCGGCGCGCACCCTCCACGACCGACGAGCGCCTGTCGGCGGGTGACATCGTCCTGGACCCTGTGCGGCACCGGGTGATGGTCGGCGACCGGTCCGAGGACCTGTCCGCGCGGGAGTACGCGCTGCTGGGCTATCTGCTGCGCCAGGACGGTCGCGTGGTCACGCGCCAGCAGATCCTGGATGCGGTGTGGGGCGCAGAGCCCGACCTCTACTCCAACGTGGTGGACCTGTACGTCCACTACCTGCGCCGCAAGCTGGAGGCGCTGGGCCGGCGGGACGCCGTGCGGACCGTGCGGGGCGTCGGATATGCCCTCGAGGCCACGTCGTGACGGCCATCGTCGGCGGGCTCCGACCACGACCGTGAACCACGTCCGGCACGGGGCGGCGCGAAGCCATCACGGGGCACCCGAGCGCCTGCTCGGCCACACGCGCCGGCGGCTCGCGCTGTTCCTGATGGCGCTCGTGACGGCCCTGCTCGTGGGCGTGGGCACCGTCACGGCGGTCGTCTCCACGCGCCTGCTCGACGAATCGGTCAGCCAGGCGCTGGAGCAGAGGCTGACCCTCGCGCTCGCCGACGTGGAGCTCGAGGACCACGATTCCGCGCCACAGCCGGTTCCCGCCGGCTGGGACTCGCT